>NZ_CAXPJM010000004.1:0-52535 GCF_964217435.1 Aurantimonas sp. | reverse complement strand
CGGCGCATGCTGGTCGGCAAGCGCGCCGCCCGCGACAGCTGCCGCCAGGAAGACATCAACGCCATGATGGTCAGCTTCGCCAAGGCGGGCAAGCACGTGGTGCGGCTGAAATCCGGCGACGTGTCGGTGTTCGGTCGGGCCGGCGAGGAACTGGACGAGCTGGCCCGCGAGAACATTCCGGTCGCCATCGTGCCGGGCATCACCGCCGCCTCGGCGCTGGCGGCGAGCTTCGGCGTGTCGCTGACCCATCGCGACCGGGCCCAGCAGCTGCGCTTCGTCACCGGCCATTCCAAGAAGGGCGGCCTGCCGGAGGACCTCGACTGGCATGCGCTGGCCGACGATCACGCCACCACCGTCTTCTACATGGGCGGCCGGATGGCGGCGAAGATCGCCGAGCGTCTGATCCATCACGGCCTGCCGGCCACGACCCCGGTCGCGGTCGCCGCCAACCTGTCGCGCGACGACGAGACCCGCGCCGCCGGCACGCTCGCCGATCTCGGCGCCATCGTCTCCCGGATCGGCGTCGACCGCCCGATCCTGATCGGTGTCGGCCGGGTCTTCACCGAACATGCCCGTGCCGCCTCCGCCGATCCGTTCATGATCGATGCCGGACGGACGGCCGTCGGCTGAGCCGGCGTCAGACCGTTCGGCCGGCACGGCGCGCTGTCAGAGGTTCGGATCGATGCCCACCGTGGTTCGGTCCAGCACTTCGCGCAGGGCGAAGGACGAATTGATCCGCACCACATGGGGAAACGACGACAGATAGGTCTTGTGGATGCGCTCGTAGTCTTCGAGATCGCGGGCCGCGACGCGCAAGAGATAGTCGTATTCCCCCGACATCAGGAAGCAGACCAGGACGTTCGGGCAGCCCTTTGCCGCGGCCTCGAACTCGGCGAGTTGCCGCTCGGTCTGACCGGACAGGCCGATATTGACGATTACCGTGATGGTGTGACCGAGCGTCCGGTTGGACAGCTTGGCATGGTAGCCGCGGATCGCGCCGCTCGCCTCCAGCCGGTCGAGCCGGCGTGAGCAGGCCGAAGCCGACAGACCGACCCGCTCGGCCAGCGCCGCGTTCGACAGCCGGCCCTCCCTTTGCAGGGTGCGCATGATCTGCAGATCGAAGCGGTCGATCGTCTCCATCCGCAGAAGTTTGCGCAAGACGGCACCCAAACGCAAGAAAGCATCGATCCTCGCGGTTCTGGCAGGCGAAAACGCGGGGACATTGCGTCGGAACCCCGTTTCAATCCAGATGCCCACAGATGGAGGAAACGGATGCGCGTCGGCTGCCCGAAGGAGATCAAGAACAACGAATACCGCGTCGGCCTGACTCCGTCGGCGACGCGCGAATATGTCGGTCACGGCCACCAGGTGATCATCGAGACCGGCGCCGGTGCCGGCATCGACGCCAGCGACGCCGACTACGAGGCGGCGGGCGCCACCATCGCGGCGGACGCCGCGGAGGTCTTCAAGACGGCCGACATGGTGGTGAAGGTCAAGGAACCGCAGCCCGCTGAATGGGCGCAACTGCGCGAGGGCCAGATCCTCTACACCTATCTGCATCTCGCGCCCGATCCGAAACAGACCGAGGGGCTGATCGCCTCCGGCGTCACCGCGGTCGCCTATGAAACGGTGACCGACGGACGCGGGGGGCTGCCGCTGCTCGCACCGATGTCCGAGGTCGCGGGCCGCCTGTCGATCCAGGCCGCGGCCCACGCACTGGAAAAGGCCCATGGCGGCCGCGGGGTTCTGCTCGGCGGCGTTCCCGGTGTGGCCTGCGGCAAGGTCGTCATCATCGGCGGCGGCGTGGTCGGCAAGGAAGCCGCCAAGATGGCGATCGGCCTAGGGGCGGATGTCACCATCCTCGACCGCTCGATCGCCCGTCTGCGCGAGCTCGACGATCTCTTCGCCGGCCGGGTGCAGACGCGCTATTCCACCAGTACGGCGATCGAGGAAGAGGTCTTCGCCGCCGACGCGGTCATCGGCGCGGTGCTGATCCCCGGCGCCTCGGCGCCGAAGCTGGTGACGCGGGCGATGCTGCCGGGCATGAAGAAGGGCGCGGTGCTGGTGGATGTCGCCATCGACCAGGGCGGCTGCTTCGAGACATCGCGCGCCACCACACATGCCGAGCCGACCTTCGAGATCGACGGCGTGGTGCATTACTGCGTCGCCAACATGCCAGGTGCCGTGCCGATCACCTCGGCGCACGCCCTCAACAATGCCACGCTCCCCTTCGGGCTGGCCCTGGCGGACAACGGTCTGAAGGCGCTGTCGGACGACCCGCATCTGTTGCACGGGCTGAATGTCCATCGCGGCCTGATCACCAACCGCGCCGTCGCCCAGTCGCTTGGCCGCGAGATGGTCGACGCCTACGAGGCGCTTGCGGCCTGACCCGCGCGTCCGGCGGGCAGACATGAAAAGGGGCGGCCGGTCGAACCCGACCGCCGCCCCTTTTGAAATCCTCGGCATCGAATGCCGACGGCGTCAGACCTCGACGATGAGGCCGTTCGCCACGAGCTTGGAGATATCCACCTCGCGCAGCTTCTGGGTCCGGCCGAGCTTGCCGCCGAAACCCTTCACTTCCTCGGCCGACAGCGGCAGCACGAAGCGCTGGCTGACGATCCGCGGCGGTCCGTTGACCTGCGCGAACTCCGTCCATTGCAGGCGTCCGGAATAGGTCCCCACCGGGAGGATCAGACCGTCGCCGAGATCGACCGGTTCGGTCACCTTGTAGGTCCGGTCTTCATGGGCTGCCCTGGCTGCCATCTGTGTCCTCGTTTCTTCAAGAATGGTCGGGATGCGGTGCATGCCGAGCCGTGTTGTCAGGCGTCGCCAACGATTTCGGCGATACGCCCGGTGCCTTTGCATTCCGGGCAGGGCTCGCCATCGACGGTCCCCGATCCACCACATCTGCGGCAGAGATTTTCCGCCGTCTGCGGCGCGTTGTCATTGCCTTCGTCGCCGGGTCTTGCGGCGGGCGGGGTCGACATGGGCGCCTCCTGAATGCGGTCGTGGCACGGGGTCGGGTCAGAACCCGAACCTGCCTGTCAGGAGTATATGTGCCAGTCGGCCGAGATTTCACGCCGGCAAGATCGCCGGTAAGCGGGGGCTGTCGCCCTAGACTGCCTCGCCCGTTGCCGGCAGCATATCACAGTCGAGCCCGAAACGCTGCCGCGCCATCCGGCAATCCTCGCCCCCGGGAACGCATTCGCGGCAGACCTGCGGCCGCAGCGCATAGATCGTGCAACCCGTGCCGGTGCCAACCACCCCGGAAAGCGCGGCGCAGCGGTCGTTCTCGCAGCGCATGCCGCTGAGATCGCTCGCCACCAGCGCGGCGGGAATCAGATCGAGCGCGGCGTCGCTCTCGATGGAAAAGCGGGGCCAGTCGGCCGAATAGGCGCAGCAGGCGCCGCAGGCCTGGCAGTCGAAGACGGCATCGGACGGGGTCATTGCGGGTGTTCTTGCAGCCTCGGCCGGGGCGGTCAATGCGTCCGGCATGCGGGAGGCCTGGACGTGGACCATCCGGCGGATTGTCGGCTGTCGCGAAACCATATGGAAACGGACCATAGGTAAGGTTTGCGCGCCAGGAATGGGCCGTTGGGGAGATCGATCTCGTGAAAAGCGCATCAGGCAAGCGGTTCTGGACGGCGGAATCCGGGAATGTGGCGGTCGTCTTCGGACTGACCCTGCCGATCCTCGCCTGCTGCATGGGCGCTGCGGTGGACATCTCCGGGATCTACGCGTCGAAACGCAACCTCCAGCATTCGGTCGATATCGCAGCGCTGGCCGCCGGTCGGGAATATTCCAACAACCAGCAGGATTCCCATCTGTCGAAGGTCGCGGAAGGCTATTTCTTCGAGAACGCCGGGGCCGATGCGCGCGCGAACACCGACTTCAGCTATGACGGCATCTTCAACGAGGACGGCTCGACGGTTCTGCAGGTGTCTGCCGCCCGCCGGCATCCGACCATCTTCGGCGACCTCCTCTCCTTCGTGACGGCCGGCGAACTCGACTGGCGCGCGTTTCCGCTCGCGGCCCGAAGCCAGATCGTCGTCCAGAACCAGTCCATCGAACTGGTCATGGTGCTCGACAATTCCGGCTCGATGACCGGGCGGCCGAAATCCGGTGGCGGCAAGCGCAAGATCGACACCATCAAGGAAGCCGCCATCGGTCTGACCGATCAGTTCCTGAAGGGCGCCGCGTCCTCGACCCTGAAGCTGCCGGTCCAGTTCGGCGTCGTGCCCTTCGCCGCAGCGGTCAATATCGGACCGGACAATCACGACGCAAAATGGATGGACACCAAGGGACGGTCCTCGATCCACAACGAATATCTCGACTGGGCCAATTGGAAGACGAGCCGCGGCGTCAATCTGGCGGAGCGGAGCCCGACGGGCGACTACTGGCAGGAGATTTCCTCGAAGACGCCGCTGACGCGGTTCTTCGTCTATGAGAACGCCCACCACAAGAACGAATTGGGGCCCTGGTTGGGCTGCGTGGAATCGCGACCGAACGGGCTGGCGATCACGGATGCGGAACCCAACTACGCCAATCCTGACACGCTGTTTGTGCCGAGCTTCGGCCCTGACGAATACGATGGCAACAAGGGCGACAACGACTATCTGGAAGATGACGGCAGCCGCTCGATGCGGGCCGAAGCGGCAATGTCGGTCCAGTCGAAGGTCGCAAAATATTTCGACGGCAGCGACTTGCAGCGTGGCAAACACCCTGGCCCGAACCGTGGCTGCCGGTCGACACCCGTCACGCCGCTGACCGACAACCAGACCACGATCAATGCGGCGATCAACGCCATGGATGCGGATGGCGAAACCAACATTCCCGAAGGCATCGCCTGGGGCTGGCGGCTGTTGTCGGCCCGCGAACCCTTCACCCAGGGCCGAGCCAACGACGCCAAGGACAATCTGAAGGTCCTGGTGCTAATGACCGACGGCGACAACAATTACGGCAGCGACGAGAACGACTACAACGAATCCGGCTACGGCACCTTCGGCTATGCCAGTACCTACGACGCCTATGGCAATCACAGCTGGGGGCGGATCTTCGATGACACCAGCACGACCAGCAAGCGGGCGAACCGATCGAGCTTCGTCTCCGCGATGAACGAGAAGGTCGCGGCGATCTGCCAGAACATCAAGGATGACGGTCGCAAGGCAACCGGCGAGGACGGGATCGTCATCTTCACGATCGCCTTCGATCTCAACGATGGCTCCTCGGTGAAGAAGCTGATGGAGCAGTGCGCGTCCTACGGCATCACCGATCCGACGAAGAAGCTCTATTACGACGCCAAGAGCTCGAGCGACTTGATGGCGGCGTTCGACTCCATCACCGAACAGGTCTCGAGCCTGCGCATCGCGAAATAGCCTGCAGCCTCCCCCGGGGAGGGACGCTATTGCGTATCGAGCGTCAGTTCGAAGCGTTCGACGACGCTCGGCTGGATCACCCGGGCGGTCATCGTGACCAGCACGATCTGGGCGTCGAGGCTGTCCCCCGCCTCCATGGCGCGTTCGATCCGCTCGCCGACCCGCAATGCCAGATCGACGTCGTTGGCGCCGGCAAAGCCTTCCGCGCCGATCATGCAATAGCCGAGGATCTCGGCCGCGGCACGGTAGGCCTGCGGCGCGGGAAACGCCCCGATCGCATGATCCTGCATCAGCCTGACCACCGCCAGCTTCACCGCTTCCGGCACCATCCTGGGATGAAGATCGACGGAGCGCAGAGCGCTGTCGAGCTGTTTCAGATCCTCGGATCGCCCGAAGACGCCGAACAGGCCGAGGGACGATCGTTGTCTGGTCATGGCGCGATCCTGCATCGACAGCATTGTCCGGTCACGGGAGGCGGCCGCACGGCACCGAAAAAGGCCCCGGCCAACCGGTCTCGCAGCAGGCCCGAATTTCTCCTGCGGCCGATAGCCGTGTCGTTCCCGGTGTTTGTGGCTTCGTAACCCGTCGCGGCTATTGCAGATAGAGGCGGCAGGATCGGAGCCAGAACTTTGCCAAATATGGGTTTCTTTCTCGGCGTCGTGAACGGCCTCGGCATCTTCGCGCTGGTGACGATGATGTATGGCTGGGCCCTGCGTAAAGCCGAGCCGGGGCTTGGGCGAAGCCTTGCACTGGGCCTCTTGTTCGGTGTCGGGGCATCGCTGTCGATCGCCAATGCGGTCGAACTGGCGCCGGGCCTGCGCATCGACCCGCGGGCGGTCATGCTGGTCCTGGCGGCCCCATTCGGCGGACCGGGAGCCGCGACGGTGGCCGCGCTGGTCACCAGTCTTTTCCGGCTGCATCTCGGCGGCTCGGGTACGATGAGCGGGATCGCGAACATCGTGGCCATCGCGGCCATCGGTGCCTATTTCGCTCATTTCGTTTTCGAGAAGATGCAGCCGGCCCGCACCCGCGACCTCCTCGTGCTCGGCCTTCTCTGCAATGTGCCGTTTCTCTTCATCCTGACGGTGCCCGTCGACAACGCGTCGCAGATCTTCCTGCGGACCATCGGTCCGATGACGGTTGCGGACGTGATCGGGGTTCTCGTCCTCGGTCGCTTTCTCTGCAGCGAGCGCAAGGCCTTCGTTTTTGGCCGCGCGCTGGAGGCGGAGGCGTCGACCGATCCGCTGACCCTTTTGCCCAATCGCCGCCATCTGGAGCGTCGCACCAGCGAGATGGTTGAAGTGGCACGGCGCAATGGCCGGCCGATCTCAGTGCTCGTCATCGACATCGACCGATTCAAGCAGGTCAATGACACATACGGCCACGATGTCGGGGACACGATCCTCTTGAAGGTGGCGGACGTGGTGCGGGCCAATGTCCGCAAATCCGATGCGATTGCCCGCTTCGGCGGCGAGGAGATCGTCGTGGCGATGGCCGATGCCACCCCGGAAGCGGCCCTGCAAACCGCCGAACGGATCCGGCTTGCGGTGGACGACAAGGTCTTCCACGGCGATCAAGAGAGCGGCAACGTGACCGTCAGTGTCGGCATCGCCACGCAGGAAGGGGAAGACCTGTCCTTCAAGCGCCTCTTCAAGGCCGCCGACGAGGCGCTCTTCCTCGCCAAGGACCGCGGCCGCAACCGCGTGGAAGTCGCGATATAGGGAAAGCCGGCGGCGGGCAGAGGGAGTGTACCAGTTCCGACACCGGCGACGGGGTGGCATGAGGATGCTGCACAGGTTTGACCAGGGCGTCCGGTCGGGTCCGCCACTAACTCGCCGAGGTCTTCTGAAGAGATTAGAAAAGTAAACCGATCAATGACGATAACGCGCTCCAGACCGCCCAGAGGATAACGCCGGTCGTGAGTGCCAGTAGCGTCGTTGCGAGCAAGCAGCCTTTCAGGAAGTCGTAATCCCAGGTGACGCTCACAATATCATGCGGCCGCCGGGCAGTCCTCTCCGCCGGGCGTTGGAGCGCCTTCTGCGTTGCTGACGAATTCTCAACATTGGTTTTGGCCGACATGAGGATGCGAGAACGATTCTGGACCCCTCGCTGTATTAGCGTCGGAGCAGACGTGGCCGTTAGCGGGCGAAGATCAAAAGGCGAGCGGCGCAGGTCGATACTAATGGGGATCCAGTGATGCCACGCAAAGATCCGTCTCATGAAGTCCATGAATGTATGCATGTATTTTGGATTGGTTCTTTCTGGCTCATCCATCCTGAGTGGATGACCTCACTGTTTGGACTGGTCCTTGATCTACGACGCAGGCGGATGGACCACATAAGGAGAGAGCGTCAATTCAGGGACGGATGCTTCCGGCGAACTCCGGCTGTAAGCAACACGATTGTTGGCCGCGACCTAGTGCTCTCCACTCCGCCGATACCCCGAGACAATTATGGTGCAACATCACCGGTTGGCCTGCATCTCACGTCATAGACAGATTCGCGTTGTATTTCTGAGGGCACACATCCCATCCCCTCACTGCAGATGCAAGTGGCCTTGTTTGGATAGAGTGTTAGATGACCCCTGCTTACTAAAATACTTAACGGTTACGGGGAGTTCACGGTGAACCGGTGCGTTGAAGGCGCGCTGGCGGGGCGTTGCATCGTGCCGAAGTGTGCGAGGGCCAGCGTCAGCACTAGCAATCGAAGCAACGCTTCGGGAGAATCGGAACATTAACAGACTGGGATCAGTGGCTGCTCAACGCGGTGTATTCGGTTGTAGCTTGTATATCCCCGTGCATGGGTACGCGGGGAGGATCTCGCATGGCCCTGCCGCAGGGCGCAAAGCAATTGGTGATCCCGACTGGATTCGAACCAGTGACCCTCAGATTAGGAATTTGGCGAGGGGCATTGTTTTTGCTGGTGAGGCGTTGCGATAGGTTCATGTGTCGTTGCGACTTCTAGCGGCCATTCTCGCGACCGCCACAGCCCTCGTCTTCCCCAGCGTTCGGCGGCTGTAGAGCGCCGTCGTCGCCGCATTGGCGTGATTGGCATGATGCCGCATCGATTCCAGATCGACGCCTGCGTCTGTGCCCTCTGTGACGCCGCCGGCACGGCTGTCGCGGTTCCAGACGCCATCCGGCACGCCAGCCTTGCGCGCGATCGCCCGCCACATCTGGTAGAAATTCCGATAGCGATAAGGAAGGCCGGTGGTCTCGTTCTTGACGATAGGGCCCAAGCGCGCTTCCTGCGGAATCAGTGCGAGGCACTCCTCGACAAGCGGATAGGCTTTCGTGTCGTGGATCGCCTCCTGCCCGGTCTTCGTGGTCTTCTTCCGGAGCACGCCTGCGCTGTCGATCTCAGACCAGAGAACCCCACCGCTCCACCGCTGGCCGCGGTCCACGATGCCGCCGGACGGCCCGTCGATCTTCTCCCATGCACCGATGACGTCGATCTGGCGCAGGGTGAGTTCGAACTGCAGGGCCTGCGCGATGGCGATGGACGGCCGCTCCAGTTCGATCGCCTTTCGGATGATGGCCTCGCTCTGCGCATAGGTGACGAAGGCCGACCTGGTCGACGGGCTTTCGAAGCGCATCGCCTCGAGGATCGTCGCCAGCCGGACGCATTCCGGCAGATCCTCGGTCACGCCGAACTTCACGGCGATCCGGAGAAGTTGCATCGCCTTGAAGGCGCGGCGCATCCGCTCGGGACCATCCGGCTCTCTCGGCTCGCGCAGCTTCTTGTACCAGCGCCGGAAGTCGCCACCGTTCAGGCGGGCCAGTTGACGATCTCCGACCGTGCGCTCTAGGAGGTCGAGCGACTCGTCATACATGCGCCGTGTGTTGTGCTTGACCGAAAAGTAGGGGCTCTCGTCCACCTTCCGGTAGAGAGTGATCAGCCCCCTCAGCGTGCCATCGAAGCGTGCGGCCGCAGCCGTGCCGTGCATCCCGAGCCATTCGAGGAGCTCGGCCGTGTATCGCTGGCAGAGGCGAGACACCTCCACCTCGTCGTCGGTGTGAATGCGGATCGTCGGCGTCGGATAGTCGACCGCCTTTTTCGAGATGGCCTTGGCAACCCAATAGAGCGCCTGCCCATCCTTCCGCTTTCGTCGTTGAAGACCGGGTGTTTTCACCAGTTTTCCCTTCCGTCTGGCCTCAGAGGCGACGTTGCCCCCGGCCTATCCGGCGCCAGTCCGAAACGACGGTCAAGGAATTCCTTCACGGCAGGCCAGTACCGCTTGTTGTCGAAGAGCGGATCCGGGGGCGGGAAACCGCTGCGCTCGAGCACGGCCAAGCGCTCCGGCACGGACTCCTTCTTGAGCCCGAGCCGCTGGCCGATTTCCATATCCGTGAGGAAGAGGCGCTCGACCGTCACAGACGTCACCCGCGCGCGCCGGCGAACATGATCACCTTCAGCGCCTCGGCCTCGTTGCCAGTGACGGCATAGAGGGCAAGAGCGATCGCGAACGGATCATCGATGCCGTGGATGCGCCAGAACTCGAGCTCGTTCATCGAGTGCTGCTGGCGGTGTTCTGCCGGCGTGAGGGGGAGGCAGAACCGGTCGTCCGGCTTGCGGCCCTTGCCTGTGCTCTGTTTCCGGTGCTTCGGCGAGGCGGCGCGCAGGTGGCACGCCTCCACGCCATAGGCGCCGGACACGACCGACGGCAGGGTGCGCAGGAACGCCAGGTGCTTCGGATCCTCGCGCCGGCGGGTTTCCTTGCCGGACGGGTCGAGCGCGAATGCGGAATCGGGACGGGGGATCATGCCGGCCATGTCACGCCGCCTGTGCCGGCATAGCGTCGATGTTCGCCCGGTGGACGGTGAACGACACCGCCACCACCCACGGGTTCGCATCCCAGCCGTAGCCGCGCATCTCGTTGAGGCTGTCCCAAAGCGATCGGTAAGCACCGTAAGCCATCAGTGGACAACCGGCGTTCTGGAAATTTCGGTAGAAGTCGCCACTGGTCGTTCGTGTGACGAACTCGATCCCCTCGGCGATGGCGTCGGCCTCGCTGATGGCCTGCAACCGCTGCACACGCACGTCGGTGACGGCCAGCGTCAGGCGCGATGCCCAGCGCGGCATATGCATGCCGGGGCGAAGCCTGCCGAAGGCCCACAGCGGGTTGCGTCTCTCCGGGTCGGCCTCGAAGGTCACCTTCGACGGGTCTTGGGGGAGATTCCGCGGTGCGATGCAATCGTTCGCCTGGAGCGTGCGCCACGCCTCGCGGACGTAGAGCCGATCGCCGATCTCGAAGCGAACCTCGCGCTGGCGCCATTCGGCGTTGCCGGGGTCAAGGACGTAGGCGTCCGACCATCCGTTGCAGAACAGGCTGAACGGGTTATTGCTGGTGCCCAGCACCCTCCGCGTCTGCGTCTTCCGCCCGTCGAGGATGGCTCGCACCATCGGGCCGGAGAATAGGATCGGTCTATCGGTCATGCTGCGGTCCCTCTGATCGCCGGGAAGGCATCGTGCGTCACGCCGTCGATCGTCCGTCCGCTGCGGGCTTTGCCGACGCGCCAGACGGCAGCGTTATCGTCGTCGCCTTCGTTGAAGTGGTAGGCGTGTCCGCTGGGGATCGTCTCGCTTTCGGGGAAGAGCGATCCCGGCGCCCATTCGCCGTTCTGCTTGTGGTGGTAGGCGACGCTGGCCGCTGCGCACTGGTCGCGGATCGAGCGGAACCAGTCCGGGTTCGACGGCCGCGCCTTGTGGCCGCCCTGGTCAGTCTCGCCGCCGGTGATGATCCAATCGAGGCCGTAGATGAGCGGCGGGTCCGTCGGCAGACCCCGGCAGCCGCACTCGTGTCCGCTGCAGCACATCGGCGGACCTTCGGGCCAGACGGCCTCAGGCCATTGCAGGTCGATCGGCCCGAGTAGCGGCTCGCAGGAGAGGAAGGCGAACGCCGGCGACAAGAGGAACTTCGCATCGATCAGCGCCGGCACGTTCTTGTTCGCCCGCTCCTGATCCTCGACCGTCGTTCCGATCGCCGCGTTCGCCGGCAGCCCGCCGCACGCCTCGGCCATCTTCACGATGTTCTGCGGCCGCTTCGTCAGGAGGAGCCAGATGAGGTTCGGCGTTGCGCGGATCAGGTCGAACATGTCGCGGCGCCACTCCTCCGGCACCTGGTTGTCGAAAACGTCCGCCAGCGACGAGCAGAAGACGAACGGCCGCGTGCCGTCCTTCGCCGCGCGCCGATTCCACGACAGCGGCTTGCGGCGGTTCGCCTCAGACGTGAGCGACCGGGTTCCAGCGCCCTTACCTGGAGCACCCCACTGGACCCGCCCATAGCGCTTGTCCATCATCGCCTCGGCATAGCAGCCGTCGCAGGCTGGCGAGACTTTCAGGCACCCGATCCAGTGGTTGTGCGTGAAGTCGCACCACGAGATTTTCGTATTTTCAGCCATTTAGCTTCCTCCTCGCGCGATAGGCGCGCCAGTAAGCGGCATCGCGGCCGCGGTTCTGATTGCTGTCCCAAAGGCGCCTGCAGGTCCGGCACTCTCTCGTGCCGTTGGTCTTGATCCGCGTGTTCGCTGGCGTGAATTCATGGCCACGACAGCAGTGCGTCTGCTTGGCCTTCGCGCTATCGCGCTTCGCGTGGCATTCGGTGCAGACCGGCTCGACGTCGTGGTGGTGCGCGGAGCCGTAGCCGAGGTGGTGATCGTATTCGTGCCGGCGCTGGCCTTCGCTCCAGACGTGCCCGCAGTCGGTGCACGGGAGCGTGTTGGGATGCGGCCGACGTCCGGTGCGGACTTCGACGTTGATCCGCTGCCGCGCCTGAATACGATCCCCATCCCTTGCGGGCATAGGAGCCGGCCCGGGGCAACCGGTCTCAGAGTTCACGCCGAAAGGCATTGCCGTGCCCGGTGGTCGCACCATGAAATTGCGGTCATCTCGCCCATCAGGCTGCCCTCTCTCGTTTGTCGCAGGTTGCGAACCAAATCCGCGCGGCCGCCCGCGCATCGTCGAGCCCGTTGTGGGTCGGCACGTATTCGTCGCCGGTGAGGGCGAGGTGGGCGGCGGGGAGCTTCATCGACTTGCCGCCGTTGGCGACCTGGCCGGCTTCGACCATCGCGCACGACCGGCGCAGGCCAGGGCGGCGCCACTCCGGCGGCGCGGCCTTGATCCGCAGAAGCTCGATGTCGATCACCGCGCTGTCGAACGCCTCGTTGTAGGCGATTACCTCGCCGGCGGACCGGACCATGTCCATGAAGCAGGCGAGGGCGCTCTTCACGCGGATGCCGTAGAGCTCGGCCCGGCGGGGCGTGATCGAGTGGACTTTCCGGGCGTCCTCTGCCGACGTCCAGCCGTCCGGCCGGATCAGGAAGCACATGGATGCTGCCTCGGCGCGCTTGCCGTCGTAGATGACGGCGCCAAGCTGCACCATGCGCGGCTGCGACTGGTCGGAGAGCGGCCGGTCGAATTTCACGAGCCCAGACGTCTCGGTCTTGAAGACGAGGGTGCTCATGCCACTTCCCGCTTCAATGCTTCCCTGGCCGCGGCTTTCGCCTGCCATTCCCGATCGTAGATGATCGCCTTCGGTGCATCCCATTCCGGCTTGATCGGCTCGACGCGCCAGCCATACAGGTGCTTCACCCTGACGAGGGGAATGTGCGCGGCGAAGCGCGACATGATGCGGATGAACAGGTCTTCGCGGAGATAGAGTCCGCCCATTCCCGTGCGCTGGTGCCATGGGCGCTTCGAGTAATATGGTGCCACCGGCTTGCCGACATCGACATAGGCGGTCTCCACGAATCCCTGGGGCGCACCCACATGCCATGGACCTCGCAGGACGAGATCGGACCCATCTTCCATCTTGATCGGTATCTCGGCGCCACCGAAACCCTGCTGCTTTGTCGTGGCGAGAAGGTCAACTTCGACCCATTCTCCGGGCTCGTTGCCATACTCGACGAGATTGCCATCAACGACCATTCGTCCGATCGCTTTCGACCCCGCCTCAGCCCACTCAGGGCCGCTCCGGCGCCAAGTGCGCAGCGATCCGTCCTCCGACCGCCACCGGCGCAACTTCACCATCGAGACGCCGCCGTCATGGGCATACTGCTCGACGCGGCCGTCGCCACTCTCGGCGATGTAGCGGTTCCCCTCGCGGCGGAACCGCTTCTCCGGCCAGTCTCTTGCTTCGCCGATGACCTTCAGCCGGACGTCAGGCGAGTTGCCGTATCCGTCCAGCCAGAAGATCTGCGCACCCTTGCACCATCCGGGCAGGGGCTGCGGACCGGTCGGACGCTCGATGAACGACCACCGGACTTCATGCGGGGCACCGTGCATGGCGGCGGCCATCTGATCGTCGGCGAGATCCATCGCTCAACCCTCCGCTGAGATGTTGTAGGAGTGGCCGCACCGCTCGCACTGGTAGACCGACATCAGCCGATCGTGCCGCGCATCGTAGTGATGGTTGCAGTTCGTCCAGGTGAAGAAGTGGGGCTCGCGGGTGCCGACCTCGATCGCCATGGCCACGCCGCCGCGCTGCTTCGGATCGAAGGTGGCGAACACCTTGCATGCGCGGCCGTCGACCATGCGCAGACCGATCTCCGCCAGCGCCTTGTGCGAGCCGGCGATGTAGGCGGACCAGTAATCGGCCGGGCTCACCGCCTCGGCGTTGGGCAAAGGCCATGCAACGTCAGCGAGGTCGATCACATTCAGGGAGGAAAGGAAGTCGGCTTCGGTACTATGTGATGCTTCAATCAGTTCGAGGATCATGGCTGTTTCCTGTCGGGTTTGGTCGGCGATTTCCGACGACTCCGCATGGTTGCAACGTAAGGAGAGCTTGGCAATTTCGTTGTTTTCTTCAGAATAGAACAGTTCTGTGCTATACGGCGCCCGCTTTCGTAGCCTGTTCGAAGGTCATGCCGGCCATGGCCTCGACACTCTCCCGCAGGTCCAAGTCGCTGATCTCCGGGATGATGTCGGTTGCGAGCTTCGCCATCAGCACGTCGATATATCGGGTCCAGTCGGTTCCATCCCACTCGGCTGTTGATACCGGGATGGCGCGGACATCGCCTTGGCCGTTCAGAACGATCGCCTCGCAGTAGCCGCACCTGATCAGGAGTTGCCGGTGCGCCTGATCTTCGGTCGGCCACATGCCGGTCATCTCGACCAGCCGATGGAGGAGGGATCGATACCAGCCGATGAGCGCCTGGTGGGGCCGTTGCGACGCTGTGACGGTGACGACGCCGCGGACCGGCAGCCGCTCGATCTCGGCTTTGTCCCGTGGTGCCGCGGCGATCAGCGCCTCGCCGCGGCGGTACATGAGGAGTTCGACCGGCATTGATCAGCCAAGCCGCTCGAAGGCTTCGGCGAAGTGGTCGTCGAGGTGCTCGACCTTATCGCTCTCGGAAAGCTGCCCGGCTTCGACGGCCGCCTCGACCTCGGCAAGGCATTCCTCGACCGATTCCGGCGTCTGTGCAGCCTCCAGCCGTTCGAGGATGTCGCTCCGGAACGCCTTCGGGTCGAAGCCGTCGCCGCCGGTGGCGCCGCTATCGGCCACACCGCTCGCTGCATCGCCGCCCTCGTCGGGCAGGCCGCCATCGTCCTTCGCCTTCGCGGCCTCCTCGGCTGCCTTGCATCGGCGCTTGTGCTTCTGGCCGACGGCCTTCAGCGCGAGGAACTGCGCCTCGGTCTCGTGCGCTGGCTGGCCGTTCGCCCAGATGGATTCGACCTCGGCGACGGTGGTGGCCTTCGCCATGACCTTCTCGAAGTCGGCCACGACCTTATCGAACGGATCGGCGTCGATCGTCTGCTCGCGCTTGGCGGAGGATTTCGGCGGAACCGGCGGGCCCGATCCCTCGGCGGGCTTCTTGTCCTCGGGTGGCTTTTCGTCACCACCCTTCGCCTCAGCATCCGCAGGCTTCTCAGCCTCCTTCTGCCCGGTTTCGTCACCGGCCGGTGCGGGGGAATCATCAACCTTTTTCGGCGGCGCCGGCGGTGCGGGTGGCTGATCGTAATCGGGCGAGATGTCCCGAATCTCCTCAGCGATGGCGAGGCCGCGGAGCACATCGGCGAAGGTGTCGCGGAGCACCCATGCACGGGCGCGCATCGCGAGCATGCGGCGGGGATACTGCGCCCACGGTCCAGATTTACCCCAGAGTTGTGCCCGCTTAGCTTCGGCGACCGAGAAGCATTCCTTCCGGACCTCGCCGCTCTTCCGCTTCACCTCGCACCATGCGACCATCTCGTCGCCTTCGCCTTCCGTCCATTCCTTGACGTACTCGCAAAGGCCAGAGCCGCGGACGAGGCCGATCGCGCCGTCACCCCAGATTGAGGGGCGGCCGTTGATGACGGCGATCGACTGCAAGGCCGCCATAGGCGTCAGCCCGATTTCGAGACCGTGGAGCAAAGCCACGGCCACCTGCTCTCGGCTCTTCATGTCTTTCGGCGCCATGCCGGAGGCCGCGATCAGGGCCGACATTTCCCAGACAGCGGCGAACGTGCCTGGAATGATTGCCTTCGCTGCCTGGGCGGCGACGAAGGTGTTAGGCCCGCCGGCGGCAGTGGTCAGTTCGTTGCTCATGACTTCTCCTCTGCGGAGGCCATCTCGCTCTCCATCAGGCGTTGGTTCAGGACGAGGAAGTTGATGCCGTCGGCAAGGCAGCCGAAGAGCGCGCGCTGATCGTGGCGGAGGCGGTCGTGGACGCGCCGACCCACCAAATCGCACAGGGCGAGCACCTGCATGTTCACCGCGCTCTCGTGCGCTTCCATGCGCCCTTCGGCGAGCATCAGGTCAGCACGGTCCTCGCGGTAGCGCTCGACTTGGGCCAGCAGCTTGTCGACGGCGATCAAGCACTCGTGGAAGACCTTCGAGCGGTGCCGATCCTTTGCAACGCCGTCCACGAAAAGCCGCTTGGCGAGATTGTTCGCATCGGCGCGCGAAAGGCCATCGAAGACGTCAATGCGCGTCTGCAGTTGCCGGACCTGCCGCCGTAGCCGCTCGTTCTCCTCGGCGGCGTGCTGCGGGACCGGGGCGATCCACTCGCCGATCAGGCGGACCGAATCGCTGTCAGCAGGCTCACCGTCGGGCAGCCACGACCCCATGCCGCCGGCATAGAAGACGCTCTCAGTCTCGACCATAGGGCCATGCACGTAGCCGTCTTCGTCCAGGTATATTTTGCCGGACTCCAGGCTTAGCTTTTGCGCCACGAAGCGATAGGCAATGATGTCTGTGCCATCGCCCCAATGGGCCCAACTGAAGTTGCCGGCCGGCATCGTTGCGACGTGGCGAAGCTCGCCGCGGTATTTCACTTCGACAATAACGTCATCGCCGACGGGGGCGGACTTTCCGCCGGCCCAAGCAACCCAGCCTTCATGCTGCGGGAGGACCATCTCAGCGAACCTCCTCGACTTCCTCGACACGGGCGCCGGGAACCTCGACACCCGCCTGTATCTGGCGGAAGGCGATCTTCCTCAGCACCTCGGCGAGGTCCGGCACCGGCTGCTTTCCGTCGGCGAGCAGGTGGGTGGCGATCGCCAGATAGTCGTCGACCACGACGACCTTGCGCTTCACCAGCCCGGTCGAGCGGCGGTTGCCGACGTGCGCTTTGCGGGACGGCGCGGGCTCGGCAGCCGGCGGCGGCGTGTCGTCGAGCGTCTTCTCGGCGTTGGCCTCTGCCTCTTTCCGCCGGCGCTCATCTTCCTTGCGGCGGCGCTCGTTCTCCTCCTCCTGGAGCTTCTTCAGGAAGGGAGCGAGGGCGCGCTTTGCCCGGCGCTTCTCATCGTCGGCGATATTCAGCACCGGCTTGAACAGCCCGTCGACGGCACGGCCAGCTTCGAGGTGCGGCCGCTTGCGGGTGTCGCGCAGCGTGTCGGCGCGCTTCCACAGTTCGCCCAGCTTGTCGCCGATGTCGGAAACCTTGTCGGCCTCCGCCTTCACCATCGGGTCGCCGTCCTTCAGCAGCTTGTCGAGCTCGCGTTTCCACGTCTCGATCTCCTCGCGGATGTCCTCGAACTCCTGGTCAACGCCATCGGCGCCGGCGGAGTTGTCGCCGATCACTGCGCGGGGATTCGGCTCCTCGGCGGTCGATTTACCGGCCGCCTCAGATGCCTGATGTTCCTCGGCTTTCTTCGCCTTCGGCTTGGATCCCCGGCCGGGCAGACCGACGCCGGCAGGGGCTGCCTCCTTCTCGTCGGCAGGCTTGGCTTTCACCTTCGTGGCAGACGACTGCTTCTCGCCGTTGATCTCGACGACGACCTCGTCCGGCCATTCGCCGTCGGTGACCTTGGCGGTGTACGCCTCATGGGAAACCGGACGCCGGCAGCACCAGGTCCACTGGCTGCGGCCGAACTCTTCGGAGACGGCCTTGCCGCTGATGTGGCACTGAAGGGCACCGTCGACATACCAGAAGGCGACCGGCTCGTTCTTTCCCTTGGTGCGGAAGAAGCCGGTGAAGGGCTCGGCGTCGTGGACCGGCAGCGTGCCATTCTTCACCTTGGCGGGGTCGGCAAGAGCCTCCTGCCACCATGTCCAGTCGGAAGGCTCATAGGTCGTCGCGCTCATCGGGCGCTCCTGATATTCGAGGGGGAAAAGGGAGGGATCAGCGCTTCTTCGCGAAGTGCCGCACCGACTTGCGGGAGCCGACCTGCGAGAGCCGTGCTACGGGGAAGCGGTGCGCGTGCCAGAAGTCGTCGAAGAAGGAACCGCGCTGTCCGTCGGTGCGCGTCCGCCGCGCCTTGCGGCCTGCCTTCTGCCCTGACCTGCTGCCGGGTCTCGCGTGATCCGTCTGGGGCGGCGCGACTGCGGTTCGATGCGAGCCGTTCCTTCTCCTTCTGGACACGGTTCTTTCGTTTCGCCCGCTGGTCGGCGGTTTCGCCGCCTCCGGTACGGAATGGGCCAAAGGCGTCCTGAAACACCTCCAGCAAGGCTGCTGCTGCAAATCCGCGCATGAAAGCGCTCCTGTCGTAATCGGGAAAAGAATGGCGGCCGCAGCCGCCGGGCTGCGTCAGTTCGCGAAGTGCTTGTTGAGGGCTTCGGCGACGATCTCGGCGTCGGCCAGCGTCTCGCAGATGGCGAAGACAGCCGCGTCGCCGGTCATCACATCGAGAGCGGTGTGAGCCTCTGAAACGACGCACCACGTCGTCTCTTCCTCTTCCATCTCGACGATGTCGCCGGTTTCAGCGTCCATTTCGCCGCAGAGGCCAGCGACGCCCATGGCGCGGTAGCGATTGGCCGGGCCGCGGTTGGCGACGTTCTCGGCGACCGCCTCGTCGATGCTCTTGATCGTGACGTGAGGTTCTTCGGCTGGTGCGCTCATCGGTGCGTCCTGCATTCTTGTGGGAACGAGAGCAGGATTAGTCGCTTTTATCCGACTTGGCAATGCACGGTGTCGGTTTTTTACGACTAATGATGCCGGCAGCCAGCGAAAGAACGGATCATCGTGATTGACGATGTTGGATTCGAGGTGGATAACGGTCGCTTCACTCGAACGCTCTGGAGCGAAAAATGCACGCGATGGCAAAAGAAAACCCCGGCGCCGCTGAGGACGGCAACCGGGGCGATGGAAATGCGACCTTCCACGATGGAAAGTACCCCGGCGGCAAGCGGAAAAGCAAGACTATCGTCCGCGCAAAAGCGCATCTTCTCGAATGGCCGTCCGACGCAAAGGGTATGCGAGACATGCGTGAGTTCTGGGGAGAGATCGCTTCCGGCATCTGTTCCAAGGATCTGCAGGGCGCGCGGCTGATCCCCTCGATCCAGAACAGAACGAACATCAGGGACAAGGTCTCGTGGATCAGCAGCGAACAGTTGGCGGCGCGAGCCAGGTGCAGTCTCTGGAGTGTGGGGCAGGGGCTCCGCGTGCTCGAAGCGCATGGTCTCATCATCACCAGGACCATCACGATCCAGACGAACGGCAAGATCACCGGCCAGCGACGCGAGATCCGGCTGGCAATGCCGGAAGGCGAGCCGCGGACGCTTGAAGCGATGAGGAAGTTTCTGGACGGGGGCACCGAGAGTGGCACCGTGCAACACTCGGCGAACGACGATTGCCCCACCGAGAGTGGCACGGTGCCACGCACCGAGAGTGGCACCGTGCAAATTACCGATAGTGGCAGGGTGCCATCCCTTTACCCTGAAAAGATTCACCCTGAATATTCCACCCTGAAAAAGAGCGCTGACGCGCCTTCCGATGATCTCTTCGAGAGAGAAGTCTTCAACGGCTGTGGATCATTCGAATCCTACGAGCGAGACGCAGAAGCTCTCGGCTCGTGGATGCAGAGCCTCAAACGCGGCGCGTCCTGCAATGCCCGCCCCTGCTACGACAATGTTCACGGCACAGGGAGCTTCGCTCGCCTTCCAGAGGGGGAGCGCGCCCGGCTGAAGGGCCTGGCGCTGGCGGCGATCACGGCCCGGTTTGCCGACGCGCTGAAGGCGGTCGACCTGACGGAAGGAGTGGCGGCATGATGTACGACAACAATCCGCGGCCGATCGAGGCGCCGGGCGAGCGCCTATGCCATGTCATCCCGTTCCCGTCGGTGATGCGGGTGCACAAGGTCTGCTACACGGCGCAGAGGCTCGCAGGGCCGGGCACCGAGAAGCAGAAGGCCCGGTGGCGCGAACAGATATTTTCGGGGATCGAGAACCAGTTCCTCGCCGTCGGCGTGTCGCCGGAGAACGCCGCCGAGGAGCGCCGGCTGTTCGAGGCAGCGGTCGAGCACGAGATGAACCGGATCGGCGCGGGCTGTTCGCTCCTGAGCGAAGACAGCGATGGAGTGGCGTGACGCCTCAGAGGTCGATCCGCCGCCTGTGCTTGCGGATGATGTCCTCGACGATTGCGATGATGGCGATGGTCTCGCCATTGTCCATCTCGTCATCCGGCATGATGCGGAAGCTCTTGTGCGCCTTGTTCGACGAGATCGGCCGAAGCTCCTGCATCCCGTCCGGGTGGCGATAGAACCGCTTGACCGTCCATTCGCGCAGATGCCCGCCGTCGCGCGCGCGCTCAACCACGACGTCATCGCCGTCACGCAGCTCGAACGGATAGTCATGGACGTCCCAGCAGACGATTCGATCGTTCTCCAGGATGCCGGCGAGGTTCATGGAGTCGCCGCGGACCTCGTAGACCATCTTGCGCGCGTTCGGGAAATTCGGGTCGACGTCGATCGTGATGAACTCCGACGGCTCGTAGAGCTCGTCGACCTCGAGCCATGCGCCGGCCTGGGTCACGCCGGTCAACGGTATCTGCACGGATCCTTTCCGCGGCATCGCTGTCGAGGACTGAGCCGGTGAAGGGCGTGGCGCGCCGCCCAGGCGGCGAGGCTCATCCTGCTCGCCGTAGAGATACTCGATATCGCAGTCGAGCAGGTCGGCCAGCAGGCGGATGGATCCGGCACGCGGCTCGGCGCCGGCCATGACGCTGTAGAGCCAGGTCCGGTTCATGCCGATCGCTTCCGATGCGGTTTTCTTGTTGTAGCCGGCGACCTTCAGTCGGTTCGCCAACCGCTCAGTGTCGAGTTTCATATCGTCTCCTATCGCTCCACCTCCTAAGGACTCGCTATCAACAGATTTTCCACATGGGTGTCGATACAGAAAAAAACGACACTAGCCGCTTGCCAATGTCGGATAAAACCGACATAAAGCGGATATGAGCAACACCCCGACACTGACGTTGCGATACAGCAACACCTTCCTGATCGGCCTCGTGACCGCGCTCCAGTCTGAAACGGGCTGGTCGGACACCGCGATATCCCGCGATGCGTCACAGCCCGGTGGCGGGAAGGGCGGCAACCCCGATCTCGTCAGGTCGATCCGGTTGTGGGACGGCGCGCGCAAGGCGCCGACCCTCCGCACGACATTGATGCTCGAGGACCACGCCAGGACCAACCTCGGCGAGGAGGCATATCAGCGGATCACGGTCTCGCTGATGTCGGACATGCTGGCGCCGTCCATCATGACGCTGGCGGCCGTATCCGGCGACGACCCTCGCGCCATCCTCGACGAGTTCTACGAAAAGACGCTTCGCGCCATCGCGCTGGCGGAGCCCGAGACGGAGGCGGCCTGATGGCGTTCGAACTGGCGAAGATCGAACTGAAGGCGCCGAGCGTCGGCACCGGCATCAAGGCCGGCCTGAAGAAGATGCGCAGCGCCTCGGCGAAGCTGTCGCTCACCTTCACGCCCGCGGCGATCACAGAACTCGGCTGGTCCGCAGGCGACAAGATCGTCGTCCAGATCGGCAGCGGCGAGCATCACGGCATCATCCGGCTTCAGAAGAACAACTCCAAGGGCCAGGCCGAACTCGCGGCGAAGGAAGCCGGGAAGGGCGGGGTCTATTATTCGCTGCCCCTCGGCCACCAGCCGCTGTTCGTCGATCGCGGCGAGACCGGCAGGTGGTGCCAGTGGGAGAAGCTGGAGAGCGGCGAGATCGAGGTAGTGCTGCCGCGCTGGGCCGATGAGACCGCCCGCAAGGCTGTTCAGCGGGCCGATCCGCCGCAGACCCGTCCGGCCGCGCAACCGACGCCGGCACCGGCCCGCAGCGTCACGTCCAGCCTGATGGGCGACCCGCCGCCCGGTCGCAGCGCCCTCTCGCAGAGATAGCCAACGCCCGGCCGCATCCCCCTCGCGGCCGGGAACAGGAGGCGACGTCCGATCCCCCTCGCGTCGCCTCCGCCCAGATCACACGAACCGATAAGGACCGAGCCCGATGGCTGGACGAGTTCTCGAAAGCAATGACAACGGCGGCCCGACCAAGGAGGTCTTCGACCGCATCCTGAACGAGCACATCATGCTCGAAAAAGAGGAAGGCCGCATTCGTGCGAAGCGCAAGACGCTGAACAAGAAGGCCGACGACGACGGCATCGACATGGCGCAACTCAAGGCCGAGCTGAGGAAGGCCAGCGAAGATCCGAACGAGGTGATCCGCCGCCACAACATCGGCGTCCAGTACGCGCGATGGCTGAACGCGCGGTTCGGCGATCAACTTCCTCTCATCGACGAGCTGCCCGACGCCTCCAAGATGTCGGACAACGAGCGGACCGTGAAGTGGCGCAACGACGGATGGCTGGCCGGGCGCACCGACAAGAATCGCGATACCTGCCCGCATCAGCCGGAAAGCCCGGGCTTCAATGCCTGGATGGAAGGCTACGAGGAAGCCCAGCAGAAGAACCTCTCCGGCATCAAGGGGCCCGACGTTCGCCCGGTGACGGAAGCCGCGAAGGATGACGCGCCGAAGCTCGACATCCCGAAGGGTGGCAAGAGTGGCCGCCGCGGCCGCCCGCCGAAGAGCAAGCCCGCCGAGGATGCGAAGCCGGAAGAGGCCGCCCCGCCGGCGCCTCCCGCCCCGCCGAAGAGCAAGGGCTCGCCTCCGCCACTCGACGACGACGCGGATTGGGAGAACGCGGACCCGAACAAGGCCGCCTGATCAGGGAAGTCCCGGGCGCCACGCCGTCCCGGGTGACTTTCGGCTCCGGTTCAACAGGAACCGGGCACCCCATTCACCACCAGCGCCACATCGGAGCCAGCCATGATCGTGATCGTATGGGCATGCCTCACTGCGACGCCGGACCGGTGCCAGGAGCATCGCGCCGCCGAACTGCCCGACCGCGCCGCGTGCGTGACGCAGATGGTGCCTGCCGGTTTCTCGTGGGCGCTGTCGCATCCGGAGTGGACCTTCAAGCGCGTCGAGTGCCGGCCCGCCGACGAGGTCGCCGTCTGATGGCCTACTCGCGCACCAGCAGCTTCAGCGGCGGCCGCGGCCTCTCATCCGCGCCTCGCCTCGGCGGTGGTGTGGGAACTGACCTGCCGCCGAAGGTGCCGCAGACACCGCGCGACATCAGCCGCGCCCGCGACCAGGAGCGCCGCGCCGAGTTCGCATGGAAGGCCTATGACGGGCTGAAGGCATCGACGAACCGGCTTCTGCGCGAGGCATATCTCGCCGGACACCGCGACGGCCGCGCCGGCAGGCCTGAGAACCCTCCGACTGTCGACACGCTCCGCAAGGGGCGGGGAAGGGTGCATCGATGACTGCCGAGATTGCGAAACGCGCCGGTATGGGCAGCCATCACTCCGCGCGCGCCGTGAAAGACGAGTGGCTGACGCCGCGCTTCATCCTTGACGCGCTCGGCCCGTTCGACCTCGACCCGTGCGCGCCGATCGAGCGGCCGTGGGAAATGGCCGCAGAGCACTTCACCATCGCCGATGACGGGCTCCTGCGCGACTGGCACGGCTTCGTCTGGTGCAATCCGCCATACGGCAGCAGCACGGGCGTCTGGCTCCGCAAGCTGCACGCCCACGGCAACGGCATCGCCCTGATCTTCGCCCGGACCGAGACTGCCGATTTCGTCGACGGGGTCTGGGCCCGTGCCGACGCTGCCATGTTCCTCCACGGCCGCCTATTCTTCCACCACGTCGATGGCAGCCGCGCCAAATCCAACAGCGGGGCACCCAGCGTGCTGGTCGCCTATGGGGCAGAGGCGGTCGACCGGATGGGGCAAAGCGGTCTCGCAGGCACCTTGATCAAGGGATGGCCGCGGCCTTCGACCGCAGGAGCGCTGCTATGAGCGAGACCCTCGGCAAGCGCGAGAAGAAGGCGCACGTCTTCGATCGGGACGAGCACGATTGGTACGCCGAACAGGAATGGGTGTGGCGCCGGCTGTTCGAGGTCGAGACCTTCTCCGGCTCGATCTACGATCCTTCCTGCGGCCGCGGCAACGTCGTGCGATCGGCTCGAGAGGCCGGCCACGAGGCGAGCGGGTCGGACATCGCGTTGCCGTCGGCGCGCGGCAATCCGGAGGCCTATCCGGTCGAGGATTTCATGGCCACGCCTCGGGATATTCGGCTCTCGTCAATCTGCTCGAACCCGCCGTTCAACCTCCTCGACCCGCGTGACGGCTCGCCGAGTTACCTGCGCAAGGCGCTCGACGTCACCACGCACAAGGTCGTCCTGCTGGTGCCGACCGTATGGCTCAACGCGCGCTCCTGGCTGCGCGAGACGCCGCTGTACCGGGTCTGGCTTCTGACGCCGCGCCCATCCATGCCGCCCGGCCGCCTGGTCATGGAGGGCATGAAGCCGGGCAGCGGGACGAAGGACTTCTCACTTGCTGTCTGGCTGCACGGGTACGACGGCGATGCGAAGATAAGTTGGCTCCACCGGGATGAAGGGAGCGTGTCGTGACGCTCCTGCAAGGATCAGAGCCGTGGGCGATGACGGCCGAAGATGCGTCGCTCCGCGGCGGCAGGTCGAGCATGGGCGTCGCCGCCAAGAGTGAACTGCTGCTGCGCCAGTCGCTTGAAGACGAGTGCCGGGCGCGATGGCCTGGCGCCCGCATCGTGCATGAGCTCGTCATGGGCGCCGGCCGCGTGCGCGCCGATGTCGCGGCGATCGACGAGGCCCACATGGCCGCCTTCGAGATCAAGGGCAGCTACGACAACACGCTGCGCCTTCTCCACCAGGTCGGCATGTTCGCCCTCTGCGTGCCAGAGGTCTGGATGGTCGTCGCGAGCAACCACGCCGACGACGCCGAACTGATCTCCTACCTCCTGCCGGACGTCGGCATCATGGTGTGCGAGGGGATCGGCAAGCATGAATGGCAGGCCGCGAAAGGCCCGGTCGGTCTGTCCGTGAGGAAGGAAGCGACGGTCTGCGAGCCCGTTCCTCGCATGGCGCTGGAGATGCTCTGGCGCGAAGAACTCGCCGCCATCTGCGCTCAGACGCGGGTCATGTCCGCGACGTCGCAGGCCACCCGGCCGAAGATGATTTCGGCCCTGACATCTTCGCTCGGCAGCGACGAAATCTGCCAGCACATCTGCGCCGAACTGCGCGGTCGTGAAGCCAAGTGGCGCGCCGACCCAGCGACCGGTCGGATCCACGGATGGAGTGATCGATGACCAACATCCTCGCCCTCGACCCCTCCATTCAAATGGGGTTCGCGCACGGCCGCCACGACGGCACGCCGATGTACGGCACGCACCGGCTGCCGAAGGGCAAGTTCTCCCGCCAGGCACTCGCTCTCGAGGAGATGCTGCTCGACCTGATCAAGGCCAACGGCATCGAGAAGGTCTACGCCGAGAAGCCGATCCTACCGAGGGTCACGTCGTTCGATGCCATGATCGCGATGGCCGGCAAGGCGGCCGTGATCGGCATGACCTGCGCGCGCATCGGCATCGACATGGTCTACGTCGATATGTCGACATGGCGCAGCGAGTTCGGCGTCCCGACGCGAGCTCCGACCCGCGTGCCCAAGCCGGAGCGCCGGAAGTGGGTGAAGGCCGCAACGATCGCCCGGTGCGAGGCGCTCGGCTATGCGCCGCAGGATGACAATGCCGCAGACGCCCTGGGCATATGGCATTCGCGCGCCGCAGCGATCCGGGCGCGGGAGGCGGCACCGACGCTGTTCGAGACCGACCTCACTGCCGGGATGGAGGTCTGACGTGTCAGAAGCCGACGGCCACCGCCCTGTGCTCGACACGATCCGCGCGCTCCTCCTCTTCAAGGATTACACAACGATCAGCGAGATCGCGTCCACCTCCGGCCTGAAGCGTCGACACGTCCTCGATGTCATCAATCGGAACGGCCCGATGGTTTTCCGCCTCAGGGGCAACGGCCACATCACGCGGGTGGACACCACATCCCCTCTTCGGGAGCAACTCTGGGAGAGCGGCGAGTTCTACCGGCCAGGGACATACGGCGCATGGTCGGTCGAGGGCAACTGCCTCGAATTCGAGGGGCACGAGGATCTTCGCAGCGATCTCGCACGCAGCCGCACCATCGGGGGGCTGGGCGATAGCTGGCCGATCGACATCGTGGAGGACACACCCGAGAACAGGGCGGCGCTGGAAGGCGCGGGGCTGCGCCCGTGGGGCGAAGCCGTGATCGATGACCGGCTGTGGAAAGAGGGCCCGCAGCAAGTCTGATGGCGAAGTTTGACCAGCACCTCCTCGACGACATCCGGGACCGGCTGCCTATCTCAGAGGTGGTCGGTTCTCGCGTGACGTGGGACCGGAAGAAGACCAATTCGTCGCGCGGCGATTATTGGGCCTGCTGCCCGGCACATGGCGAGAAGAGCCCGTCGTTCCACTGCGAGGACCAGAAGGGCCGATACCACTGCTTCGGCTGCGGCATATCGGGTGACATCTTCGGATTCCTGATGGAGGTCGACGGCCTTAGCTTTCCCCGCGCGGTCGAGGCGTGCGCGCAGATGGCCGGCATCCCCATGCCCGGCGCCCGTGAGGAAACGGCCGCCGAGAAGGAGAAGCGCCGCCGCCGCTCCGCCGAGTTGGAGCGCAAGAAGCAGGCGGATATCGCTCGCGCCGCCCGTGAGAGCGAGGGAAAACTCGCCACCGCCGCCGGCATTTGGAAGTCCACGCTGCCGCTGGCCGGCTCGCTGGCAGAGGTCTACCTGCGCTCGCGCGGTCTCACGATCGGCGACGAGCCGAACCTCCGCTTCCACCCATCGCTGCCGTATCCGAATGCCGGCAAGCATCCTGCGCTGGTCGCCCGGGTGCAGCGGGCCGACGGCGCCGGGTGCGGCGTCTGGCGGATATTCCTCGCACCTGACGGCCGCGGCAAAGCCGACGTCGAGAATGCCAAGCTCGGGCTGGGCAACGTCCGCGGCGGCGCCGTGCGGCTCGGCGGCGAAGGCGCCACCATCGGGATCGCCGAGGGCGTCGAGACCGCGATGGCCGCCCGCGAGATGGATCGCCGCCACCCGATATGGGCCGGCCTCTCGACGTCGGGGATGCAGAGCTTCGATCCGCCGGCCTTCGTAAGGCGCGTCCTGGTCTATCCCGACGGCGATTCCCCGCGATGGAAGGACGGCGAGGTGAAGGGCGCGCCTGGCCTGCACGCCGCCACAACCCTTCGCTTTCGCCTGGTCGATGATGGATTTCCCTGCGCGATCGTCGAGCCTCCGGTCGGAGGCGACTATCTCGACATCCTGAAAGCGACGAAGGGTTATTGACCGGCGTCGGGTTCATCCGACATAGTCCGCGGCGGGTACAGTGCTGCGGCCGAGGCCCTGAGATAGATTCCCGCAGCCGTAGTGGCAGAGTTGAATTTCGGGTTCATGGATGCCTTGGGGATGCGAAACGGGTCAGTAGGCAGAGGTCGCCGGTTCGAATCCGGTCACTGCGAGAGCAGTCGTAGCTCAGTCGGATAGAGCGCTGCCGAATACCCGCCCCAGAGTTTCGCCCCGCGGGGCAAGGGCAAGCCTCTCAACGATTAGGGAGCGGGTTCGCCAGCTTCTGCGGCATCAAGGCTTCGTCCCTTGCCCGCCCCCGTCGTTCCATCACAGGAAGTCGTTCGTCTCGTCCGCCTCATAGGTCGGCGACAGGAACCGGATCCACGCGGCGCAGGCGAAGCAGATCGCTCCGAACACCGCCGATCCGTAGATCATCGCGGGCCCAATCACATCCGCCCGCAGCACTGCAACACTCTCATTTTCCATGGGTACAGCCTCCTTCCATCGCGTTTCGATGGCCGGATGCTATCCGACAAAATCCTAACAATCCATCAATATGTCGGATAAAAGCGACAAAAGGTATTGCGAATCCATCATGCGTGGGGCAGAAAGGGGTGTCTCGAAAACCACACCGAACCATCGGAGTGCCCCATGCGCTTTCCGCATCCCGCCGACGACACGGCAATCTCCCCCTTCATCCCCATCGGAGTGTCCGCAACCCTCATCGCGATGCGGCTGAAGGACGACCTCGACAACGCCGCCCAGGCCGCGATCGAGGGGCCGGCGCCGGCCGATGACGGCGGGCTCCTCGACGCCGTCGCCTCCCTTGAAGCCCGGGGGGCCTGATCGATGGACGCACCCGCCCAGACGATATGCCCGTGCTGCGGAGGGGAGGTCGCCCCGATCGACCTTCTGATGGAGCCGGTGACCGGAGACGTCTACTTCAACGGCAAGACCGCCCACCTCTCCCAACTGCAGTTCCAAGTCCTGAAGACGCTCATCGATCGCTACCCGCGCGTCGTGGCGAAGACTGAACTTTTCGGGGTGCTCTACGAGGACCGGGACGACCAACCGTCCCCGAAGATCATCGACGTCGTCGTCTGCAAGATCCGCGGGCTCCTCGACCCGCTCGGCCTGCAGATCAAGACCGCGTGGGGCATCGGCTATTCCGTCGTGGCGGGCAGCAGCGACGGCGAAGAGGCCATCCGCCTCAACCGCAGCGGCAAGGGCGAACGGCCGCGCAGCGCCCTCGACACCGGAGACATCGCCGGCGTCAGGATGCTGAAGGCCCAAGGCTACCCGTCCACGGACATCGCCCGCCGCCTCAACCTCACGTTCCAAGCCGTCGCCAAGGCCCTCGACCAACTGAAACGCCAAGACGACGCCGAGCGCTCGCGGGTGTCGGCATGAAGGCCGGTCGCAGGAGCGAGTGGACGCAGGAAGAGACTGACGTCGCCATCGCGATGCGTCGGCAGGGCAAGAGCTGCAGCGTCATCGGCGCCGCCCTCGGCCGCGACCCCCGGAAGGTCAAAGGCCGGCTCGGTTATCTCGGCATCCCCACGCAGAACAACCAGTCGCCATGGGCGCCCGATGTCCGGCTGAGGGCGGTCGCGCTCATCAAGCAAGGGCTCACCGCGCCGCAGGTGGCCGAACGGCTCAACGCCGAGTTCAAGACCGACTTCGTCCCGCACCAGGTGCAGACCCTGCGCCAGCTTGAAGGGCTGCCGCATTCGAAGGCCGTCTCGTCGGCAGCCGGGGCGAAGCCCGCACCGGCGCCGAAGATCCACAAGACCGAGGTGCGCTACGGGGGCCTCGTCATCAAGGTCGCGCGCCGGGAATGGACATACGTCACGCAGACGACCGGCGAACTGCGCACAACGATGATCGCCCTGCCGAAGCTGTCGATCCTCGAAGGGGCGGCGGCATCGTGACTGCCTACTACAACGAATTCGATCCCTACGCCGCGCAGTGGCTGCGCAACCTGATCGCGGCGGGGCACATCGCGCCCGGCGTCGTGGACGAGCGGAGCATTGCCGATGTCGAGCCAGATGAGCTTTCTGGATTTACTCAGTGCCACTTCTTCGCCGGCATCGGAGTCTGGTCCTACTCGCTCCGTCTCGCCGGCTGGCCGGATGATCGTCCGGTGTGGACCGGATCGTGTCCATGCCAGCCTTTCAGCGCGGCAGGCAAAGGCGGCGGGTTTGATGATGAGCGGCACCTTTGGCCCGCCTTCTTCTACCTCATCTGCCAGTGCCGTCCTGACGACGTTCTTGGAGAGCAGGTTGCGAGCAAGGACGGCCTCGGCTGGCTCGACCTTGTATCGGCTGACATGGAAGCAGCGGGCTACGCCTTCGGGGCTGTCGATACCTGCTCTGCGGGCAGTGGCGCCCCGCACATCCGCCAACGCCTCCGGTTTGCCGCGAAAAGGATGGGGCACGCCGACAGCGCACGAACCCCGTCTCGGATACCAGAACCGACGGAACGGGAAAGCGGGAACGCAAAAGTCCATGACGACGGAGGTGATCGACTATTTCGACCCGGTGCGAGGCGACCCGAGCCTTGCGGGCTGGCCTACGCCGACAGTGACGAACAACGGGAACGGCGAGACGATCGAGGCTCGTCGATCGAAGGGCTTCGGCCTGACGCTGACGGATGCGTCGATGGCGGCGGGTTGGACAACTCCGCAGGCCCACGACACGTCGGGTCGGTCGAAGGGGCAGAAAGCGATCCACGGCACGAAGCACGGGTGCGCCTGTCTAGTGAGAGGCGTGGACAAGATCGACACGGACGGCCCGGCCCGACTAACGGCTTCTGGCGAGATGCTGACTGGCTGTTCTGCCGGGATGGAAAGTGGAGGCCAGTTGAACCCGGCACATCCCCGCTGGCTGATGGGGCTCCCGCCCGCGTGGGACGCTTGCGCGCCTACGGCAACGCGGTCGACGCGGAAGCCACGCGCGACTTCATAGGCGCGTATCTCGACAGCGAGACGGCGGTTGTTGCGGAGGCTTCCGCATGAGCGATCGCCGCCGCCAGGAAGTCGTGCCGCAGTCCGATTCCGCTCCCCAGCACGAGCGGGCGATCATCGCCTACTGCCTGACGAACCCCCACGAGTTCTTCGAGGTGAGCGGCAAGCTCGACCCGTCGCACTTCTTCGTCACCCGGCATGCCCGCATCTGGGACGCCATGCAGAAGGTCGCGGCCAACGGCCAGACCCCGAACAAGGCGCAGGTCCGGCTCCGCATCGATCCATCCGACAGGAAGGAGGATACCGCGCTCGAGATGTTCCTCGGTGCGCTGATCCACGAGCTCCAGAACAACATGGAGGGATTCGACTTCGCCGCCTACGTCGACACGGTCGTCACGCTCGGCCAGCGCCGGCAGATGATTGATTCCCTGCAGGCGACGATCGTGAAAATCCGCGGCATGGACCCGTCGGTGCGGAACGAGGATGTCGTTGACGAAGCGGTCCGGTCGATCACCTCGGTCGGCGGCAACGCCTTCGACCGGGACATGCGCACCTATGGCGAGTTCGCGGACGACGTCGCCCAGCGCGTCTCGGCCATGGTCGATGACGAGGATACGGGCGGCTACGGCCTGTCGCCCGGCTTGAAGGGTGTCGAGGAGGTGATGGGCCCGCTGATCGGCGGCAAGGTCTATGTCCTCGCCGGCATGTCGTCGGGCGGCAAGTCTGCGCTCGCCAAGTCGATCATGGAAGCGGCCGCCCTCGACGCGAAGCGCAAGGGTCTCGGCTACATCTACAATGCCAGCCTCGAGATGAACGGACAGGAGCACGCGGCCCGATCGCTCGCCGATTTCCTCGGCATCCCCTCGTTCAAGATCGAGCGCGCCGCGGTGAACCGTGGCGAGGCGGAGATGATCGCCACCCGCGGCCGTGAGAAGCTGCACAGCTACCCCATCATGATTGACCAGCGCCGCCGGATGACGATGGAGGTCATCCGGGCCCGCATGATGAAACTGAAGCATCAGCGCGGCCTCGCCATGGGCGTGATCGACCACCTCCTTCTGATCCGCGGCGGCAAGAAGGACTCGCTGATGGACCGCGTCATGGACGCCGTCATCGAGGCCAAGATCATGGCCGGCGAGTTCAACATCCCGATCCTGCTGCTCTCGCAGATCAACGAGAAGAACCTGCTCGACCGGCCGAGTGGCTGGCCCATCGCCAGCGACCTCTTCGGCGGCGCGTCGATCGTCCAGAACGCCGACATCGTCATGTTCGTCCACCGGCCGGAACTGGTCCTCCGCAAGAAGGAGCCGGCGAAGGCTGCCGTCGAGAAGCACGACAAGTGGATCGCCGACATGGACCGGGAGCGGGGCAGGGCCTGGGTATTCACCGACAAGAGCCGCGGCATGGAGGGCGGGCTGAAGCGCCAACTCCGCTTCGACGGCGAGACCATGAGGTTCAGCGATGCCGATTGAAGCCCCCGCCCACATCCACGTCAGCGAGCACGCGATCCTTCGCTACTGGCAATGCGTCCTGAAGAAGACGGATCGACCGCACGGCGACGAGTTCCACGAGATCGAGGCGGAGATATTCTGCCTCCTCCACCGCTGCCACCTTCCGCAATTCCCCCGGTACGTCGCCATCGTCGGCGATGCCCGGTTCGTCATCGTCCACTCCACCGTCGTCACCACGCTCTGTCGCAACGGCAGAGGCGCGTGGACAGGCCCCAACCGCCCCGGTTTCCAGTCAGAGGTCGAGATCAATGCCGAGTAGAGAAGGGAATGCCTGGCGGGCGTTCGCGAAGCCGGAGGGCACGGCCTTCCTCGCCATGGTCGCGGTGCCGCATCGCGCCCAGCCGTACTCTCTGAAGAGGGGCGGCGATCCGGTGCTGTTCGATACGTTCGGCGCGGCCCGGCGCGCGGCCTACGAGCACATCGTCGACGGCCTGCTGAACAGCAAGATGTACGCCGAATCCTATGAGCGGAAGCTGACCGAGCACGAGAAGCTGCAGGCCGACGTGTTCGGGGCGGCGCGCGTCCGCGACGAGATCACGCCGGAGAGCGCGTTCGGAGTGATCTACGCCCGCGGCAAGAAGGGCAACAGCCGGCAGGTCGTGGTCGAGCGCAAGCGGCGGAGGGCGAAGGCATGAAAGAGCGCCCGAAGCTCCACACCGACCGCGTCCGCTATGTCGCCAGCGTGCTGTTCCTCAGCGGCTATACCGAGCGCGCCATCGCCGAGAAGATGACCAAAGCCGGCCTCGGCCGCTTCACCAAGGGCAAGGTGAGCGGGATCCTGAACCGCACGCCGTTCCGCGGACTGGCGCAGGTACAGCGGCAGGCATGGCTCGCCCAACTGAAGACGAAGCGGCTCGACGGCGGCATCCTGGAGGACTTCGTGTTCACGGCCACGAGCCGGGATGGGAGGGGCGGCCGATGAGCGAGTTGCTTGCACTGCTCATCGCCGGTCACTTCGTGGCGGACTATCCGCTGCAGGGCGACTTCCTCGCATCGGCGAAACAAAAGGGCCCGCTTCGCGCTTGGCATCTGTTCGGGCACAGCGCGATCCACGGTGGCGCTGTCCTGCTGATCACTGGCTCGCTTCTCCTCTGCCTTCTGGAGACGATCGTTCACATGGCGATCGACGAGGCGAAGACCCGCGGCATCACGACCTTCGCCCAAGATCAGGCGCTTCACATGGTCTGCAAGGCCGCGTGGCTCGCGCTCATCGCTTGGGGGCTCGCATGAGCCGGCGCAGAACCGCCACAGGGCCCATGGCGCCGCGCTGCTTCGATCCGGCGACGGACGGGCCCAGCTATGCGGAGAAGGTCGCCACGCGCAACCTCCGCTCCGCCATGACGCGGTTCGAGACTGCCCATGGCGTCGACGCACTGATCTCGCTTCTGAAGATCGAACTGGCGAACCGCGGCGAGGACCGCGCCCGGCTCGATCGCATCGCCCCGCCTCGGCCGGATGCCAGCGGGCAATACTCAATCCTGGATGCTGGCAAATGAGCGCCTTCGACGAACTGATCTCGCACGCCCCTACAGAGGGGCCAGACGCCGCTACACCGGGGGCTCCGCTCGTGGTGCCGCTGGCCGGCTTCTACCGGCGCGGGGTCAAGTTCGAGGCGGAGCGGAATCGCTTCCATGCCGCATGCCGGCGCGCCTTCAATGCGCCAGTCCGCAAGCCGTACAAGCCCGGCGGCGCGCCCGGCCGTTCCGGCCAGCGCCAGTCGTTCCGCCATCGCCATCTCACCCGCGCCGAGGGAGGCAAGACCGTCGCCATGCTGAACATCTACGGCGGGGTGGTCGAGTATCTGCTCGCCACGGATGACATCGACGATCCGGTGGCGCGGTCTGCCAGCGATCGCGACAAAGACCTGGCGCGTGGCTGGGGCGATCTCCGCCGCAGGATGGCCCGAACCATCCGCGACACCAACGAGACGGCTGAGCGTGCGCCACTCGCCTCGCCTGACTGGATGAAAGAGCCGACCGGAAACTCGGCCCGGCCATCAATGCTCTCGGCGCCGCGCCTGGAAGCGCTCGACACCATGGGAAAGTTGCGCCGCGAGGTGCCGTCCGATTCCATGGCGCTGATCGATAGCGAGATCCTCGGCGACGCCTTCGAGTTCATCTCGCTGCCGAGCAAAGAGGCGCAGCGGATCGCCACCGAGGATCTGCGCCGGGCGCTCGACTATGCCGTGTTCGTCCTGTCCAATGGCCGCGAGGTGACATGGGAGCGGATGATGCGGCGCTGGCCGCAGGTGCGCCGCGGCGTGCTGAAGGAAGCGGTCGGTCGAGCTCGCCGCGAGAAGTGACTGACAGGCCACGACAGGAGGGGGCCAGACGTCGCCACAGGCCCCCCGATGCCGTCACGGGCCATCGCGCTTCTCCCGATAGGTCGCCTCGTCCAGCAGCACCCTGTTCGTCGTCTCATGCGCCCGGTCGCGGTTCGCCTGGTCGTTCATCAGGTCGAGGAACACCCTCAGCCAGTGCGGCGGCGGCCGGTCGGTGGCGCGCTCGTCGAGCCATAGCGCGATCGTCTTCTCCCGGGCGCCGGTGAGCCGCGACAGTTCCGCCTCGCTCATGTTCAGGTTTCGCAGGATGCCGTTGAGCTGCCAGGTCTCGAGCGGCTCGTGGCGATAGGTCGGAATCTTCGTCGGTGACATGCGGTCGTTCCTTTTCGGTGCCGTGATTGGCGCGGGCAGTCATTGCCCGATGGAATATGAAGAGCCGGCGCGATCGCCGCAACCGCGCCGGCTCCAATGTCGTCACAGGGGGAGGCCCGATGCCGCTATAGGCCCCTCGCACGCTCCAGGTCGAAGTCCGGCGGCGGCTCCCCGAAGAAGTGCCTCAGATAGCCGTCGGCGAGCGTTATCGCCTTCCACGGGTCGTCCAGCCGGCAGCCCTTCAAGGCGAGGAGGAAAGCATCCTCGGCCGCGCCCGGCTGTATCCACCTCGTCTGTCCGGTGGAAAGATCGACGACCGTCGAGCCGGTGCCGCGCTCCACCTGGTAGCGCGAGCTCTGATAGATGCAGCCGGGATCGAGGGGGACGATTGCAACGGCGTTCATCGGCTTGCCTCGCCCTGATAGGCATAGCGCGCCTCGGCCCACGCAATCCGTAGCGCCTCGGCGATCTCGTCCCGTGACAGGTCGCCCCAATCGGCGTTTCCGATCATGCGAGAAAGCATCTTCGGCGTGAGGTTTACGGGCGCCGTCCAGTGCTCGGCGCGGCTCGAATCGTTGTCCATGGTCTTTCCTTTCGTGTTGCCGTGATTGGCTGCCAGGAACCGCCACAAGGGGGTGCCTGGCGTCGCTACAGGAGGGGTGGAAGATTCCGCTTCATGCGGCGCGATCGTCGACCTTTGTGCTGGCCTCGATCCAAACGGAATATGCGGACATTCCCCGCTTCTTGCGCTTCTTCAAGCGGCCATCAACGAAGGCTTTCTTGTATTCCGTCGACGCCTCCTGATGGCCGGCGGCGCGTGCATTCCGCGCAATATCGCGAAGTGTCCAGCAGAGCTTAAACAGGCCGCGGTCGTCGTCGCCGTAGAAGGCGAGGGCTTCAGCCAGCATGGAGTCGCCTTGCCAGATTTCCCACCCGCCGCCGTGCCGGACAACGATCAGCACGCCGGATGCCTCGGCATCTGCGCCGTAGCTATCGACGTCGCGGCCATAGGCAAGTTGATGCACCCAGAAGCGGTGCGACTCGTATGTGACGCCGGGCCGGCCGGGGCGGCCAGCTTCGATAAATCCGGGAAGCTCCCGGCTGCCCGTGATGACATCGACCGTGAGAAAATCGGCGAGCACGGGGTCGACGTAGGATCGGCCATCGTCGCTGATGGTTAGGCCGGAGAAGAGGTTGCGGAGACTGTTCATAGCGTTTTCCTTTCGGGTGCCGTAATCGGCGAGGGGTAGCGCTCCAGGTAGGAGCCATGACAGGAGGGATGCGGCGCCCGATCCGATCAGACGCCGCTACAGGAGCCCCTAGACGCGGACGGGCATAAGCACGCCCGTCCAGCCGTCGCGGTCACCGGTGATCAGGGCAGGGGATCCGGCGTCGCCCATGGCAACCGACACGGCTTCGCCGGCAACCGCCACCAGGTCGACAAGGTAGCGGTTATTGAAACCGATCTCGATCGGGTCGCCATCATAGGTGCACGCCACATCTGTATGCGCAGATCCGTTGTCGGGCGATTGCGTGACGAGTGCCACGGTTCCGGCATCCCAGGTGCACCGGACGGCGCGCCCCTTATCGTCCGATATCGTGGCGACCGCCTTCACCCCTTCCGTCAGTGCGGCGCCGCTGATCCGCGCCACATTGCCGTTATGGGCCGGGATGACTCGCTGATATTCCGGAAACGTCCCGTCGATCACTTTGGAAACGATCCGCACGGCGCCCCATTCGATCGCGACGCGATTTTCCGCGACGGTAAAGGTGACCGATTCCGGGCATGCCTTGCCCTTCCAAAGCTTGCCCAGGATGGCGACAAGCTTTCGCGGCAGGATGACGCCGGGCAGAAAGCTGTCGGGGTTCTGCAGCACGTCGCCGGCCGCGACCGTCTGCCGATAGAGGCGATGACCATCGGTCGCCACAAGGGTGAGGGGCGAGGCGCGCCCAACGCCGTTGTCCGGCCGGTGCATGTAGACGCCATTCAGATAGTAGCGCGTTTCCTCGGTCGATATGGCGCCGGCAACGGCCGCGAAGGAATCGCGCGCCACGGCGCCGGGAATGTCGAGCCGGGCAGACGTCGAGGCGTCCGGCGCCTGCAGAGGGGGCCAGTTGCACGGATGGATTGCCGGAAGCTTGTAGGTGACGCGCTCGAAATCGGCCGTCGCCTTGCCGTCAAAGGTCGGATCACCATTCGCGGCCGGGCTGCCGGCGCCGGGCTGGGAAAGCGCCACCATGTCGGCCGCCGGCGCCTTTTTCAGGAGGTCGGCGAACTTGTGCACGTCCAGGCACATGGCCAGCCGGGAATCGACGGCGCCCGGAATGGTCACGGAAATTTCCATATCGCAATCCGTCGCCGTCACGATCGCGCTTGTGCCGTCGCCGGTAATGCGGGCAGTGGCAAGGATCGGATCCGAATTGCGCTTTTCGGTCGCCAGCTTGACGGTTTCGAAGGCAAAGGCGAGTTGCGCCCGCTCGATGACGGCAGACGGCGCAAGGGAAGCGGCGGCGGTGGTGTTGTGCATGGTCATAGGTCGGTTTTCCTTATGGTGCGCGTGATTGCGCGGGTTCGGCTCTAGCGGCCGCATAGCGGGCGACGGGCGCCCGCCAGACTGCAGCTAGGCGAGGTCGGGAAGCCACACGGCGCGCCAGCGGTAGCAATTCAGCATCACATAGCGGTTGCGCCTGTCCGGCTTCGAATGGTGCCAGGGCCACCGGCCTTTCGCCGTCAATCCGGTCGGATCCTCATACGCAACCACGTCGCGCTCATGGGCCGCTAGCTTGCCGCCGTGGTGACGCTCGGCACATTGCCGCGTCATTTCGTCGGTCGTCGGTTCCCGGCGAAGGTAGATTGTGAGCGGTCCCATGATCACGCCCCCACGAATGCGGAAAAGATCAAGACGAACCCGCCGATAGACAGGGCAGTGCATGCCAGGCGCGCCGCCTCGATTGCGAGGCATGCGGCCGTCACCGGCTCATCAAAGCCGCGGGCCCTGCGATCGGCCGCGCGCCGCAACGATTCCGCCCGTGTCATCATCCGGCCGTGCCGCTGCCGTTCCCGGGCAGTGAGGGGGCGAACAGTCGCCGCCCGCTCTAGCGTGGCAATGGAATGGCGAAGCCGGTTCGGGATCGGGTCGAGGGAATGGCGCGCCATGGTCACGCCCTCCAATTCGCGCACGGCCGCGACGATGAGTAGACGCCGGGCATGCCAGCCAGTGCATATTCATCAATGAGGCGCCGCACCTCGGCACGGCAGGCTTTGAAGCCTTCGCGCCCTTCGCCGAAGGTGGCGCGGTCAACCTCGTCGATCGTTTCGCGGCCGGCCGGGCCCTTCCAGTTCAGATAGATCGGGGGATAGGTTGCCATCGGTCAGCCCTCCACCGAATGAATGAAGCCGGGGAGGTCGGCTATCAGGCGGTCCGCCTTGTGCCGGAGCACGTCCGCCGCCGCAGGGATGCATGCCAGCACCAGCGCCGCGACATCGTCGGGAAGGTTAGAGGCGTACATTCCGCCGCCCGCCATCTTCGGAAGCGCTTCCAGGTACTTCAGCGGGGGCATGCAACGGCAGGCGATGAACGCCGCGCAAATGTTCCATGCGAGGTTCATTCCGCCGCCGGTCAGGGCGAGATACGTCTGATCGTCAACCGTAACCAGCGTGACGCAACCGGCGAGAGCGTCGATATGGCCGGCAAGCTCTTCCTGATCGTCGCCATACCGAAGGTCGATCGGATAAGCGTAATTCATCATTGGAAAGAAGCCGTCTTTCCATTCGTAATAGCCGTCGGTGCCGGTGAATTCTTCCGCTGCAGCCGAAAGCCGCTCCTCTTCGTCGCCGTCGAATTCGTCCAGCGGAAAGTCGGCCTGCCAGTCCGGCATGTGCTGATCAAGGATGTCGGCAGTGATCGGGGGCAATGCGACTTCTACCCCGTCGCCATTCTCCCCGGCGGCTTCCATCCAATCCATATTGACGGATCCGCCGAAGAGAGTGTCTTTCGCGAGGTTTTCCGGTGCGAAACGGGCCAGGTCGAGAGTCATGGGGGTTTTCCTTAGAGGGGCCGTGATTGGCCAAGGGCAGGGGATTGAGGGTTAGAGCTCGAGGAAAGCGGCCTTGCGGGCAATCGCAGCCTGCCGATCCGCACGGCGCCGCCGCTCGAATTGCGTGCGCTCCATGGCTTCAGGGTCGAGCCGGCGGAATTCTTCGGATTCGCGTTTCATGGTGCAAACTCCTCTCCTCATAAGGTTGCCGTAAATGGCGGGTCGGCTAAGAGCCGGGAGATAGGCGCCGCCATAGGGCGCCCATCGCCTTGCGCTTAGGAGAACGTCGCTTCCTGCCGTTCGGAACGGATCATGCGCTCGCACCATGCCTTTGCCTTGGCGAGTTTGCGGAAGGCGGAAAGCTCCTCAAAAGCGCCGTCGCACTCGACTGCATAAAGGCCGCCATCGGACACGATCGAATAGCGTTCGCCGCTATGGTGCCTCGTCACCCCGTCATTGCCTTTCGAACGCGACCACTGGATAGGCGCCATGACGGGCGCCCATGCGGCGACGTGCTCGGCGCGATCCGCTGCAGCCTTGGCATTGAGGCGCGCCGCATCCGCCTCGGCCTTTGCCTTGTCCGCATGTGAGCGGATGACGGTATCATGCGACCAAACCGCAAAGCCTTCGGCCTTGGCTTCCCAGCCGGCCCCATGAGGAGCGGCGCCGTAGAAGCTGCAGGAAGCGCCGGAAGGATGGCGCCATACGTGATGCGGGGTGACACGGGCTTGCATATCGGTTTCCTCTTAGGTGCCGTGAGCGGCGGTTTCAGACGATGGGGACGATAGAAACAGACACGACGCGCACGGCGGCGCCACTCGCACGGTTGATCAGGTCGCGCCCCACCTTGCGACGTTCGCCCGTCGCATAGTTCGCGGCAGACTTTGCGCACCGCGTCTTGTGCCGCTTTTCCGTGCCATCCGCATAGGTCGTGACAACCGCATGCGTCATGGGAGCGGCGAGGGCGGCGGACATACGGGCTTCAATGGCGGTGTGCATCGGGTTTCCTCATCGGTGCCGTGATTGGCATAACCGACATTTGGCATGGTGAAACCAACATTGCAAGGGGTATGTCGGAAAAAAGCGACGAAAGACGATTGCGAGATAGGGGCAGGCCAACGCCTCGACGATCGCCCCTTATAGAGTGGCGTCCGGCTGCAGCTCGCCCGCCTCGACGATGACGGCTCGCCCTGCGCTCGACGATCCTCGCCCAGCGCCACCAGGTCGCGCCCCGCCCAGCCGTCACAAGGAAGGGGGCCACGGCAAGCCGTTGCGCTTGGCGTACCCTCTAGCGTTCGCGCTCAGGCGTGCCCCTGCATCCGACCAGATAAGCCCCGCAGGCCGCTCCCCGTCATGGAAGGCTTGCGCCACGGCTTTCCATGTCCCTGCGCCGTGCGCTTTAAGCTCATAGGCGCGGCGCCCTCGGCTATCGTCCCGCCGAGTGCGTGGCATGTGCACGTGGCGCCAGTCGCGGATTCCCTGCCGTAGCTGCCCGCCGTGAAGGCGGAGATGGTCCACGCCATCTATCAGCATCAGATTGCCCGGCTTGCTGTTCAGGTGGTTGCCGTCAACGTGGTGCACATGGAAGCCCTCTTTAAGCTTCGCCTTCAGCCACTCGGCATCCCGCTCCGGGTGCGCCCGTAACCACATGTAATGGTAGAACTGCAGCCCTTTGCGCCTCGGCTTGCGGGGTGTAGCGTCATCATCAGCCATGCCGGCCTCCTGCATAGGTCGTCGCGGTCAGGCCCTGGCAGGTGTTAGCGCACCGTCAGGGCCGTCCTGTTTCTGCATCCGACATGAACCATACGCAATCCGACCCGCCAAGGCGAGCCGGAACGCTAAACCGTGCGCAATATCGTGCTGCATGATGAGGCAAAGAGGAATGTATTTGCTCGCAGACAGCGTAAGCGACCGCATCCGTAGCATAAACGTATCGTCGACCCCTGCCGGGGTGCCGGTTAAAGGGGTGCCAAGGGGGCCGGGACCGACCGGGGTAGTCAAATTCCGACCGAACTGAAATCTCTCACTGGATCGGCCAAATCGGAAATTAGCGACAATCCTGCGAAACCCGATTGCGTTGTCGGATAAAAGCGACTAATGCTGACGCCATCGCAATTCGATGGAATGAGCCTCCGATGATCGTTCTCGAGAAAGATGCCCCTGCGCACTGGTGTCCGTTTTCCCGTGTGGGAAATGATGCTGGCTGCAATCGCAATGGTCAGGACTTCCCTGCGTCACCGACGTGCGTCGGATCGCTGTGTATGGCCTGGCGCGAAGAGACTGCGCTGTTCCATGCGGGCTGGAGCCGGTTTCTGCAGCCGGGCGAGCAGTATCAGTTGAGCGGCGACGTTGCGCCGGTCGCCACTGGCCGCGGCTACTGCGGTCTGGCCGGGCAGGTGTCGGCATGATCGCGCTGCTTCTCTCCATCCTGCTCATCATCGCGATCGTGATCACGGTAGCCATGCTCGTTTCGGCAGGTGCTGGCACCGAGAAAAGCCGGACCAGAGGCGGCACTGACGGCGCGGTCGACGGGATCATAGGCATGGTCGCTCTCCGGATCGCTCTGGTCACCGCCGCGGTTCTCGGCGGGATGGTGGCCGGCTGATGGGCGCGATCGAGAAAACCACGCTGTTCCGTGTGCATTTCGCCTACGCGGACCGGCCGGGCGAGCCGCAGCAGATCGATGTCGATGCGACCGATCCGGAGGCGGCCAAGCGCCAGGTGCAGAAGCCGCGAGGCGGCTGCCGGCTGATCTTCCACAAGGTGAAGGTCGTGAAGGGCGCCGCCGCGTGATCAATCCCCCCGCCAATCGAAACGCACCGAACCCGGAGCCAACAGATGAGCCTTTACAACGCGCTTTTCGGCGTCAACCCAGCAGCGGGAATACTGCTCCAGGCGCTCGGAACGAAGCCGGATGCCATCCCAAGGTTCCGAGATTGCTATCTTGACACCGAACTCGATGAGCCGCGGATCGCCATCCACACCCGGACGGGTGGCGGGAATCGTGCTGCTTACGAGCGCGGCGGTTCCGAGCAGACCGACTGGAACCCGGACGGCCCGTTCAATGGCGACCTTCGCGACCTCCCCGGCTTCATCGGTGATGAGGACGACGACTTCGATTGCACCTATGCGACGTTCTACTTCGCCGTGCCGGAAGCCTTCGCCGGGATCATCTCGACCATCCATGGACTGACCGGCGCTGCCGAGGCGCCAGCCGTTCGCTGGGCACGTGTCCTTAGCGATCTGCAGGCTCGCGAGACGACACCGGAAACCGAACGCGCTCTGGCAATCGGCAAGCAGATCGTCGCGCACATTTCGGACGAGCCGCGCCAGACCTGATCCCCTCGGGGCCAAGTGCCCCGCCCCTCCCCATCGAACGCCATACGGAGAGACGATGATGCCGAACCACGTCGTGAACGAAATCCGCCTCCATCACACGGAGGCTGAAAAGGCCCGCAGCGTCGTTTCCGGCGAACGCGGCGTGATCGACTTTCGGACGCTCCTGCCCCTGCCGAAGAATTACTGGCCGGGTAGCGTCTCTTCGCAGGAACAAGCGGCTTTCCCCGGCACCCATCTCGACGCAGCGCGTGAAACTTGGGGCACCAAGTGGAACGCCTATGCCCTCTCGGATGCGAGCTTCCGGGTCGATGGCGACGATGTCGTCCTGACCTTCGAGACAGCGTGGGCTCCGCCGCGCGGTTGGGTCGTCGCGGTCTTCAGCACGCTCGAATGCGACATAACCCACTACTGGCAGGACGAAGGAAGCGAGGCGGTTCTGCTCGAAAAATACACGTTCTCCGATAGCGACCCTCGATGGCGCTCGGAAGAGGTCGAGCACGGAAGTCCCGACCACCGCCGGCTCTTCAAGCTGCAATGGGGCGTCGAGACCCCCGCAGAACTCGAAGCCGAAGCCTGACCCCAACCCCCACCCCAGCAGCCAAGCGCTGCCAACCGGAGGACAGAGCATGACCGAGATGAACGGCATCGAGAGCATCGCAGCAGAGCGCCAGCGGCAGGTCGAACAGGAAGGCTGGACGGCTGAACACGACGACCGCAACGAGCCCGGTGATTTGGCACGAGCAGCGGCCTGCTATGCGGCGCACGCTGCCATGCCAGACAAGGGCCGAGACTATCTTCAAGGCGTCCCGCTCGACTGGCCTACCCGCTGGGATTGGAAGTGGTGGAAGCCGAAGGATCGGCGCGCTGACCTTGTTCGCGCAGGCGCTCTCATCGCCGCCGAGATCGACCGCCTCGACCGGCTCGCCAAGGCCCGCGGCGCATGACCTCCCGCACCGAACACCGCGCCATGGCTGTCGTGGCCCTTCTGATCCCGCTCATAGCCGGATGGATCTACGACCGCACCATCGAGGCGCGCGCTGACGCAGCGACAGCCGGTTACGCCAGCACCAACCCGAATTGAGGACGAGAAGATGTTCCAGAAGGGGCCGGGCGAAGGCTTCCACTCAGCCAAAGACGATGTGTTGGAGCGTGAGCCGAATGCGCGCTGCCGCCTCTCCTTCAACGGCGGAATTCGTCACTACCGAATTTTCGTCGGAGAGGAAGACGTTGCTTGCGCCGCCGAGAGCAGCCGGGCCGCGTGGAACAAATTCCTTGAACGAACCGCAACCTGACCCGGCACTTCGCCAGCATCCGATCAATCGAGCACTGAGGACAAGACGATGGCCGACGCGAAGACGCAGGTGGTTCCGGTGGAGCCGACAAAGGCGATGCTAGAGGCTGTCAGCGGGTTCCCTGTCTACGGGCCATATCTCGGCAGGGATGAGGCTGTCGATATCTGGTACGCGCTCTACGACACCGCCCCCCAGCCCGCAGACGTGCCCCATGACGTGGGCGAGGTCCTAAGCGAACTGGCCGATCTGATGGATGCTGTCGTCGAGGGCGAATACAAGCCCGACAGCTTCACTACGCAGCCTGCCCGCGCTGTTCTGCGTACCCTCGCCACCCCCGCCCCATCCACCTCGACAGCGACGCCGGACTTGGACGATTGGGCTTACGCCTTCGCGAATTGGCGGCAGGGACAGCGTTCAACGCCAAGCTGCGAGGCGCCGGGAGCGGCTGACATTCGCATCTGCCGCGATCTGATTGAGGGCATGCTTGCGTGCCGCCCTTCCGCCCTCGCCGCCCCATCCACCTCGACAGAGGAAGCGCTGAGGGCAGAGAACGCGCGGCTTCGAGCTGCCCTGCGAAACAACTTCTGCCCGCGTCCCTGCAATCATCGCCCCGCCCAGTTCGAAGTCGGCGGGTGCGTCGATGCCGGCGAGTGCGGATGCATGAACGTCACCGCCCTTTCCACTCCCCGCTGAACGCCAGAGCAAGGAACCCGACCATGGCCGACGGGCGCGAATCAGCATCGCTTGATGTCCAGGCGAAGGAGATCCAACTCATCCTCGACGAGCGCGAGGCGCATGTGGAAATCTTGGAGAACCGTCGGAAGGATCCGGTGCCGGCGGAGATCATCGGCATGAAGCGCCTCCGTCTCGAAATCCTGCGCGACATAAGGGATACGGTGCAGCGAGCGGCCGATGCGAGGGCTAGGATAATGAACAAGCGGGCAGGGTGATTATTCCGTGAGAGACCCATATCCGGAATGATTTTCTACGATCGGCTTGACATTTGCCGAAAACGAGTCGAAACAGTTCCCACGCTTCCAAATTGCGTCCGAAAGAGCCCGCCCCACCAGGCGGGTTTTTGCGTTTCAGGAGCGCCTTTGACCGTCACGTCATTTCGCCGTCTGAAGCCGCCGTCGCTGCGCCCGCGCATTCCAAAGGTGCAGCGCGAACGGTGGCGCGGCTCGGCCAGAGAGCGCGGCTACACCTCCGAATGGGATAAGCTGCGGGATCGGTATTTCCGCGCCAATCCGAACTGCGAGGAGTGTGAGCGCCGTGGCTTTATCTGCCCGGCCGACGTGGTCGACCACATGGAGCCGGTGACAGCGAACGGCGAGCGGCGTCTCGATGCGGCCAATCTGGATTCGCTCTGCCACGACCACCACAACGGGTGGAAGCGCCGGCTGGAGCAGTTCGCAAAGCAGACGCGCCAGGTCGCGATGCTGCCGATCTGGGTGAAGCAGCCGGAGACTAGGCCGCCGGGGTTTCAGATCACGCGCACAGGACCGATCGAAGCTGATGGCACGTTCCGTTCCGATCCTGGTGAGTGACGAGGACGACGACGGCGCCGGCGCGAGCATCATCGCTCACCCGGCGCTGAAGGAAGTTCCGGAACCGAACCTGCCGCTGAACGAAGCCGGGCGGAAAATCTACTGGCAGTGGGCGAGGCGGCTGCACAGCGCCGGCGCACTGACCAGCATCACCCGCGAATGGGTGGAGATGCTCGGGATGGCCGAGCACGACCTGTTCAACGCGATCGAGGGCAAGAAGGCGCTCCGCTACCCGGCCGAACAGAAGGCCAAGTATCTCCGGAAGATCGAGAAGCTGGATGTCGGTCACACGCCTCAATCCGGGTCCGCGGCGGAAAACCCGTACACCCATTTCGGTTTCGCGAAGCGGGCTCGACAACGGCGCCACGGTTGAGATCGAGGGCAGGGCATATCCCGACTATCCGGCGATGGCGCTGTCCTATGCGAGGGCTGTTGCCGACGGGAAGGTGCCGGCCTGCAAGTTCATTATCCTCGCCTGCGAGCGGTATCTGCGGATGCTGTCGAAGGGGTTTCAGGACGCGCACGGCATCTACTTCTCGGTCGAGGACGCGATCGAGGCTTGCGCGTTTCTGGAGACGCTGCATCATGTGAAGGGGTCGCTCGCGGGGGAGCAGTTCCTGATCGAGCCTTGGCAGATGTGGAAGACCTGCGCGATCTACGGATTTCGCTGGCGGACCGACGGTCTTCGCGTCGTCAACGACGTCTATCTGGAGGAGCCGCGGAAGCACGGCAAGTCGCTCTACGCCTGCGGGATCGGTCTGTACGAGACGACCGTGCTCGCGAACCAGGGCGACGACCTCTACATCATCGCGCCGAAGTTCGATCAGGGCCTGAAGATCCTCGAGCCGTACCAGAAGATGGCCGCTCGGAACACTCCGCTGGAGCAGATGTTCGGGATACGCAGCACGAAGAAGGCGTCCTACGTCGAGCGGACGGATTCGCAGGTGGTGGTGCTCTCGTCGATCGGCGAGAAGCAGGACGGCCACGATCCGAAGACGGTCATCGGCGACGAGTTCCATGCGGTGCCTGCGGACATCTACAACGTCATGCAGTCGGCGCAGCGCGCGCGGCCGGAATCGCTGTTCCTGAAGATCGGATCGGCCGGACGGCACACATTCGGCACCGGCTGGGACGAGCGCCGCGCCGCGATCGAGATGCTGGAGGGGAAGACCGAGCGGCTGAACCTGTTCGCCGCGATCTACACGGTCGACCCGGAAGACGTTCGGGATTGGGACAAGGAGCACGTCATTCGGAAGGCGTCGCCGGGGCTTGGTGTTTCGGTGGACCTGCGGAAGACCATGCAGGACGCCCAGGCGGCGCGTGCGAACCCGGCCAAGAAGTCGGAGTTCCTGCGCACCGCTTTGAACCTCTGGGGCTTCGGCGAGAACATGCTGTTCCCGCAGGAGAAGTGGGCCGCGGCCGCTCGCCCGACCATGAAGATCGAGCATGCGCTCGGGCTTCCGTGCTGGATCGGCATCGACCTTGCGTCGCGCAACGACATGGTCGCCATGGTGGCAATGTTCGAGCGTGAGACCGGCGAGCTTCTGAAGGTCGAGGACGGCTTCATCGCTGATACCGATCTGTTCGCCTTCGGCCGCTTCTACGTGCCGGAAATGGGGCCGTGGATCGATGATGAGGACCTGTCGGGCCCGTACAAGGCATGGCAGGAGGCCGGCGCGCTGACCGTCACGGGCGGCAGCCGGCACAATTACGCGCAGCTTCGGCGAGACCTCTTCGATCTGTTCGACGCCGGCCACGACATCCGAGCGGTGGTGGTCGACGACCAGCAGGCGAACGAATTCTTCGCCGCGCTGCAGGACGCTGACAAGCCGGTCACGGCCTACCGGAAGAACGCCTCGAACCATTCCGATCCGACGAAGGATTTGATGGCCCGCGTGAACGGTGCCGAGCAGTCGCTCTTCCATGACGGCAACCCGGTGCTGGCCTGGAACATGGGCAACGTGATCGGCGGGCTCGACACCGCGGATCGCATCCTCGGCAAGAAGCCGGCAGCGAACTCGACACAGAAGATCGACGGCTTCGATGCGCTTGTGCAGGCGAACGCCGCCCGGCTGCAGATGGTCGAGATCAAGGAAGTGCGCGGGCCGAACCCGATGGCGACGCGCGGCATGAGGATCCTCTGATGGCCGACAAGACCGAGCAGGGCACCGATGTCGCCAAGGTCGATGCGGCGCCGAAGGTGCGTTCGGTCGGCAACGACCTGTGGACCGGCGTCGAACTCGGCGAACTGTTCTCCAAGGGCCATTTCATCGCGGGCCGTCATTCCGACATCGTGAAGGTCAGCGTCTCTCTCGCGTGCTGGGAGGTGATCTCTCAGGACGTGTCGAAGACGCCGCTCGAGCTTCGCCGCCGGACGCCGAATGGATCGGTCCTGGTGCAGAAGGGGGAGCATCCGGTTGCCGGCCTGCTCTGGCGCCGTCCGAACGACTATTACGGCTGGAAGGAATGGATCCGGATGACGGCCGCCTATCTGGCCGCCGCCCGCATGTATTACGCCGCGGCGCGCACGACCAACGGCGGGCGCGTCATCGAGTTGCAGGGTGTGCCTCCGGGCCAGGTCCAGACGTACATGAACGTCCAGGCCGGTCGCTACTTCTACGAGGTGCAGCCGCAGACCGAGCACGATCATATCCAGTGGTCGTGGATGATGCAGCGGCGCATGTCGACCGACGACATGGTGCCCATGCGTCTGCGCTCGCTGAACGGCCTCGACCCGATCTCGAATGCCGAGGTTGCCGCCGACGCGCTGAAATTGCTCGGCAGCATGCACGAGTTTCAGGCCAACTCTTTCGCCTCCGGTGGCGTCGGCATCTACGCTGTGACGTTCCCCGGGGCGATCACCGACGAGCAGTACGCCCGGCTGAAGAAGGACTTCACCGAGGCGTTCGAGAACTCCCGCAAGACGGGCAAGCCGCTTCTGTTCGAAGGCGTCGACGGCGTCGTTCCTGAGGTGAAGCGCCTCTCGATGTCGGCTGTCGACCAGGACTTCGTGAAATCGAACGTCGCCGCCATGACGGACGTGCTCCGCTACTACCGGATGCCGCCGCCCAAGGTCGGCATCTTCGAGTCCGTCAAATACGACAACATGGATTCGGTGAACCGGACCTATGTCGACGACACGCTGGTCCCGATCTTCGAGTGCATCGAGGAGGCGCTTGACCGGCTCCTGCTGTCCAGCGAGGCGGATGACGACCTGTTCTTCAGGTTCGACCGCGATGCCGCCTATGCGCTCGACCCGAAGCTGCGCAGCGAAATCGTCATGTCGCAGTGGAAGTCGGGTGCGCTCGAATTCGACGAGATGCGCCAGAAGATCGGGCAGAACTCGGTTGGCGGGAAGGCGGGCCGCGCCCGCATGTTCTCCGGCAACTTCGTGCTCGTCGACGAGAACAACGAGGTCATCCTGAAGGCCGGCGGGAATGCGCCCGGCGCTGAAGGTGACCAGGCGCCGCAAGATGATGCTGGCGCGAACGCTGGCAAGGACATTCCCGAGATCGGGAACGTCGTTCCGATCCGATAGGAGACATCCCATGCCGAAGCTCGTGAAGGTCTCGGAAGACGAGGCCCATAACCTCCGCAAGGATTCGGTCGGGCCGAACGGCGGTCTCGTGAAGGGCGTCCCCATGACGCCGGAGATCGCCAAGGCCGGCTCGTGGAAGCCGGAGACGCGCACGGCGCGCTTCGTCATGTCCGCGGAGGTCGAGGATCGGATGGGCGACATCGTCGTGCAGGAAGGGCTCGACGTCACGAACTTCTCGGCCAATCCGCAGGCGCTTCTCTTCCACAACAGCCGGTCGTGGCCGATCGGCAAGTGGGCGAACGTCCAGAAGATGCTCTCCGGCCGCCCGAAGCGGACCGAAGGCGACATGATCCTGCTGGCGGAAGGCGAGGATCCGGACGCGGACCGCGCCGCCCGGCATATCGCCGCCGGCACGATGAAGACCGTGTCGATCGGCTTCCGTCCGAACTGGAGCGACGTCGAGGCCATCCAGGATGACGCGGGTCACTTCCTCGGCCTGAAGTTCAACAAGTCCGAGCTCCTCGAATGTTCGCTGGTGCCGATTCCAGCGCTGCCGGCGGCGATGATGAAGGACGTGGCGCCGGGCATGCTGTCGAAGGAGGCGCTCGAACTGATCGAGATGACCCTCGACACCTTCGCGATGGACCCGCGGACCGGACTCGTCATCTCGCGCGACGCTCTGGAGGCACAGCACCGCCAGGCGAGCGGCGAGCGCACCTCAGTCGTCATCGAGTTCAAGGATCAGGCATCGGTCGACCGTATCGCAGCCCTCCTGAAATCGGCATCGACCGAAGGTCGGGTGATCGAGGACGAAGAGAAGGGCGCCGCCAAGCCTGCGAAGCCGACGGAAGAGGAGCAGGGGGTCGAAACTCCTGATCCGGTCGACGGCGAGAAGCAGAAGGCGGCCGATGCAGAACAGGCGGCATCCGTCGCCGAGTTCGAGCGTCACCTGACCATCGCCCGCGATCATGCTCGCCAGTCGAAGGAGCCCGGTCTCTGGGCGAAGTTCCTCTCGGCGCTGACCGCGAAGGATACCCCGGTTGTGACCCGCGAGGATCCGCCGCTGGAGACCCCTACCGATCCCGAGCCGGTCAATCTGACCGATGAAGAGAAGGCCGCGCTGGATGAGCGCGTCGCCAAACGCATTGCCGCCACCAGGGCGCGCACCGAGGAACCGGCCTAGCCGCCGGCTTCACCCGCCCAAAAGGGCAATCACCGGGCCGCCACTGAGCGGCCCTTTTTCATGAAAAGAGGAGTTTTCCGATGACGCTCAAGGAGCTCAAGGAAAAGCTGGCGGCTGAGACGGCGAAGGTCGAAGCTCTCCAGACGAAGGCATTCGGTGACGGCGCCGTGGCGGCCGATCTGAAGGCGCTGAACGATCATCTGGATTCGCTCGACGCGCTCGAAGAGCAGGTGAAGTCGGCCGAGCGTGCCGAGCGCCACGTCGCCGCGGCTGCGAAGCCCGCCGATGGTGGTGCCGAGCGCGGCACGCAGCCGGCGCAGGCGAAGGCAGCCAACACCGCCGAGGAGAAGCTGGCGCTGGCCTGCCAGTCGCTGATGCTGGCGAAGCGGGAATGGGGCTCGACCTCCTCGCGCAACGTTCTGAAGGCGATGCAGGAACTCGGCTACGGCAAGGCCGCCGACGAGTTCGGTTCGATCAACAAGGCCAACACCACTCTCACCGGCGCGTCCGGCGGATTCCTGGTGGCGGAGAACTTCGACCGCACCTTCATCGACCTGCTGTACGAGCGCTCCTCGTTCATGGCGGGCAACCCGCGGCGCATTCCGATGCCGGAGGGCAACTATCGCCAGGCCGGTGCGGCGAGCGGTGCGACCGCCACGTATCGCGGTGAGGGCGACGACATCGCGGTGTCCAACCCGACGTTCCGCGAGATCGATATGTCGGCTCACCTGCTGTCGACCATCGTTCCGGTCACGAACCAGCTTCTGCGCTACTCGCTCGGTGAGGCCGGATCGTTCATCCGCGCCGACGGCTCCATGGCGATGTCGCTCAAGATGGACCAGACGGCCTATCTCGGCTCCGGCGTCGGCGACGTGCCGACCGGCGTCATGAACCTCGCCGGGATCAACTCCCTCGCTGTCGCATCGGCGACCACGGCCACTCCCACGGTCGCGCAGGTCGAGGCCGATGCGAAGCGGCTCCTCGGCCTGATCACGCGGTTCCCTGTTCTGGGCGTCGGCGCCGAGTGGCGCTTCTCGCCGCGAACCTGGCTGTACCTCTCCATGCTGCGTGGCGCGGACGACCAGAAGATCTACCCCGAGATGGAGCGGGGCATCTGGATGGGGCTACCGGCGCGCATCGCGGGCACGTTCCCGGAGAACCTCGGCGTCGGCACGGACGAGACGTACATCGCTCTCATCTCCTTCGGGAGCGTGCTCGTCGGCGAGGCGAAGGGCCTCTCGATCGATATCTCGACCGAGGCGTCCTATCGCGATGGCGGCGGCGAGATCCAGTCGCTCTGGTCGACGGACTCGACCGGCTTCCGCTTCACCATGGAGCACGACTTCGACGCCCGGTACGTCCAGGCGGTGAACGTGCTCACCGGCGTGAAGTTCTGATCCACCGGAACCGCAGCCAATAGGAGCGGCCGCCCGGCCTCTCCTCGCGCTCAAGGAGACTGATATGAAAGCGTTGAAGCGCACCGGCCTCGTTCCGGTGAAGTTCCTGGCGGCCTCCGGGCCCTACCAGAAGGACCAGATCGCCGGCCTCGACCCGGCGACTGTTAAGCGGCTGAAGGCCGGCAAGAAGCCGATCATCAAGGAAGTCGCAGCGGCCAAGGGCGAAGCGACCATCGAGATCGATGACGATTCGCTGCAGATCGTTGCCGACACCCCGGGCCTGGGCGGCAATCGTCACATGCCGCCGCTGGCAAGCGATCGGCTGCCCGGGCGTGACCGCCTCCGCGAGGAAGGCGACTTCGCCGGCACCGCCGATCCGGAAAGCCCCGACAGTCCGAAGGCGGTCGAGGATCCCGACAAGGCCACCGTCGACGACCCGGACGCCCATGATGGCGAGGGCGGCGAAGGTAACGGCAAGGAAACCCCGCCGAAGCCGCCGCGGCGCGGTCGCAAGCCCGGCAAGTAATCGACCGCTGGTCGAGAAAAGCAATTGGCCCGGCCGTCGACGTTCGATGGCCGGAGCCTACCGCACGACGGACATGCAGGCGGACCGCGGCGACTTCCGCGCTCCGCAGCCGCGCGAGGAGACGAAGGCCGATGTATCTCGTCAGGACCGCACCTCCGACCGTCCCCAGCGTGACCGCGGCGACCGTCAAGGCGAATAAGCGCGTCTCGCACACGTCGGAAGACACGCTGATCGAAGGCTACATCGCGGCCGCCGAGGACGTCATCGAGCGCAGCACGAACCGGGCGATCATGCGGCAGACCTTCAAGCTGGTCGTGCCTGCCGTTCGCCCGGTCGTCACCCTCTTTCGCCCTCCCATGGAAGGCGAGATCGGCGGGATAGTCTCTGCCAAGTCGATCGTGGGCGGTTTCACGACGGTCCTCGCGCATGGCGACGCGGTGATCGGTTCCGACGCCGGCCTGCCGACTGCGTCCTTCGCCGAGATCACGGACATCGACTCCGGGTCGATGGAGATCACCTACGAGACCGGCGCCGAAGACGCTACGAAGGTGCCCCCCGGCATTCGCCAGGCCGTGCTCCTGCTGGCATCGCACTACTACAGCAACCGCGAGGAGAGCGTGCTCGACCCGCGCGCCCGCGGCGGCAAGGTGAGCATCCCCTACGGGGTCGAGAAGTTCATCGCGCTCTACCGCATTCCGAACGTGAACATGCCGGTGAACACGGCGCCAGGCGAGGATATCTGACCATGCGCAACTTCACTGGAACCGTCCCGCACAACACGTCGCGCCGCACCGAGTTCGCGCCGCCGCCGTCCGATCATGTCGATGCGCGAGTGCTGGCTGCGAGCACGGCTGAACGCCACACGATCCCGGCCGGCGCGAAGTATGTGTCCTTCGCGGCCACAGGGGACTTCTACGTCAAGTTCGGCGACGGCACTGTGACCGCGGCCGTGCCATCCGGCGACATCACCGATGGCTCGGGTAGCGACCTCAACCCGGGCTCTCGCGAGATTCCGGCCGACGCCACCCATATCAGCCTGATCGCTGCGGCAGCCGTCACCGTCGTGATGTCCTTCTACGAGCTCTGACCGATGGACATCTTCAACGGTAGAAACGGCATCTTCAACGGTCGGCGGCCGCTAGACCTCCCCGGCCTGTCGGTGCGTCGGGGCGGGGGGGTGTCGCCGTTCGTGCCGAGCGACGTTGGCCTCCCGGTCTATACGTGGGACATACAGGACGTTGCGTCGCTGTACGTAGAGCGCACTGGTGGCGGAAC
>NZ_CAXPJM010000003.1:0-65305 GCF_964217435.1 Aurantimonas sp. | reverse complement strand
GCTGGTCGGCAAGCGCGCCGCCCGCGACAGCTGCCGCCAGGAAGACATCAACGCCATGATGGTCAGCTTCGCCAAGGCGGGCAAGCACGTGGTGCGGCTGAAATCCGGCGACGTGTCGGTGTTCGGCCGGGCCGGCGAGGAGCTGGACGAGCTGGCCCGCGAGAACATTCCGGTCGCCATCGTGCCGGGCATCACCGCCGCCTCGGCGCTGGCGGCGAGCTTCGGCGTGTCGCTGACCCATCGCGACCGGGCCCAGCAGCTGCGTTTCGTCACCGGCCATTCCAAGAAGGGCGGCCTGCCGGAGGACCTCGACTGGCATGCGCTGGCCGACGATCACGCCACCACCGTCTTCTACATGGGCGGCCGGATGGCGGCGAAGATCGCCGAGCGCCTGATCCATCACGGCCTGCCGGCCACGACCCCGGTCGCCGTTGCCGCCAACCTGTCGCGCGACGACGAGACCCGCGCCGCCGGCACGCTCGCCGATCTCGGCGCCGTCGTCGCCCGGATCGGCGTCGACCGCCCGATCCTGATCGGTGTCGGCCGGGTGTTTGCGGAGCGCGCACGGTCCACAAGCACCATTGCGCCTGCGCGCGGATGCACGATCACCGGAGAGGCACACCGCGCCTGGCGCGGACCTCCCAACGCAACTGACGATCTGGAGGCTCTCGTCGACGCGTGCTGATGATCGCTCATTTAGAATGGGCCGGTTGCAGCCGGGCAGCTCTCCGGGAAAAGAGGTGACGAAGCCGACGTTCGACTGACAGCCCTATTTGGTCGCAGAATGGAAGTCAGCAGGCTTCTTGGCGACCCATTTTACGAAGCGCGCGACCGTCTGATTGTCCGTAAGGGGCGTCCCGCTTTCTGCGTGGCGGACCAGTTCGCTCGCAGTGAAATTGGCGTCGATGGTCTCTCGGCAGATGGGATGGACAGGAACGGTGTCTCGGCCACCCCGGCTTTTGGGGATCGGGTGGAAGCGATCCACGGTCTCACCCAGCAATCGGCCGCATAGCCAGCACGGTTCCGGAGGCTCGGCATCGGCTGTCTGGTTCTCAAGCCAACTTGCGTGCCGAATTTTTCGCGCCATCTCACAGCTCCTATTGCGCAGAACACGGTGCGGCATTGTGCTGTGGCACTATCTGCATTCGGCGCGAGTGATGGGCCGACTTCACGCGGTCGGTCAAGTCTCGGCGCCATCTTTGACTAACGCAAAGGGGCCGAAAGCGGACTGGCAGCATCGGGGCGTTGCACGCGGAGAGCTGCCGTCCCGTTCTCGGCCCAGTCTTATCGACGCCGTGAAGCGTCCACCAGAAGCCGACTTAGCGTGTGAGTGCCTCTCAAGGTCCGCGTCAAGCCGGATGCCGCCCTCGTTCGGCGCCGGTGCGCAGGCCTTCGGCCATGACGCGAAAGGCCTCGATCCCCCTCGGCAGGACAGCGTGGGATTCGTCGCCGGTTGCACCGGCTCCTGCGGCGCTCAGAAAACGAAATCGACCGACGTGAGCAGCCAGCAGCCGGTGCCCCATTCGATCCGGTTCCCCGCCGCGTCGCCATTGACGGCACTGGTGCGGAAGACCGGCGTGCTGGGCGTGAGCTCCAGCTGGCTCGCCTCCTCGGCGGTGGCAAAGCCTCCGCTGATCCGCGTCTCGATCCGTCGATACTTGCCGATGCCATGTGCGACGAACACATCGGTGACCGATTGCCGCCGCGCATAGACGGCGGCGAAGTCCGGCAGGAGCCTTGCGGGCAGGATCTTGGTGCTGGCGTGGATCGGCTGTCCATCGGCCGAGCGCACGCGGCGGAGCCGGATGACCGGAGCGCCGACAGGCAGATGCAACTGCGCGGCGGCTGCCGCGTCAGCCTCCTCTTCTACCAGCACCAGCGTGCGCGTCTCGACCAGTTTGCCGTCGGAGCGCAAGCTGTCGAAGAAACGACTGCCGTCGCGCACCGACAGCACCGAGGGCGGGCTGCGCACGAACACGCCGACGCCCTTTCGTGAGGTGAGATGCCCTTCCTGCTGCAACTGCAGCAGCGCCTGACGAAGCGTGATGCGGGTGACGCCGAATTTCTCGGCCAGATGGACCTCGCCCGGCAACTGGCTGCCCGGGCGCAGCCGCCCATCCTCGACAAGCGCCAGGACATAATCGTGGATCTGCTGCCAGATCGGCATGTCGCTGCGCGGCCGCAAAACCAGATCGCCGAAATCCGGCGTCGCGGCGTCGTTTTCCATCTCCTGCGGGGCGGTGCTGCTCATGGGCCCTACCCCGCCGCCATCTCGGGGGTCGCCTGGACCGGTGCCGCCAGAGGCGACTCCTCCAGTGCCCGACGTGCATACACGATGCGCCCGCCGACCATCGTCGCCACGATTTCCGGATGCCGCATGTCAGCCATGTCGACCAGGATGAGATCCGCCCGCTTGCCAATCGTCAGACTGCCGCGATCCTCAAGGCCCGCGGCGCGCGCAGCGTTGCCGGAGACAAGCGGCCAGTAATGCGCCAGCGCGTCCACGTCGCCATCGGCCAGAGCGAAGGCCGCATGCAGCGGAGACGGATAGTGATAGTCGCTGGTCAGCACCGTGCAATGGCCCGATGCGACCGCTTCGCGCGCATCCATCGCCTTGTTGTGGCTGCCGCCGCGCACGACATTCGGCGCGCCCAGAATGACGTCCTCCCCGCCGGCACGGGCCTCCGCGGCGGTCTCGGTATTCAGCGGAAACTCGCAGGAGCGCGCGCCGAGCGCCCGGAACCGGGCGCGCTCCTCGGGCGTGGCCTCGTCATGCGCCAGCAGGACATTGCCCCCGGCCTTTGCTGCCGCCGCGAGCTCGGCGATGGCGCCCGGCACGTCGTCACGCCGCGCCCACACGGCGTCGAGCAGCGCCATGTAGTCCTCGCGCGACAGGCCGGAGCGCTCCGCCATCTGGCCGATCTTGCGCGCGATCGTTCCTTTCAGCACCGAGCCGGTCGTGTGGTCGTTGAAGGCGAGGATCGGCAAAGGCTCCAGCGACAGCCACTCGGTCACCTCGGCGACCGCGTCGAGTGCGAAGGTTTCCCAGCGCAGATGCAGCCGCGTGTCGCAGTTCAGATGCGGGCGCAGGGCCTGGAGCGATCCGATGAAGCTGCGTGCCGCGTCGAGCGAGCGAAGCCCCGGCTCCCAGGAGATCGTCACGCCGTGAAACGCCGTGGTGATGCCGTTGCCAACGAGCTGGCGATCGGTGTCGCGCAGCGCCAGACCGACATCGAAGCGCACGCCGGGCCGCGGCATGATCTGCCGCTCGAAGGCGTCGCCATGGATGTCGACAATGCCGGGCAAGACCAGCAGCCCTTCGGCATTCAGTCGCCGCGGACGCTCGGCCCGGTCGACGATTTGCTCGCCCGCGACGTGCAGTCCGCGCTCATGCCAGCTGTCGCCGGCCAGCGTCCTCGCGTTCTCGATCAGCCACGCCATCTCGGCCCCTCGTGCTTTTGTCATTCATGCGTCACCTGCTGTCTATACAGGTAGCTGCGAACCCGGTGCCCTGTCTATACAGAAGGACAAACAGAATGCTTCGTTCGCTGGTTTTCGCTCTCGCCGCCACGGTGGTCACCTCGGTGACGGCCATCGCCGAACCCGTCCGCTTCGCTGTCACCGACATCGAGGGGCTCGAAGCCCTGCAGCAGGAATTTGGGGGTTTCCAGGAAGCGCTCGAAGCCGAGACCGGCCTCGATATCGAGCTGATCTCCGTCAGTTCGCGCACGGCGGCCGTCGAGGCGCTGAACGCCGGACAGGTCGAGCTGGTCCTGACCGGCCCCGCCGAATACGTGGTGATGAAGGAGTTGAGCGATCCGCGCATCGTGGTCGCCTGGCAGCGCCCGGACTATTTCGCCCAGCTCGCCGTTCTCGCCGACGGCCCGATCCGCACCATCGCGGACCTGAAGGGCAAGAAGATCGCCTTCGGTTCGGTCGGCTCGACCTCGCAGCATCTGGGACCCGCCCAGGCGCTCGCAGACCAGGGCGTGAACTACGGCGTCGACTACGAGCCGGTGATCATTTCGCGCAACGTCGCGGCCGAGGCCCTGATCCGCGGCGACATCGCCGCGATGGGGCTCAATTTCGACCATCTCAACTCGATCCGGGCCGCCTTCCCCGACAAGGCCTTTGCCGTCGTCGCCCGCGGCCGCGATCTGCCCAATGACATCCTCGTTGCCCGCAAGGACATTCCCGAAGACGTCTACGAGACGATCCGCGATGCCTTTCTCGAGAACGGCAACGAACTGATGAGCGCCGTCCTCAAGGGCGAGGACAATCAGAAGTTCAAGGGCGGCACCTTCCTGACCGACATCGACGACAGCGAGTACGACTATGTGCGCTCGATGTATCGCACCATCGGCGTCGACACCTTCACCGCCTTCGTCGAATGAGCGTTCTCCTGGACCAGACGGCGGCCGCGAAGGCCGGTCCGTTTCACGCGGCCCTGTCGGCTCCCCCTTGCCGGGAGCCGGAACGATTGGATGTCCCACCGGCCACGGCGCCGGGGGCAACGATCATCACCACCCGTGATCTCGGCAAAGCCTACGCCAACGGCCGCCATGTCTTCACCGGTGTGAAGATCGACATCGGGAGCGATCAGCGTGTCGCGCTGATCGGCTCGAACGGCGCCGGCAAGTCGACGCTGCTCAAATGCCTCGTCGGCCTGCTGCCGCTCAGCGACGGCGAGATCATGACCTTGGGCGAGACCTTCCAGTCGGCCCCGAGCGGCGCGCAATTGCAGCGCCTTCGGCGGCAGATCGGTTTCGTCTTCCAGAACCACGGACTGGTCGGGCGCCAGTCGGTGCTCACCAACGTCGTCCAGGGCAAGCTCGGCCTGCCCGGCGGATGGCGGGCCTGGCATCACGCCCTCGCCCGCGAGGACTGGCGCGAGGAAGCGATGCAGGTGCTGGCCGACGTGCGCCTTGCCGACAAGGCCTGCGCCCGCGCCGACCAGCTTTCCGGCGGTCAAGCCCAGCGCATTGCCATTGCGCGCGCGCTGATCAGAAAGCCGAAGCTGCTGATCGCCGACGAGCCCGCCGCGAGCCTCGACCCCTCGGTCGGTCGCGAGATCATGACGATCTTCTCCGACCTCGCCTCCGAGCACGGCATCACGCTGGTCTACACCACGCACGATATGGAGCATGCGATGCACTATTCGGACCGGATCATCGCCTTGAAGGCCGGCCGGGTGCATTTCGATCTCCCAACTCCGATGGTCGATCGGCAGCAGATGGAAGACGTCTTTAATGGGTGACGCGCCGGCCCGGATGCGCGCGCCCTCGCGTCTGCCCTCGATCTCGCCGGTCAGCTTCACGCTGCTCGTCGCCTTTGCAGCGGTCTTCCTGGTCTCGCTCGGCCAGGTCGCCCCGTCGCCCGAGCGGCTCGCCGCCGGGGCGCCGCAGATGGTCGAGCTGATCGGCCGCATGCTGCCGCCCAATCTGGAACCGACCTTCCTCCAGCGCATGGGCTGGCGCATTCTCGAAACCCTGCAGATCGCGCTCGTCGGCACGGTCATCGGCGTCGTCATCAGCCTGCCGGTCGGCTGGCTCGCAGCGCGCGGCATCTCCCCGCTCGGGGCGTTCCGGCAGCTGCCACGGGGGATCATCTCGCTGTTTCGGACCATCCCGGATCTCGTATGGGCACTGGTCTTCGTCTCGACGGTCGGGCTCGGCGCAATTGCCGGCACCATGACGATCGTCGTCGACACGATCGGCTTCTGCGGCCGGTTCTTCGCCGAAGCCATGGAAGAGGCCGACAAGAAGCCGCAGGAGGCCTTGCGGGCGATCGGCGCCTCGCGGGTCAGTATCCTCTTCGGGGCCACGCTGCCGAGCATCATGCCGACGCTGATCAACAGCTCGCTCTTTGCGCTGGAGAAGGGGGTCCGCTCCTCGGTCGTCCTCGGCCTTGTCGGCGCCGGCGGCATTGGCCAGGAGCTGAAGGTTGCCTTCGACCTCTTCCAGTACCGCAACGCCTCGGCGATCATCCTCGCGATCTTCGCGATCGTGCTGGTGATGGAATATTTCACCGACCGGCTGCGTGCCCGGTTCGAGTGAGCCGGCCATCGCAAGCCTGACGACTGACACCGCCAAAGCGGGTCCTGTCGGATCCGCGCTGAGTGTCTCAGCCGACCGACGCCATCAGACCAGACCACAACGGACAGAATGCCATGCTCTCCTCGGACAACCACTCCTCCGATCCCAGCCGGCCCGCGCGCCGCCGCGCCATGGAAGCCTTTGCAGCCACCAATGCGCAGACGCTCGCGACGGCCTGGGACGCGATCGCCGGCGAAGTGCCGGTGACAAGCCTGCGCGGCCCCGAGGTCGGGCTTGTCATGCTGCAGGGCCGGATCGGCGGCAGCGGCGCACCGTTCAATATCGGCGAGGCCAGCGTCACGCGCGCCAGCATGCGCCTCGCCTCGGGCGAAGTCGGCCACGCGATGATCATGGGTCGCGACGCCGACCACGCGCGCCTCGCCGCGCAACTCGATGCCGGCTGGCAGCGCGACGACTGGCGAGCCGCGATCGAAGCCATGGTCGTTGGCCCCGCATTGACGAAGCAGGAGAAGGCCGACCGGCGCTCCGCCGAGGAGACCGAGGCGACGCGCGTCGACTTCTTCACGATGGTTCGGGGCGACGAATGATGACCAGCACAATGACCACTGCATCCCTCGAAGGTGGCTTCGCCGACCCCGTCTTCGATGCCCAGGCCGCCTTTTCCGCGATCATGAATGCCTTTGCCCGGCCGGGCACGATCGTCGATCTTGGCGCGTTGGCCGCGCCGCCATCGACTGTCCCACCGGCGGCGGGGGCGATCCTTGCCGCGCTGGCCGACTACGACACGCCCCTCTGGCTCGACCCTGCGGCTCCCGGCGCCGGTGTCGCCGAATGGCTTGCCTTCCACACCGGTGCGGCGATCGTTCCCGAACCGCAGGCTGCCGCCTTCGCCCTCGTCTGCGACCCGACCAAGCTGCCAGCCCTGTCGGATTTTTCCGCCAGCACTGCGGCTTATCCCGATCGTTCGGCAACGCTGATCCTTTGCCTTCCCGCTCTTCGGGGCGGCGAGAGGCTGCAGCTGATCGGCCCCGGCATAGAGACGTCCGCCACCGTCAGCCCGTGCGGACTGCCGGACTTCTTCCTCAAGGATTGGGCAGACAATCGCGGCCTTTATCCCCGCGGCATCGACATGCTGCTTGTTTCCGGCAGCGAAGCCCTGGGCCTGCCGCGCACCACCCAGATCGGAGATCGCTGAGATGTATGTCGCCGCCAAGGGAGGCGAAGCCGCAATCGCCAGCGCCCACCGTCTTCTCGCCGACCGTCGTCGCGGCAGCCGCGACGTCCCGGCACTGACACTGGAGCAGATCGCCGGTCAGCTGGCGCTCGCCGTCGACCGGGCGATGGCCGAGGGCTCGCTCTACGATCCCCAACTCGCCGCGATGGCCGTGCGTCAGGCCCGAGGTGATCTGATCGAAGCGATCTTCCTGATCCGCGCCTATCGCACCACCCTTCCCCGTTTCGGCAATTCGCAGCCGCTTCAGACGGAGACCATGCGGATCGAACGGCGGGTGTCGGCAACCTACAAGGATCTGCCGGGCGGCCAGTTGCTGGGCCCGACCTTCGACTACACCCATCGGCTAATCGACCCGGACATGGCGGGCGACGCGCCGGTCGAGGCCGGCGCGCGTCGCGACTGGCCGGGCGAAGCCTGTCCGCGCGTGACCGACATTCTCGGCGCCGACGGCCTGATCGAGCCGGACGGCGACGGGCCGGACGGCAAGCCGGGTGATCTGACCCGCGAGCCGATGGAATTTCCCGCCGGCCGTGACCTGCGATTGCAGGCACTGGCGCGCGGCGACGAGGGCTTCCTCCTGTCGCTCGCCTATTCGACCCAGCGCGGCTTTGCCCGCTCGCATCCCTTCGTCGGCGAAATCCGCATCGGCCTCGTCGATGTCGTGATGGACATGCCCGAAGTCGGTTTTCCGGTGACCATCGGTCGGGTCCGGATGACCGAGTGCCAGATGGTCAACCAGTTCCGGGGCTCGGCCAAGCAGCCGCCGCAATTCACCCGCGGCTACGGACTGGTCTTCGGCCAGTCCGAGCGCAAGGCGATGGCCATGAGCCTGGTCGACCGGGCGCTCAGGGCCGACGAGTTCGGCGAGGAACGCACCGCCCCCGCGCAGGACGAGGAGTTCGTCATCGCCCATTCCGACAATGTCCAGGCGACCGGCTTCGTCGAGCACCTCAAGCTGCCGCACTATGTCGACTTCCAGGCCGAGCTCGATCTGGTGCGCCGCATGCGCCGGGAGCACGCCGCGCGAGACATCGATGAGGGCAACGGAGAGACCGGCGACGACGAAGCTGCCGCGCGGGAGGCCGCAGAATGACCGCTGCCCTGCCCGCCTACAACTTCGCCTATCTCGACGAACAGACCAAGCGGATGATCCGCCGTGCGATCCTCAAGGCGATCGCAATCCCCGGTTACCAGGTCCCCTTCGCCTCACGCGAAATGCCGATGCCCTACGGCTGGGGCACCGGCGGGGTGCAGGTGACCGCAGCGATCCTCGGTCCGAACGACGTCCTGAAGGTCATCGACCAGGGCGCCGACGACACCACCAATGCCGTGTCGATCCGCGCCTTCTTCGAGAAGACCGCGCGGGTCGCCACGACGACGCGGACGAGCGAGGCGACGATCGTCCAGACCCGTCACCGCATTCCCGAGACGCCGCTCACCGCCGGCCAGATCATCGTCTACCAGGTGCCGATCCCCGAGCCCCTGCGGTTTCTCGAGCCGCGTGAAACCGAGACGCGGGTGATGCATGCGCTGGAGGAATACGGGCTGATGCATGTGAAGCTCTACGAGGACATCGCCCGCCACGGCCACATCGCCACCACCTATGCCTATCCGGTGAAGGTCGAGGGCCGCTATGTGATGGATCCCTCGCCGATCCCGAAATTCGACAATCCGAAAATGCACCGCTCGCCGGCCCTGCAGCTCTTCGGCGCCGGGCGTGAGAAGCGGATCTACGCCCTGCCGCCCTTCACCGACGTCGTGTCGCTGGATTTCGAGGACCACCCCTTCGCCGTCCAGGCTTTCGACCGCCCCTGTGCCCTCTGCGGCGCCGAGAACGTCTATCTCGACGAGGTTGTGACCGACGACCGCGGCGGGCGGATGTTCGTCTGCTCCGACACAGACCATTGCGAAACGCGGCGCGAGGCCGGCCACGCCGGCGACGGTGGACCGGCTCCACGGCACGAGAACAGGCAGGGCGAGGCATGACATCGATGGACCAGGCATCGCCGCTTCTCACCGTTCGCGACCTCACCCGCCGCTATGGCGCTCGGGTCGGCTGTGAAGCCGTTTCCTTCGACGTCTGGCCCGGCGAGGTCGTCGCCATCGTCGGCGAGTCCGGCTCCGGCAAGACGACGCTGCTGAACTGCATCGCAGCCCGCATGGCCCCGACGTCGGGCAGCGTTTCCTACGCCATGCGCGACGGCACGTTGCGCGATCTCGCCAGCCTCGGCGAGGCCGAACGGCGCCTCCTGATGCGCACCGACTGGGGCTTCGTCCACCAGCATGCGGCCGACGGCCTGCGGATGCGGGTGTCGGCCGGCGCCAATGTCGGCGAACGGCTGATGGCGGTGGGCGAGCGCCATTATGGTGGCATTCGCGAGAGCGCCACCGACTGGCTGGGACGCGTCGAGATCGCCGAGGACCGCATCGACGACCGCCCGGACGCCTTCTCCGGCGGCATGCGCCAGCGCCTGCAGATCGCCCGCAATCTCGTCACCCGGCCGCGCCTCGTCTTCATGGACGAGCCGACCGGCGGGCTCGACGTCTCGGTCCAGGCGCGGCTTCTCGACCTGATCCGCTCGCTGGTCGCCGAGATGGGCCTGTCGGTGGTGATCGTCACCCACGACCTCGCGGTGGCGCGGCTTCTGTCGCAGCGCATGATCGTCATGAAGGCCGGTCGCGTGATCGAACAGGGCCTGACCGACCGGGTCCTCGACGACCCGCACCATGCCTACACCCAGCTCCTTGTTGCCTCGATCCCGGAAAGCTGAGCCATGTCCGTGCCTTCCCAGCCGATCCTCACGGCCCGCGACGTCGCCAAGTCCTTCACCATGCATCTGCGCGGCGGCATTCGCCTGCCGGTCGTCGAGGCGGCCTCCTTCACCGTCGCGCCCGGCGAATGCGTCGTGCTGGGCGGCCCATCGGGGGTCGGCAAATCGTCGATCCTGCGCATGGTCTATGGAAACTACGCCGTCGATGCCGGGGAAATCCTGATCCGCGACGGGGCCACTGGCAACGAGATGGACCTCGCCACCGGCGACCCGCGCCGGATCATCGCCCTTCGCCGCGACGCGATCGGCTATGTCAGCCAGTTCCTGCGCGCCATCCCGCGCGTGCCGGCGCTCGACGTCGTCGCTGAGCCGCTCGTCGCCCGCGGCATCGCGCCCGAGGCGGCGCGCGAACGGGCTCGCGTTCTGCTGGCCCGCCTCAATCTGCCCGAGCCGCTGTTCGAGCTGCCGCCCGCCACCTTCTCCGGCGGCGAGAAGCAGCGGGTGAACATCGCCCGCGGCTTCATCACCGACCACCCGCTGCTGCTGCTCGACGAACCGACCGCCTCGCTCGACGCGCAGAACCGCGACGTGGTCTGCGAGATGATCGAGGCCAAGACCGTGGCGGGCACCGCCGTGCTCGGCATCTTCCACGATGCGGCGGTGCGCGAGCGGATCGCGACGCGGATCATCGACGTCTCCGCCTTCTCCGCCCGCAAGGCGGCCTGAATGCCGAAGCTCTCCCTATCGCCGCTGGTTCACCCCAGCGCCGAGATCGAGGATTGCGCTCTCGGGCGCTACACCGAGATCGCCGAACGCTGCCGCCTGACCGAGACCGTCCTCGGCGACTATTCCCACGTGATGGAAGACGGCAGCATCTGGTGCACGGCGATCGGCAAGTTCGTGAACATCGCCGCTTGCGTCCGCATCAACGCCACCAACCACCCGACATGGCGCGCCACCCAGCACCATTTCACCTACCGGGCCGGTGATTATTTCGATGGTGAAGAGAACGAAGCGTGCTTCTTCGCCTGGCGCCGCGCGCACCGGGTCGCCATCGGCCACGATGTCTGGATCGGCCATGGCGCGACGATCCTGCCCGGTGTCACCATCGGCAACGGCGCCGTGATCGGCGCGGGCGCGGTCGTCTCGAAGGACGTGCCGGCTTACACGATCGTCGGCGGCGTTCCCGCCCGGCCGATCCGGCCGCGTTTTGCCGCCGAGATCGGCGCTCGCATGGATGCGCTGGCGTGGTGGGACTGGCCGCACGAGACGCTGCGCACCGCCCTCGCCGACTTCCAGAGCCTTGATGCACAGGCGTTTCTCGACCGGCACGGCGGATAATCCGCCGCGCTTCGATGCTGCCGAGCGGCTGTCATCGAACGTTTAGAAAGTCGTCATCGCACCCACATGGAGCGCTCCTAAGAGTCACCCGTCGAGACGCTGGACGGGGGACCCGCATGAGCGCCATAGCGATCAAAGACCTGTCCAAGCGCTTCGCTCTGAAGCAGGCGCTCGACAAGGTCAGCCTGACCATTGCCGAAGGCGAAATGGTCGCGCTGATCGGCGCGTCCGGTTCCGGCAAGTCGACGCTGATCCGCCATATCGCCGGCCTCGAACGCGCCGACCGCGGCACCGGATCGAGCATCGCGCTGTTCGGCGCGCCGATCCAGTCCGACGGCCGGCTCGGCGCCGGCGCGCGCGCCATGCGCCGCGAGATCGGCGTCATCTTCCAGCAGTTCAATCTCGTCTCGCGGCTGCCGGTCATCACCAATGTCCTCCTCGGCAATCTCGGCCGCATTCCGCGCTGGCGCGGCACGCTCGGCTGGTTCTCGCGCGATGAGAAGCTTGCGGCGCGTGCCGCGCTCGGCCGCGTCGGCATTCCGGAAGTCGCCTGGCAGCGCGCCTCCACCCTGTCCGGCGGCCAGCAGCAGCGCGCGGCCATCGCCCGCTGCCTTGTGCAGAAATCACGCGTCATCCTTGCCGACGAGCCGATCGCCTCGCTCGATCCTGCGTCGGCCCGCCGCGTCATGGACGTGATCGCCGAGATCAACCGCACCGACGGGATCACCGCCGTCGTGTCGCTGCATCAGGTCGAATATGCCCGCCGCTACTGCCCCCGCACCATCGCGCTGCGCGGCGGCGAGGTCGTCTATGACGGCCCCTCCCACGCACTGACCAACGCCTTTCTGACCGAGCTCTACGGCGCGGATTCGGAAGAGCTCGTCCTTCCGGACGCACTGCCGGTCGACGCCGACAGGCGCGTCCGGGCGACGAAGCAGGCGCCGGTGACCGCACCGGCGCTGGTACCGGCCTGAAGTCATCACGACAACCAAACGCAACAGGGGAACAACGCCATGAACATGGTTCTTCGCACACTCGCCGCCGCCACGATGGTCGCCGGCATCTCGACCACGGCCCTTGCCCAGAACGAGCTCGCCTTCGGCATCATCTCCACCGAGAGCCAGCAGAACCTGCGGCCAAAATGGGAGCCGTTCCTCGCCGACATGGAAGAGAAGACCGGCCTCGCCGTGAAGCCCTTCTTCGCGTCCGACTATGCCGGCGTCATTGAGGGCATGCGTTTCGACAAGGTGCAGCTCGCCTGGTACGGCAACAAGTCCGCCATGGAAGCCGTCGATCGCGCCAATGGCGAGATCTTCGCCCAGACCGTCGATATCTCCGGCAATCCCGGCTACTGGTCGCTGGTGCTCGCACCGAAGGACTCGCCGCTCGAGAAGGTCGAGGATCTCCTGAAATGCGACCAGTCGCTGAATTTCGGCCTCGGTGACCCGAACTCGACCTCCGGCTATCTCGTCCCGATGACCTTCGTCTTCGCCGCCAACGGCGTCGACCCGAAGGAGTGCTTCAAGAACGTCACCAACGCCAACCACGAGACCAACGCCATGGCCGTCGCCAACGGCCAGGTCGATGCGGCGGCGAACAATACCGAGAGCCTTGCCCTCATCGAGAAGAACAATCCGGACGCCTTCGCCAAGATCAAGGTGATCTGGAAGTCGCCGCTGATCCCGGCCGATCCGATCGTGTGGAACACCAACCTGCCGCAGGAGAGCAAGGACAAGATCAAGAAGTTCTTCGTGACCTACGGCACGGACCAGTCGACCGGTGACGTGGCACACGAGAAGGAAGTCCTTGCCGGCCTCGAATGGGCGCCATTCGTCGCATCCACCAATGACCAGCTCCTGCCGATCCGCGTGATGGAACTGTCGAAGACGATCGCCCAGATCGAGGCCGACGACTCCAGGAGCGCCGAGGAGAAGACAGCCGAGATCGAGAAGCTCGAAGCCGAAAAGGCCGGCTACGAGAAGAAGATCAAGAGCGCTCCGCAGAGCTGACGCGTCACGCGGCGGCGGGCCTGCCCGCCGCACGCTTCGCCACATCCCTCCGGCCGGCACCGTATCCAGGCGCCGGCCGGTTTCGCCGATCACAGGATGCCCGATGACCGACGACGCGGTTTCTCTCTCGCGCCCCGCTGCCCCCGACCTGAATGCCGGCCGCGACTGGTCTCGCAGTGCCTGGAACGCGGTGATCTGGGGCGGGCTTGCGGCCGCCCTTCTGTGGAGCTGGGCACCGGCCGAGATGGGACGCTGGACCTATCTCTTCACCGATGCCGACAACATGGCGCAATACGCCGCCGGCTTCGCCAATCCCGACTTCACCGACTGGCGCTACTACGCCGAGGAGATGGTCGTCACGGTGCAGATCGCCCTGTGGGGCACCGTCCTGTCCGTGCTGCTCGCCATCCCCTTCGGCATCCTGTCGGCGCACAACATGGTGCCCTGGTACATCCTGCAGCCCTGTCGCCGGCTGATGGACTTCTTCCGCGCCATCCACGAGATCGTCTGGGCCGTGCTGTTCGTCGTCGCCGTCGGGCTCGGACCGTTTGCCGGCGTCATGGCGCTGTTCATCCACACGACGGGTATTCTCGCCAAGCTGTTCTCCGAGGCCGTCGAGGCGATCGACCCGCGTCCGGTGGAGGGTATTCGCGCCACCGGCGCATCGAAGCTGCAGGAAATCGTCTTCGGGGTGATCCCGCAGGTCCTGCCGCTGTGGATTTCCTATGCGCTCTACCGCTTCGAATCCAATGTGCGGGCCGCGACGGTCCTGGGGGTCATCGGGGCCGGCGGCATCGGTCAGGTCCTGTTCGAGTCGGTCCGCGGTTTCTACTATCCGCAATCCGCCGCCATCCTGATCATCATCGTCCTGTCGGTGGTGCTGACCGACCTCCTGTCGCAGCAGCTCCGGCGTTTCGTCACCTGAGGGTCGACGCTGCGCGCGCCGAAAAGGCAGCGGCCGGCGCCATTCTCACCCCGCAAGCCCTCAGCCCAGAAACCTTTTGACATGCCGCACGAAACAGTTCTGACCAACGCCCGCATCGTCACCGCCGATACGGTCCTCCACGGGCACCTGGCCCTGCACGGCGAACTGATCGCGGAGATCGGCGAGGGCCCGGCAAGGACTGGGCAGGACATGGATGGCGACACACTCATCCCCGGTCTCGTCGAGCTGCATACCGACCATATCGAGGGGCATTTCATGCCGCGGCCGAAGGTGCTGTGGAACAAGATGGCCGCCATCCAGGCGCACGATACCCAGATCGCCGGCTCGGGCATCACCACGGTCTTCGACGCGCTGCGGGTCGGTACCGACGAAAACGCCACGCTCACCGCCGACGAAATGGCCGAGATGGGAGAGACGATCGGCAGGGCCGTCAACGAAGAACGGGTGCGCGCCGACCACTACATCCATCTGCGCTGCGAAGTTTCTGCCGCGGATGTGCTGACCGGCTTTGCCGGATTGGCGGGCAATCCCCTCCTGAAGCTCGTCTCGCTGATGGACCATGCACCCGGCCAGCGGCAATTCGCCGATCTCGGGGCGTACCGGACCTATTACCAGAAGAAGCTCGGCCTCTCGGACACCGCGTTCGAGAGCTTCAGCAGCAAGCGGCTGGCCGAGTCGACGGAATTCGCCGACCGACACCGCCGCGATATCGCAGAGATATGCCGGGAGCGCGGCATCGCACTGGCTTCCCATGACGATGCGACAGTCGCCCATGTCGACGAGGCCCTGGCGCTGGGCATGAGCATTGCCGAATTCCCGACGACCCTGGAAGCGGCGTCCGCTTCGCGCGTCGCTGGTCTACATGTCCTGATGGGCGCGCCGAATATCGTGCGCGGCGGTTCGCACTCGGGCAACATCTCGGCGATCGAACTGCTTCGGCTCGGCCTCCTCGACATCTTGTCCTCGGACTACGTCCCGTTTTCCATGCTGCAGGCAGCCTTCCATCTTGTCGACATTGGTGCGACGGGCTTGCCGGAGGCGATCAGACTGGTGACGCTGAACCCGGCGGACGCGGTCGGCCTGACAGACCGCGGCACCATCGCCGTCGGCCGGCGCGCCGATCTGGTGCGGGTGCGCAACCATCCCGGCGAGCCGCCGGTGGTCCGCTCCGTCTGGCGCCAAGGCAACCGTGTCGCCTGAGGGTGCGCGGGCAACCCGCTCCGGCCCGGACAGACCAACTGGCCCCACGCGGCCTGTGCGGAGTCCGCATTCGCGCAACTGCAGGCAATTGCAATCGCTTGAGTAGAAGATGGTGGGTCCGGCAGGACTCGATCCATGCCAATTTTTCATCAGCAATCGCAGTAACTTGTCGGCATGTGCCAAGTCCATGTTATGCAGGCGATGCCTCTGCACCCGGAGACCTGAAGGTGCCACTTGTCGTTGTTCTCTGATCCCGCCTCGGTTGCCCGATATGCCGAAGGCCCGGTGCGAATGGTGCCGGGCTTTCACCATTTGCAACGCATGGCGGCGCTGCTTCTTGCGGAGCGCGTGGATACGGACGGTCGTGTGCTCGTTCTGGGGGCCGGTGGCGGGCTTGAACTGAAGGCATTTGCCGAGTTCCAGCCCGGCTGGCGGTTCGACGGCGTCGATCCCTCGGCGGAGATGCTGCATCTGGCGAAGAGGACGCTAGGCCCCCTCGCCTCGCGCGTTCGGCTGCATGAAGGCACCATCGATGTCGCGCCGGACGGGCCCTTCGACGGCGCCACCTGCCTCCTGACCCTGCACTTTCTGCCCCGGGAGGAGCGCCTGCGGACGCTGATCGCCCTCCGCAGGCGGCTCAGGACCGGTGCGCCCTTCGCCGTTGCGCATCACAGCTTTCCGCAGGACCCGGAGCGCAAAGCACTCTGGCTGGAACGCTTCGCCGCCTTTGCGGTCATGTCGGGCGTGCCCGCGGCGCAGATGCCGGGCGCGATCGCGGCGATCGGCGACCGTCTGCCGGCCTTGTCGCCGGAAGACGACGAGGCCTTGCTTCGGGAGGCCGGCTTCGAGGACGTCGCGTTGTTCTACGCCGGGTTCACGTTCAGGGGCTGGATCGCCTACGCCCCTGACCCGGTGCCGAAGGTGGCGGGAAGGACGCTGTGAATGCCCAAGCCTGCAACATCGCCGGTACCGCCGGAGGACCAACTCTGCTTCTCGCCGTTCCGCGCCGACCCGTTACAGTCGTTTCCCGGCCAACCCCATATCGTTGAAAGCGGTCATGTCCCGGCTCGCGCACTCGAAGACGGTCTATGAACCGCCCTGCCAAACGAGCTTCGGCCCGGTCGCGCGATGTCGGATGGCCGGGCCCGATGCGGCAGCCCGAGACGCCTTGACGTCGGCGCATGTGATAGTGAAAACCGCATATCAGGGCCAATGCGCCACAGCTGTTGGTCCCCTCCATACATGCTCCTCGGACAAGGCGGTCGACTATGGGAATTCTCGCGAAGGCGACTGAAGTCGTGGGCGGGGCTGTCGCGCTTGTCAGGCGCCTTGGTTCTCCGTCGCATCAGGCCGTCGGGCAGACACCCCGGATTCCGGAAGCGCGAAAGCAGGGAATCATGACCTTGAAACTTCCCGCCGCAGAGGGCTGGAAGGAAGGGCGCCTGCCCACCTGCGCGCCGGGGCTTCAGGTCAACGCCTTTGCCTCGAACCTCGATCATCCCCGCTGGATCGAGGTCCTGCCCAACGGCGACGTCCTCGTGGCGGAGTCGAAGGAACAGCCGGAGCGGCCGCGCACCCTCATGGACCACGCTCAGCAGGCCACGATGCGCCGCGTCAAGGCGGTCGGCCGCAGCGCCAATCGCGTGACCCTCTGGCGTGACGCGGATGGGGACGGCGTCGCCGAGCGCCGCGAGGTCTTCGTGGAAAACCAGAACCAGCCCTTCGGCATGGCGCTGGTCGGCGACCGGTTCTATCTCGGCAACACGGACGGCATTCGGTGCTTCGACTACCGGCCAGGCGATACGAGCCTCACCGGCGGTGATGAAAAGCTCGTCGACTTCAAGCCGCACGGGCACTGGACCCGCAGCCTGATCGTCTCGCCGGATCGGACGAAGATCTACGCCGGCGTCGGATCGCTGTCCAACATCGGCGACAAGGGGATGGCGGCGGAAGAGGGTCGCGCGGCGATCTGGGAACTGGACGTGGCCACCGGACAGGCGCGGATTTTTGCCTCCGGGCTGCGAAACCCGGTCGGCATGGCCTTCGAGCCGGTCACGGGAAAGCTATGGACCGTCGTCAACGAGCGCGACGGGCTGGGGGACGAAACGCCGCCCGACTACCTGACGTCCGTCGAAGAGGGCGGATTCTACGGCTGGCCCTATTGCTACTGGGGCAGGACCGTGGACGATCGTGTCACGCAGGCTCCGGACCTCGTCGCCCGTGCCATCCAGCCGGATTATGCGCTCGGCGGCCACACGGCATCGCTCGGCCTCTGCTGGATGCCGAGCGGCACCTTGCCGGGGTTCGGCGAGGGCATGGTGATCGGCCAGCACGGATCGTGGAATCGCTCGACGCTCAGCGGCTACAAGCTGATCTTCGTCCCCTTCGCCAACGGCGCGCCGAACGGACCGGCTCGCGACATTCTGTCCGGCTTCCTGTCCGAGGACGAGAAACTTGCCTATGGACGTCCCGTCGGCGTGGCGATCGGCCCGGACGGCAAATCGCTGCTGATGGCGGACGATGTAGGAGACGTCATCTGGCGCGTGACCGCCGCCTGACGCAGCCGGTCGCCCCCCAGCGGTGATCGCGGAGGCAACTCGAACGGAAAAGCATAGTCGGCCACCATCGACGCGCATGGCCGGGCTGTCGCTGATGTGAGCGGCATGCATTCGCAGGTCACCGAACTGCGCCGGGTCAGCTTGTGCCTTCTGCCAGTTCGCGAAGGACTGTTCGTGTGTCCCCTGCGATCGTCCAAGCTGTTCGCGCGGCCTCTTCGGCACTGGCCGGATCTCCGGTTCGGCAGGCCGCTTCGAGGGAGGCGAGAGCGGCATGCAGCGCCTGGGCGCCGACGAGGGCGGCGCTGCCGGCCAGACGATGCGCCTCATGTGCCGCCGCCTCGTTCTCGCCGTTCCGCATGGCCACCTGAAGCGCCGCGATTCCCTGGTCGAGATCCGTCGAAACACGGTGCAGAAGCTCCGTGAAACGCGCCGGCGCCAACATCGCGGCCAGTTCGTCCAGCGTGTCGGTGTCGAGGATCGGGTGGGCGCACTCCCGCCTGTCGGCGGCCGCGTCCTTCGCGCCGGGGCTCGCGTTTCCCGCAACCGCCTTTTGCACGTCTGCGATCATTCTGGTCAGGCGCTCCATCCGGATCGGCTTGGTCAGGCAGGCCTGCATGCCCGCCTCGGCAAAGCGCGCCTGTTCCTCGGGCCTGGCATGGGCGGTCAGGCCGAAGATGGGCGCGTTACAGGACGGCCCCTGCGAGGCGCGGATGGCGACCGTCGCCTCGATGCCGGTCATGCCGGGCATGCTGATGTCCATGAGGATGAGATCGTAGGCGCGGTGCCCTGCCATGGTCACGCCTTCGAGCCCGTCGCAGGCTTCGTCCACCCGATGCCCGGCCTCGGTGATCATCTCGCGCACCACGAAACGGTTGATCGCATTGTCCTCCACCACGAGCACGTTGAGCGGTCGAGACTGCGCCGCGGCATCGGCCAACGGAGACGGCGATGCCCCCTCCCCGGTCTCGCCGGCCGCGGCGTTCGGCAAGGTGATCTCCATGGTGAAGCAACTGCCGCGGCCAGGTTCGCTGCAGACCGAGATGGTGCCGTCGAGGGCGTCGACGATGCGGCGGCAGATGGCGAGCCCCAGCCCCGAACCGGCCGCCTCGCGCGCATAGGAGGCGTCTAGGGTGACGAAATCCTCGAAAATCCGCTTCTGGTCGGCGGCGGCGATGCCGATGCCGGTATCGGTCACCGTCAGACGCAAACGGGTAAAGCCGGCGGCGGCCGAAAGCGTCTGCAAGGCGACGCGGATCTCGCCGGAACGGGTGAATTTCACCGCATTGCCGATGAGATTCATGGCGATCTGCTGAATCCGGTGGACATCGCCGAGGAGGTGATCCACCGGTCCGATATCGACATGGATCGGCACACCGCTCGCCGCGGCGAGGGGACGGTTGACATCGGCAACGCGGCGGATCGTGCCGGCAAGGTCGAACGGCCTGACGTCGAAGGTCAGTTTGCCCGATTCCATCCGCGCGATGTCGAGCACGTCGTTGACGTTGCGCAGCAGGATTTCGCCCGACGTGGTGGCGACCTGGAGATATTCGGCCTGCTCCTCTGCAAGTCTGGTCCGCCCGAGAAGGTCGAGGACGCCGAGCAGGCCATTCAGCGGCGTCCGCATCTCGTGGCTCATCACGACGATGAACTCCGACTTCGCCCGGTCCGCCGCCATGGCCTGGTCGCGGGCATCGGTCAGCGCCCGCTCGGCCCGTAGCCGTTCGGAGATGTCGCGGATGAAGGCGATGAAGATCGGCCCGGACTGTCCGGTGGCCGAGCCGATCGACAGTTCGACCGGGAATTCGCTGCCGTCGGCATGCAGCGCGTCGAGATTGACACGACCCTGGTCGACCACCCGCTTCTCGCCCGTGGCGCGCAGACGTGCCATCCCCGCCCGGTGCGCTTCGCGGTAGCGGGGCGGGATGATCATCTCCGCCATGTCGCGGCCAACGGCATCCGCGCGGCTGTATCCGAAGACCTCCTCCGCCGCCCGGTTCATCTCGATCAGCCGTCCGTTCTCGTCGCTGACGATGATCGCGTCGAGCGCCGAATTGATCGTCGCGGCCAGCCGTTCGCGATTGCGCTGCAACTCCTGCAGACGCTGGATCGAGATCCGGTACTGGCGGGTCAGCACCGCACTGGCGACGGCCAGGATGACAATCAGCGCAGCGGCAACCAGCGACGCGGTGAGCAACAGCGCCTCGAAGGCGATGCGCTGGCTGTCGGACAACTTGGCGAACAGGCGCACGCCTTCCAGCGACAGGCGGCGAACCGGGTCGCGCAGCGCCTCGATGTCGGCACGAACCCGGTCGCCGACGGCCCGCAACATCCGGTCGTCGCCGTCCACCAGCGGCGCGGTCTCGGCGAGGAAGCCGTTGATGCGGGCAAGGATTGTCCCGATGCTGTCGATATCGCGCAGTTCGGCGAAGACCGCGCCCGACGACACCGTGTTCATCCGGCTGTAGAAGATGTCGAAGCGCCGCCGGAACTCGTCGAGGCCCTGTTCGGGATGGTCGAAGACGTCGGCGGCATTGGTCAGTTGCAGGAGATCGACCTCGATCTGGGCGAGCGACCATTGCAGATTGTCGTGCGGCGCGGAGCGCAGGGCCGAGACACCGTCGAACAGGCGCAGCCCGACGACGCCCAGCGCGATGACCACCAGCCCCGCGGCCAGGCCGAGGCCGTATCGACGGGCCCATTGCCAGACGCGCCGGCGCGCCGGCCGTGGATCGGCGGTCGCGGTCATGCCGGGTCTTCCGTCGCGACCGTCACGGACGGATGTCGATCCGGTCGAGCTGCCAGATGCTGCGCGAATAGATCACCTCGCTGCGATATTCGCGCACGTCGTCATAGGGATAGACCACCCAGAGCGGTCCCTTGTCCCGGACCGACATGGTCTCGCCATCCATGCGATAGGCGACGATCGGGCCCCCTTCGACCGCGTCGGAGACCGGGATCTCGACGCTGTAATCGTTGATCGCCGTGGCGTTCAGGATGGTCCCCTCGGCCCCGACCGCGTCGAGCAGCGCTTCCAGCGTCACGCCGGTGAAGCGGTGCTCGCCCTGCGTCCAGATCGTCGCGGTGGTGAACTCCACCTGCGGCAAGGTTTCCAGGAGGCCGAGATCGAAGATGGCCGTATCGCCCTGATTGGTGACGGTGACGGCGCCGGTGACCGTCAGGAGGATGTCGCCTGTCGGCGCGTCGAGGTCCGCTGCCATGCCTGGAGCGAGCATTGTGCCAAGGGCAAGGAAAGCAACGAAGGCGGGGGCAGCGAGGCGAGCGGTCGGCATGAGATCGGCTCCGGTCCGGCGGATGGGACTGAACGGGCGCGGGCGCCCCGCGTGGCATGGTTCCTCCCCGATCGTAGCCTGACCGCACGGACAATGCGCCGGAGCATCGGAGAGCCGGCCTATCCTTTCGTATAGGTCGCGCGTCGCCGGAGTGCCCTGGGGCACCGCCTGCCGCGATCGAAGCCCTTGTTCGGCACCTCTGTGCTGGCGGGATCGCGCCCTGTGCACCGGCGTCCGGTCGCCGGCCAACCTCGGCTTCCCTCGCCTTTCGTATAGTTCGACTATCCGCCTGGCTGGCCAAGCATATCTGTTCGAGACCGGACTATTCTTCCGTCTCCGTTTCTAACCTGTTGCGCGCTGTTATTGCGTTCTTCGGCAGTCTTTACTCAGGACATCGAGACAGATCGGACGGCACTTCTTCAGCCGCGGCTCTCGAAAAGGGTTCGGAGGGGAACGTCATGCGGTCGAGATCGAAACTCGCCAGAAATACGACGGTAATCTGCAACGGCAACTCCGGTCATACGGGCACCGGCCGGCGCAAGCTGGCGATCAAGCTGGCCTTCGTCGCCGGCCTCGCCCCGGCCTTCGCCGGCTGCCAGACGGCGGCCTACACCGCCGCCAGCCATGTCGCCCCGGCCTATGGTGCGCCGGTCCAGAGCAACGAGACGCCTTATACGGCCTGTCTCACCGCCATGGCCGATGTGAAGACGAAGCGGCGTCCCTCGCTCACGGTCGGGCAGATCAGCGACAAGACCGGCCAGAAGACCTACGCGAAATATACCGACAGCGCCGAGCTGACCCAGGGCGTCTCCGAGATGGTGATCAGCGCCTTCTTCAAGACCCGTCAGGTGGCGCTGACCGAGCGCCTCGACGTCCGGGTGCCGCTGGCCGAGCAGCAGCTCATCGAGAAGAAGGCGATCCGCCGGAAGGTGCGCACGCTCGATGTGATCCCGTCCGACTTCGTCGTGCTCGGGGCGCTGACCGAACTCAACTACAACATCGTGAGCGGGGGCGCGCGGCTGTTCGTCGGCGGCATCGGCGGCGGCATTCGAAAGGCCGTCATCAATGTCGGCCTGGACCTTCGGCTGGTCGACGTCCGGACCTTCCGCACCGTCTACGTCACAAGTCTCCAGAAGCAGGTCGTCGGCTACGAGGTCGAATCCGGCGTGTACCGCTTCTTCGGAGCACAACTTCTCGAATTCGACGCCGGGGCTGTGAAAAACGAGCCGCTGCAGCTCGGCGTGCGATCGGTGGTGGAGCTGGCATCCTACCAGATCCTCACCGAAGGACTCGGCTTCCCAACAGTCAAGAACAAGCACTGTGAGCCGGGAATGGACACCAAGAAACCTGCGGCAAACCCCAAGGAGAAGAAACATGACGCGTAACCGACAGAAGCAGCTGATGGCCGGAGCCGCCGTTCTCGCAATGCTGGCAGGCGCCGTTCCGGCCCATGCCTTCGACGAGGTGAACTGGATCTGGGATGCCAACGTCACCACCACGATCGACACCACCACCACGGCGATCACGGAACTCGCGCCCACCGGCCTGAACCAGGCCGAGAACGAGCAGGACCTGCTCGGCGACATCGCCGCGACCAGCAATATCAGCGCCTTCACCAATGCGCCGGCCGGAGCGCTTCTCGATCCGCTTGCTCCGGTGCTCGACATCGTCGGCATCGACACGAGCTCGGTCTCCGACCTGGCGGCGCTCGAGAACAACGCGCAGGCCCTGGGCAACAGCGCCGCGATCTCGTCCGACGTGCAGATCAACTACGACTCGGTGCAGAATTTCGGCGGGCTCGATCCGGCCGAGGCCGGCTCGGTGAGTGCCGATGCGACGTCGGACACGATCTACAACGCAAGCCTCGACAATTCCGCGACGGCCGTCGTCAACAGCCTGACCGTCGATCTGGAATACACCGACCCGCAGAATGGCCTCGGCATCGGCAACAACGTGCAGACGGCGATGGCCGATGTGTCGGCGAACTCCTCGGCTGACATGATGACGATTGCCGGCTTCACCGGTGTCGGCGGCCTGGACGGCCCTGCGCTCGGCTCCTCGGCCACGGCGGTCGGCAACAATTTCAGCGTCAATGTCGGTCCGGCCGAGCCGGTCGTCGCGGTGACGCTGCCGTAACAGGCCCCCCGGAGCGGTTCGGTCGAACCGCTCCGATCCGGCGGCGGGGCGTTTGCCCTCCCAACGCCCCGCCGTTCCTCTTTCACCTGCAAGGAAACCGATCATGCGCCGGACACATCACGACACGCATGCCCGCTGGTTCTGGGTCTCGGCCATCGCCGCCCTGATCCTGGGCGAACTCGCCGTTGCCGCCATGGCCGGCGGACGGGAACCGCTTGTCGGCCCGCATCCCTGGGACTTCCCCGAGCGCAACCGGGAGACCGCCTTTGCCTACCAGTACGCCCGGGACAATCGTGGCAGTGCTGCAGGCGCGGCCGGCGTCGCCGGTGCCTTCGGATCGCCGGTCATCATCAATTCCACCTCCACCGCCGTCGGCAACTGGCAGCAGATCGAGATGACGCTGGGCGATGGCGCCGAAGGTCTGATCATGACGGAGAACCATCAGAACAATGATGGCGACGCCCAGGCAACCTCCAGCGTCATGGACGAGGGCGAGCAGAACCTGGCCAACGGCAACAGCTGGATCGGCGAATAGATGCGGCGTCGGCCATGGAACCGCGCAAATACAATCCGCAACGCACGGGGCCGCGGCCGAATGCAGCGGTCCCATGCGCCTGTTTAATCCATTGGAAAGCCTGAGCCCTCACGCTGACCGTGCGAGACGGACCACTGCGAGACGACGCTGGCCCTCTCCTGCCGGGCGGGGCACAATGAGAGCCGCGGTCCTGACGGGAGAAGCCCGAATTCCGCGATCGGAAGGAGACGGTCCTTGAAGATTCTCGTCGCAGACGATCACGACCTGGTTCGCGATACCATCGCGCTGTTTCTGCAGAACGAGGGCGGGATCGACGTGACGGTGGCAGCAACCCTCGACGAGGCGCTGGTTCGCATCGACGAGGTGGGCTCCTTCGATCTGGTGCTCCTCGATTACGGCATGCCCGGAATGGACGGTCTTGCCGGCCTCAAGCGGGCCATCGCGGCCAATCAGGACAAGCCGGTGGCGCTGATGTCGGGCGTGGCATCGCGCACCGTCGCCGAAGACGCGCTGGCGGCCGGCGCAGCGGGCTTCGTGCCGAAGACGCTGGGCGCGAAATCCATGGTCAACGCCCTGCGTTTCATGGCGTCGGGCGAACAATACGCGCCGGTCAAATGGATGACCGAGATGGAGGCGGAAGCCTCCCATCCGCTGGCCGACAAGCTGTCGGCACGGGAAATGCAGGTCCTGGAAGGGCTGTGCGACGGCAAGGCCAACAAGGAGATCGCCCGCGATCTCGACCTGCAGGAGGTCACCGTCAAGCTGCACGTCAAGACGCTGTCCCGCAAGCTCGACGCCCGCAACCGCACCCACGCCGCCATGATCGCCCGCGACGCCAAGCTCTTCGAGCAATAGGCGACAGGCGGCCATCGACGGTGTTCTTGCCCGGCGCTGTCCTTCGACGCCCGGTTTCCGTGCCTGTAGCGCCTCAAGAGCGGCCGCAGGCGGGGGCAGCCCTAGCCCGCCTCGGAGCCGGCCTGACGAGCAAACTGCATCGGCGGGACACCGACAAACCGGGTGAACGCGACGCTGAAGGAGCTGGCGGATCCATAGCCCACCGCCTCGGCGACCGCCTTTACGCCGCCCTCCCCGCGCCTCAGCATATTCCGCGCGAGCGCCATTCTCCAGGACAGCAGGTACTCCATCGGCGGCACACCAACCTCCCTTCGAAACCTGTCGAAAAAGACGGAGCGCGACATGGACGCCTCCCTGGCCAATCGCTCCACCGTCCAGCCATGACGCGGATCGGCGTGGATGCAGCGTATGGCGCTTCCCAGCCGGGCATCGGCCAGTCCGCGGAGCAATCCCGGCGGCGCGGTATTGCCCGACGCCGCCCGCAACGCCTCGATGAGCATTACGTCGAGCAGGCGTGCCAGGACCATCTCCCGGGCGGGCCGGTCGTCCTGTGCTTCGTCCCTAACGAGTTGCACGAGGGTCGCGATCCGCTTCAGCCCCCGCACATGGATGACTTCCGGAAGCAGGGACAGGAGCAGCCCGGCATCCGGCGAGCCGAAGGCAAGGCGGCCAGCCAGCATGCGGACGTCCGTCGGCTTCGACGGATCGCCGTGCCTCATCTCGCCGTCGAGCATCGTATGGACCGAATGCCCCTTGGGCGGACCTCCATCGACGCTGCACATCGTGAAGTCGCGGGCCGCGGGGACAAGAACGAAGTCATTCTCCTTCAGTTCGAGCCTCGGCTGCCCATCCAGGGTCATGAGCACGGCTCCCTCCAGGATCACGCAGAACAGCGGATCCTCCGTCACCGACGCGTCGATCCGCCACGACCCTGCGCCGCTCGCCTGCTTGGAGAAGGGCAGACTCGGCCGCAGCAAAGCCACCACCTCGGCGAAGGGATCGATCAATTCAGGACCCTCGCGAATGCTTACAGGACTTCCTGCGATAGCTGGTCCGTCCTGCGACGTCCACATGTCTCCCGTGCACAGGCACCAAAGGAGACATCATGAACACCGTCCTCATCACAGGCTGCTCGTCCGGCTTCGGGCTCGACATCGCCAGGCACTTCCTCGGCCAGAGCTGGAAGGTCGTCGCCACCATGCGCACCCCGGACGAGAGCGTCCTCCCCGCCTCGGAACATCTGCGTATCCTTCCCCTCGACGTCCGGAGCGACGAGAGCGTCCGGCGTGCGGTCGAGGCGGCAGGTCCGATCGACGTCCTCGTCAACAATGCCGGGGTCGGCTGGCTCAATGCGCTGGAAGGCACGCCAATGGACATCGCCCGGGACATCTTCGAGACCAACACGATCGGGACCATGCGGACCATGCAGGCTGTCCTGCCGCAGTTCCGCGAGCGTCGGTCTGGCACGATCGTCAACGTGACCTCGACCGTCACGGTGAAGCCGCTGCCACTGCTGTCCGTTTACACGGCCAGCAAGGCCGCAGTGAACGCCTTCACCGAATCCGTCGCGCTGGAGTTGGAACCCTTCGGCGTCACGGTCCGCATCGTGCTGCCGGGTCTCGCCCCCGAGACGAGTTTCGGCAAGAATGCTTTTGGACGTATCGAAGAGGCTGGAGGGTTCCCCGAGCCCTATGCGGACTACACGAACGCGGCCGTTGCGCAGATGCGGCAGCACTCCGGCCCCGTCACCAGGTCGATAGATGTGGCAGAAGCCGTATGGCGCGCCGCCACCGATCCGGCCTGCCCGATGAAGCTTCCGGCCGGTGCCGATGCTGTGGCCGCGGCCGACTGGGACGCCTGAATCCACATTGGTATCGTCTGCCGGCATGATGATGTCTGGCCCCGATAGGGACCAGACATCTCTACCGAACCGAGCCGCAGGAGACGCCAACAGCATTGCCCCGGCGGGTGCGGAAAGTCTTGCGCAGCCACCCCCAAGCTATCAGGACATAGTCCTCCACCGCCGTCAGGCCCCCGCCATAGCCGTGTTCGTTGCGCAGACGCTTGGAGATCCGCTCGGCGGTCTGCCGCTGCTTGACCGGCGCCGTGCCGTCCGCCTTCCAGAATAGCAGTGACTGGAGGCATTCGCCGAGTATCGGCCCGATTGGCGGTTGCCACTTGGAAGATCTCGTCACCACCCGCGCGGAGCGGCTTGGGAGTCCAGACGTCGAAGGCCTTTCTCTGCTGCCGCGGCCCGCCTTTCTCACGCATGTCGATGATGCAAGGCAATCGGAACTCCCTGACCCGCAGGCCTCAAAACCAGTTCCATCCGAGGCGGCCCGAACGTCTCCTGGATCGTCAGCGGCGATTGACGCCCGCGAAGCGAACGAATAGCGATGCGATAGTCGGTGCCGCGCGACACGTATCGTTTCTTTTCCGAGGATACGCCGAAAACACGAAGCGTCGACGTTGCGGCAGCAAGCTGATCGTCCCTGGGAGGACCTCCGTCTTGGCAGGGCTCGCAAACGCAAGAGCCGATGAGAGCCTTCGGGGGAAGGCCATTCGATCATGACGATGCAGTTGGAGGGAGATGGCTTTGACGGCATTTCAGCGGCACAATGTGACCTTGGCCGGCAGCGGGGCAACGTCGATGGTGTTCGCGCACGGCTTCGGCTGTGACCAGAACATGTGGCGGTTCGTGGCTCCTGCTTTCGAAGACCAGTATCGGACCGTCCTGTTCGATCATGTCGGCGCCGGGAGATCTGATCTGACGGCCTACGACCCGGAGAAATATGCCTCCCTCGACGGATATGCCGACGACCTCATCACGCTCTGTCGGGAAGCCGGCGTCGAGCACGGTGTCTTCGTCGGCCACTCGGTCAGCGCGATGATCGGCGTTCTTGCCGTCAACAAGGCGCCCGACCTGTTCGATCGATTGATCATGATCGGCCCGTCACCGCGATATATCAACGATGGCGACTATGTCGGTGGCTTCACCGAGCCGCAGATTGCCGAGTTGCTGGACTTCCTCGACAGCAATCATCTGGGATGGTCGCAAGCCATGGCCCCGATCATCATGGGGAATCCCGACCGGCCAGAGCTGGGTGAAGAACTCACGAACAGCTTCTGCCGCACGGATCCGGATATCGCCAAGCGCTTTGCCCGCGTCACCTTTCTCTCCGACAACCGGGCGGATCTCTCGCAGATCGAGGTCCCGGTACTGATTCTCCAGTGCTCCGACGATGTCATCGCGCCGACCAGCGTGGGCGAGTACGTTCACAGCAACATTCCGAACAGCAAACTCGTGACCCTGGACGCCGTCGGACACTGCCCGAACCTCAGCGCCCCCAACGAAACGATAGCGGCCATGAGAGCTTTCCTCTGAGGGTGCGAGGGTGAGCCGGGCCAACAACTTCGAAGAGGATGATCTGGAAGATCTGGAGGACCTTTTTGAGAGTGCGCCGTGCGGCTATGTGTCGGCGGATGCGAAAGGCCGGATTACCAAGGTCAACCAGACCCTGCTCGCATGGCTGGGGCATGAGCGCGCGCAACTTCACGGGCAACGGTTCCAGGACTTTCTGAACATCGCGGGGAAGATCTATTACGAGACGCACTTCGCCCCGCTGTTGAGAATGCAGGGCTTCTTCAATGAGGTTGCGCTCGACCTTGTGCGCGCGGACGGCACCGCCTTCCCCGTCCTGGTCAACGCTGTCGAGCGACGCGACGACACCGGAGACGTGCGGTTCATCCGCATGACGGTGTTCAATGCATCCGACCGCCGTCGGTACGAGCGGGAGTTGCTTGAGGCGCGCAACGCCGCAGAACAGGCGAGTGCAGAACTGCGCGATCTCAACCTGACACTGGAGCAGCGGATTAACGATGCCGTCCAGGAGCGTCTCAGGGCCGAGGACCAGATCCGACAGATGCAGAAGATGGAGGCCGTGGGCCAACTCACCGGCGGCATCGCACACGACTTCAACAACATGCTGGCAATCGTCATCGGTGGATTGAACCTTGTTCAGCGCAGGCTCGCCAAGGGCGACACGGATGTCGGCCAGTTCATCTCGGGCGCGATGGAGGGAGCCAACAGGGCCGCGACCCTGACGCAGCGCCTTCTCGCCTTCTCGCGCCAGCAGCCCCTGTCGCCGCAGGCTCTGAAGGCGAACGACATGGTCTCGGACATGTCCGAGCTCCTGCGTCGGACGTTGGGCGAGACGATCCAGATGGAGACGGTGCTGGCAGGCGGGCTCTGGCAAACCTATGCTGATGCCGGTCAGCTCGAAAATGTCGTGTTGAACCTCGCGGTCAACGCACGCGACGCCATGCCGGATGGCGGGCGGTTGACGATCGAAACCGCGAACTGCCACCTCGACAACGCCTATGCCGCCGAGCACGGCGTAGCAGAAGGACAATACGTTCTGGTCGCAGTGACGGATAATGGCAGCGGCATGCCGCCCGAGGTTGCCGCCAAGGCGTTCGACCCCTTCTTCACGACCAAGGGCGTCGGCAAGGGCACCGGCCTGGGGCTGAGCCAGGTCTTCGGCTTCGTGAAGCAGTCCGGCGGGCACGTGAAGATCTATTCCGAGCCGGACCATGGCACGTCTGTGAAGATCTATCTTCCCCGGTACTACGGCAACGCCGAGGCTCCTGTGCGCACCTCGGCTCGTGGCGTCCCATACGGGAAATCGTCCGAAGTCATCCTTGTCGTGGAAGATGACCTGAGGGTCAGAGAACTGGCGGTCCAGATGCTTCGGGATCTCGGCTACGGCGTTCTCGAAGCCGAAGACGGTGCCTGCGGGCTACAGATGCTTGACCGGCATCCGGAGGTGTGCCTGCTCTTCACCGACGTCGTCATGCCGGGCATGAGCGGGCGCCTGTTCGCCGATGAGGCGAGGCGGCGAAAGCCCGAACTTCGGGTTCTGTTCACCACAGGCTATTCGCGCAATGCGATCGTGCACAATGGAGTGCTGGACCCGGGTGTGCATCTCTTGCCCAAGCCGGCCTCGCTTGAGCAATTGGCTCTGAAGGTCCGCGAAGTCCTGGATGAGTAGGTCGTATCGACGTTCGGGTTCATGCGAGCGTGGACGCGGATACTTGCTATAGAAGGACAGGGGCGAAGCCGGACTGGCAGCCTGTGGGACGAGGTTTCGGAAAGCGGCCATTTCTTTCGACCGCTCCAGATCAATCAGATGACCGAGGCGACGCGAACGTCGACCATAGTCCCCTTTGATGCGATCAGTTCGAGGAGCCGCCCAGACCAACAAACCCCCAAAGCCCGCCGGCAACTGCAATTGCTGCGCCGACGAATCCCAAAAGCATCAGGAGCCCGTCGCGGTAGAGCAGACCCAGCCCGAAAATCGAAATGACGATCATCGGCCCCGTCGTCGCGAATGGCACGAGTTCGAGCTGACGCGCTACCTCGAAAGCGCCGAACACAATGTCTGGCCTCGGCTGTGAGTTTCCGCTGTTGGCGGAGCTGAAATGACCGGCTACCTCGCCATGGGCTGCGTGGACACCACGATCGTCGCTGCGCCAAGCAACGCAACATCGAGGACGAGAAGGCCGCGAAGGCCGCGAAGGCCGGCAATCTACCCGAGGCCTTGGAAGGACAAGCCGACCAGGCTTTGCAAAAGGATTGCGACTCCCGCTGACGGCGTAGTACAGGGCAGATCATGATGTTTTATGCTGAGGCACCTGTATGCACATAATGTTTACAGTGAATGCCGCCTGGAACATCTGGAATTTCCGGCGGCCGTTAGTCGATTCTTTGTGTGCTGATGGACATCGGATCACAGTGCTGGCACCGCCGGATGACTCTGTTCCTAAACTGGAAGGGATCGGCTGTCGCTTCCGGGCGCTCCCCATGAATGTGAAAGGCTTGAACCCGGTTGACGATCTCAAGCTTCAGCGCCGGTTGAAAAGGATTTTTGCAGAAGAGCGACCCGACGCCGTCCTCAGCTACACGATCAAGAACAATATTTTCGGCGCCCGCGCGGCGCTGGCTACCGGCGTACCATTCGTCCCGAATGTCACAGGGCTCGGGACAGCCTTCCTGTCGGGTGGACTCTTGCAAATCGTCGCCGAGCAGCTCTATCGACGCGCGTTTGGCAGGCTGCAAACCGTCTTTTTCCAGAATGAAGACGACCGGGACCTGTTTCTCGACAGGAAACTCGTACGAGTGGAGCAGGCACGCTTGTTGCCCGGATCAGGCATCGATCTGGCGCGCTTTGCCCCGGCAGACATGCCATCGGCGCAGGAGCCGACCGTCTTCCTGATGATTGCCCGGCTCTTGCGCGACAAGGGCGTTGTAGAATTCGTCGAGGCCGCCAGGCAGATCAAGGCGCGCCATCCAAGCGCGCGCTTCCAGATTCTGGGTGCAACTGGTTCGGAGAACCGCACCGCCATCGACAGCGCGACCCTTCAAGCTTGGGTCGCGGAGGGCGTACTGGAATATCTCGGGACCACCGATGACGTGCGCCCGGCTATCGCCGCAGCCTCCTGCGTCGTGCTCCCTTCCTACCGTGAGGGTGCACCGCGCACGCTGATCGAGGCGGCAGCCATGGCGCGGCCTCTCATTGCCACCGACGTGCCCGGATGTCGCTCTGTGGTCGACCGCGACGCCTCAGGCTTTCTCTGTAACGCGCGGAGCATTGACAGTCTTGCCGAGGCGATGGGACGCTTTCTCGCGCTCTCGTCCAATGCCCGCAGTGCCATGGGACATGCCGGCCGCACAAAGATGGAGCGTGAATTTGATCAAGTCCTGGTTGTCGACGCCTATCGGAAGGCACTTTCAGATCTCACCGCCAACCGACAATGAAACCATCGATCTCAACGCCGTTCTGCACGATTTCCGGCTCAGACCAGATCGAGAACACGCCGCCGTCGGCGATGAACTTGAGCGCGTCGTCGAGAGGCGTAACGGGCCTATGTCACCGACTTTCTCTTATTGCGACGCTGTGACCGAAAAAGGGCAGCAGGCCAAACGTACAATCTGGGGACCCATTACGCATTTGCACTGTATAGGTCCTTCGAGGCCGGCAGAAGTCACCGCCTACTTCTCGCGCAGGAGACTACATGACCGTGAACAGAGAAGTTCTGCTGACGACGCCACGATTTGACGTGCTGCAGATCCAGGCGACAGATCCTCGATACCAATCGGACTTTTATATTGAAAAGTTCGATGGCGTATCGGTGGCAGCCATCTCTGGCTTCTCTGTGATCATGCTCGAAATTGAACGGCGCGGCCAGAGCCGCTCCTCACTGGAATTCCCGGGCGGCAGAATTGAACGCGAGGAAGATGCGCTCATGGCAGCACGCCGGGAGCTTCACGAGGAAGTCGAGTTGGTCTGTGACGATCTCGAATATGTCGGCTGGATAGCGCCGCTGCCAGGCCTCGTCAGCGAGCGGGTTCATTTACTTATTGCGCACGTTCTCCCCGAAGAGGCAGCTTGCGCGAATGTGCAAATTGGACACGAGGGCATCCAGAGACAGTGCATGGTCAGAATTTCGGATCTTCCGAGATTTTGCGCCGACGGCCGGATCAGTTCTGCGGTGGACGCATATTTCGCGCTACGCCTCGCTTGCGAGAACGTGACTGGGGATCCGGTTCCGCTGGGAGATGAATGATCACCCGCATCACGCTTCAAATAGCTTCTGCGGCGATGAAGCGCCTCAGCCAACGGTCGAAGTGGCCGCCATTTATTTCACCGAAGGCGAACTCAAGTTGATCGTGCTGGCCTACCTCCTCGGGCGGTTCCCCTTCCGTCATCGTGGAGGCCACGCTTGACCGTTTGTCAGCAAGGTCCACAGATCTAGGCTCGCGATGCGAATGATGCCGCTGCGGCTATAATGGACGGCCATAAGATAGTGTGGGTTATGTCCAGCACACTCTCTTCGAGATTGATCGCTCCCGTCCACCTTACCCAGTCGACGGCGTCGAGGGCTTCGTTGCCTACTGCGACACTGACAAGGGCGGGCCAAGCCAAGAGCCATCGGCGTCGCAGTTTCCAGAATACTGCCAAGGCAGTCAGGAAGAGCGCCATCCCCACATGGATGTGGATGGCTTCCCGGGAGAACCCCGCCGCATCGACAATGGGTTCTTTGATATCGTGCCATCGCATCCAAGGTGCCTATCCCAACGTGAGTTCGTCGATCTGGAAACGGCGGAGGACGGCTCAGACGACACTACTCCGGCTAAGCAGGATCTGCGTCGAACCAAGATCGCGGTTCTTCGGTGACACCGACGATCGGATCAGGGCGCCGGCGCTCCCGCTTCTTTACTTGTTGGTTTGGCCTTTGCCGTCGGGAACCTCTCCCCGATCGCCAAGCCGTTCGCAGCCCTCCCACGAAAACGTCGGTTGGAACCGGGGAGCGAGGCCGATCCTCGCTGCCTCCACAAAACGGGCACCGCGATTGCAGCGACAATCTGACCCGCTCGAGCATGTGTTGAAGCCGAGACCGTTCCGATGCTGACCGCACCGCCGCATCTGCGATCGGTCGCGATCTATGAGGCGATGCTGCGGCGCCATCTGGGATCTGGTCGGCGGAATTCGCGAATTCGCAGCGCGATCAAACAGCGCGCCAGACAATGGCGGGCGGTCCACGTTCCGGTGAAAGAAGTGATCTTCTATCAGATCCACGAACCGGGCCGGCGCGGCCTGTCGGATTTCACCGGCAACCGACAGAGACACCATCGATCTCGGCCGTCGAGATCAATGAACGAGCTATACGAGCTTAGCCTCGCGTTCGAAAAAAGGACCGCTCGCTAACCGACGCAATCTCCCCTCAGTTAAGAAGGGTCCTGAGGTAAGCTCCGTAGTCGTTCTTTTCGAATTGCCCGGCCCGGTCGGCGAGGGCGGCACGGTCGATCCAGCCTTGGGCAAAGGCAATTTCGTCAGGGCTGCCGGTCTGCAGGCCCTGCCGGGTCTGCAGGGTGCGCACGAAATTGCCCGCGTCCAGAAGGCTCGCATGAGTGCCGGTGTCGAGCCAGGCATAACCGCGGCCCATAGTTTCGACCGTCAGCGTGCCCTCGTCCAGGTACATCTCGAGTAACGAGGTAATCTCTAATTCGCCGCGCGCCGACGCCGTTATCCGCGAAGCTTTTACGGGCGCGGTGCCATCAAGGCAGTAAAGTCCGGTGACGGCGTAATGCGAAGGCGGAGTTTCAGGCTTCTCAATGATTCCACGGACGGTGCCATCCATGTCGAAATCGACCACGCCATAGCGTTCCGGATCAGCCACCCGGTAGCCGAACACGGTACCGCCGGTGTCCCGCGCACCCGCGCTGGCCAAGAGCTCGGGCAGACCGTGACCGAAGAAGATGTTGTCGCCCAGAACCATGAGCGACGGCGCGCAGTCGAGAAACTTCTCGGTTAGCGTGTATGCTTGCGCCAGCCCGTCAGGCGAATGTTGAATGATGTAGGTCAGCGTGATGCCCCATTGGCTGCCGTCGCCCAGAACCCTCCGAAACTGGTCGGAATCCTGCGGCGTCGTGATCACGGCAATTTCGCGAATTCCGGCCAGCATCAGCACTGACAGCGGATAATAGATCATTGGTTTGTCATAGATCGGCAAGAGCTGTTTCGACACGCCCATGGTGACAGGGTAAAGCCTCGTGCCGGAGCCTCCAGCGAGGATGATGCCCTTGCGGTCGGTCATTCGGAGATCTCTCCAAGTTCTGTCAACACGTTGTGGAGCCCGCTGCGCCAGTCGGGCCGGACGAGGCCGAAAACCGCCTGTGTCGTCGCGCAATCAAGCCGCGAGTTGAGCGGCCTTTGGGCCGGGGTGGGGTAATCAGCAGTGGGGATGCCGGTGACAGCCACGCCTCGTCCCGCCAAGGCGAAGATCTCTTGCGCGAAACCTTTCCAGCTGACATCGGGCGCGCCGGAATAGTGGTAGAGGCCGGTCTTGCCGGGGTCGGCGCGCAGCTGCTCAGTCACCGCTAGGCAGGCGGCAGCGATAGCGGCGGCGGGCGTGGGTCCGCCGATCTGGTCGTCCACGATGCTCAACGCGTCGCGGGCCTCAGACAGTCGCAGCATGGTGCGCACGAAATTGCCCCCGTGCGCCGAAAACACCCAGGAGGTGCGCAAGATGGCGTGCGGGCCGCCGGCCTGCGCGACAGCGCGTTCGCCGGCGAGTTTGGACCGTCCATAGACGCCGAGCGGCGCCGGGCTGTCATCCGGGTGCCAGGGAGCCTCGCGGCTACCGTCGAAGACGTAATCTGTCGAGACATGCACCAGCGGAATGCCGAGCGCAGCACATTCGCGCGCCATGGCGTCCGGCGCGGCACCGTTTACGGCGTTGGCGAGCGCCTCCTCTCCCTCGGCCCGGTCGACAGCCGTATAGGCGGCTGCGTTGATCACGGCAGCAGGGGCATGAGCACGGATCGCTTCTGCGCATTCGTCGGGGTCGCTCAGATCGGCAGCGTCGCGCCCGAGAAACACCGCTTGGGGCGCGCGGCGCGCCAATTCTGTGGCGACCTGCCCTGTCCGCCCAAAAACAAGCAGGCTCATTCGGTAACGCCCAGCCGTTCGCCGACGCCTTGGCGGCTCTGCAACGCGCGCCACCAGCCCTCGTTAGCGAGATACCAGTCGACGGTGCGTGCCAACCCCTCCTCGACCGTGACTTTAGGCCGCCAGCCCAACTCGTTGCGGATGCGTGCAGGATCGATGGCGTAGCGTGCGTCGTGGCCAGGACGGTCGGTAACAAAAGTGATCAGATCGGCGTAGGATCCTTCCGGACGCGGGTACCTTTCATCGAGTATGGCGCAGATCGTGCGCACCAGATCGAAGTTGCTGCGCTCGTTTTCACCGCCGATGTTGTAACTGCGCCCGACCGCGCCCTTCTGCAGGACCAACAACAGCGCGTCGGCGTGATCCTCCACATAAAGCCAGTCGCGCACGTTGGACCCATCTCCGTAAATCGGCAGCGGCTTGCCCGCCAGCGCGTTAAGGATGACGACCGGGATCAACTTCTCGGGAAAATGGTAAGGTCCGTAATTGTTGGAACAGTTGCTCAGCACGATCGGCAAGCCGTAGGTTTCTCCCCAAGCGCGCACCAGGTGATCGCTGGCCGCCTTTGAGGCAGAATAGGGGCTGTGCGGGTCGTAGGGTGTGTCTTCAGTGAATTGTCCTTCGGGCCCAAGAGAGCCGAAGACCTCATCAGTGGACACGTGATGGAAGCGAAACTCCTCGGGCCTGCCGCGCCGCACCCAATGAGCGCGGGCGGCCTCCAGCAGTTGGTAAGTGCCGGTGATGTTGGTCTCGATAAAGGTGCCGGGTCCATCGATCGAGCGATCGACATGGCTTTCCGCGGCTAGATGCATGATTCCATCTGGTCGGTGTGTGTCGAGAAGACGGTCCATCGCCGCTCGATCGCAGATGTCAGCCTGCTCGAAGGTGTATTGAGGCAAGGCTTCCACGCTTGCCAGGTTGTCGAGACAGGCGGCATAGGTCAGCTTGTCGACGTTTACAACCGCATGGCCGCGAACCACCGCGAGACGCACGACGGCCGACCCGATGAAACCAGCACCGCCTGTGACCAGCAGCTTCATATGCAGTTCTCCTCGAAGACGAATGGCGATTGAAACTCTTCGAACGGAATGGCGGAAGCATCTTTGACAGAAAGAAGAGGCGTATCTCTCAGTTTCCAGTCAATCCCCACGCTGTCCCACCGCACAGCTCTGTCGCACTCCGGCGCATAATAGTCAGTGCATTTGTATTGCACCTCTGTGTCAGGTTCTCGCGTCGCAAAGCCATGCAGAAAACCTTTGGGGACCATGAGTTGTCGTCCGTTTTTCGCCGTCAGATCGATCCCGACCCAATTGCCGTAGGTCGGTGATCCTACGCGGATGTCTACGGCGACATCGAATATTGCCCCGCGCGTGCAGCGTACTAGTTTATCTTGGGCGCGCGGCGGGGACTGAAAATGCAACCCCCTGACCGTACCGGCATCTCGGCTGAGCGAGTGGTTGTCCTGCACAAATTCGAAGTCCAACCCGACCTCATCCATCGACTGACGATTCCATGTTTCAGCGAAATATCCCCGGTCATCCTGGAAATAACGCGGTGTCAGCACCAAAAGACCGGCAATTGCTGTCTTTTCAACGATCACAAACGGCATGGATATCTCTCAGTAGATATACGCACTGGAAGCCGGAAATCCAGAAACCCAGGAATTATAGGGAACGTAGCATTGCGTAAAATGTCGAGACAACGATGTCCAGATGACGAAAACCAGCCCAAGGCCAATATAGGGGGCCGCCGAATAGAATGATCGCAACCGTCTGATTGGTAAATACGGGATGCGTGCGAAAATCATCGTCTGGTGAACCAGATAATAGCCCAGTCGATCGCCGATAACGCTCGATAATGGGACAAGCAGGATCAAGGCGCACATGATAAGCGCGCCGACGCTTGCGAGTTTGTAGTCCCGCGGAAAGCTGTGCTTCCACTTTTTCTGGAATACCAGAAAATACGCCGCCCCTGCGACAAGCAAGAGCCCGACCCGAAACGCCGCACCGGCCGCGTCGACATCCGTATCGATGTAACGTCGGGTTGCTTCCTCGGCAGCATCACCGCTCAACAGGACGAGCAGGCCGGGGACGGCACAGAGCGCCGCAAAAAACAGGCGCTTCTTCGAATATGCTCCCCCGACCAAGGGGACGAGCAACAGGAACACGATTGCACTGGTGTGAAACACGCTGGCCAGCAATGTCCAGGCCGCAAACCAGACTACCCTCTTGTCGATGAAGGCGGCGAATGCAATGCACATCAACCCGATGGCCGCACCTTGACGGATGCCCGACATCGGCATGTTGATGATCAGGATCGGAAACAGCAGGACCAGGAAGCCCAACGGATCCGGCTGCCGCCGCGCCAGCACGTGGATGCCGGCGAAGAATATCACTGAGGAGACGACATTCAGCCACGGATAGGAAAGCCCGAGGTCTTGGAGACCTTGCATCAGGGACCACCAAGCCGGATCGGACCGTGAAAACGCGTCTTGATAATTCGAATATTCCTGGACGTTCCACTGGTTCAGATAGCCGGACCAGTCACACCCGACTTCGAACCGGAAGGCTGAGAATACGAACAACATCCCGAGAACGATCGGGTAGAGTTTTTCTCTCAGCCGACCAAGCCCCTTCAGGGCGTATCGAAACAGGATCAGAAGGTTGGCGATCGATACATAGACAATCATCGCTTGCTCGAACGTCCCGCGCACGCCACGTCCATCAACAATTCAGCCACTCTGGGGCCGTAGACCTGCAAGGAATAATCTTGCTCCACCTTCTTCCGCCCAGCCGCTCCCATGCGGCGACGCAGATCGGCATCGCCCAATAACGCATCAAGGGCTGCAGCCCATTGGGCATCCGTCTCCGCCAAAAACCCATTCACGCCGTGTTCGACGATCTGGCTGTTCACACCGACGGGCGACGCAACGACCGGCAGGCCACAGGCCAAGTACTGGATCAGTTTGTAGCCGCATTTTCCACGCGACCACGGACTGTCATCAAGCGGCATAACGCCAATATCCATCCCCTGAATTGATTGTATCTCGGTGTCCTCGGACCAAGGGAGCAACTCCAGCGTTTCACTTGATTTTGCCGTACGGGACGCACCCACAGCTCGGACCATCGCGCCGTGTTTCCGTGCTGATGCGCTCAGAACCGGCAGCAGGGGCTCGCAATATTCCGACCAGGTGCTGGGAGAGCCTATCCAGCCAATCCGCGACCGTCCGTCTGCGGCCGGCATTCGGGCAACGGAATAAGCATCTGTATCAACTACCGTGGGAATGATCTCAATGCTCTTGGCCCCGGCAGTTCGGGCTCTGTCCGCCAGATATTGGTTTCCGGCCAGAACCAAGTCAGACGCCGCCATGACACAATCAATCTTGCGACCTAGCATCGTTCGTACAAACGTCGATCGGTGCAAATCATATCGATGATACACTGCATCATCATAATCTGACACAAGAGGAACGCCTTCCGGCAGAATAGCCCTCTCGATCATCCAGGGCAGCCATGGGAAAACCTCTTTCTCTATCCAGATCGCATCCGGCTTGCTCGCCCGCAACACTCGGCGCGAACGCATGACGGTATGTTTCAGTGCTGCCATGCCCGTCTGATCGCCTGCGTAGAGATTTCTCAGATAGGCTTCGTCGAAGAATGGGGCGCATTCGATCTGAAAACCCGATGCCGATAGTGCATCCATATACTGATACGTGCGTAACCGGCTTGACGCTCCGAGCCGAGAATAACGTGGGAGCACCAGTAATTTCATGTGTTTGTTCCCGATTTTCTCACCATCCGGTTCAACAGACCCGTCATCATCGGCCACTGGATATCTTCAGCGCGGAGTTTGTACGCTGCCGGGACGTGTTCTGGTCGCTCATGTACCAGCAGCCGCCCTTCGGTAGACATAGCGACTTCGATCTTGTTTCCGCCCGTCAGCATCGGCTGGGCGCCCGCCGGGCTCAAATTCAGGATCGACAAGCTGCGATGGCCAAGCGCAACGCCCTGCCCCAGCCAGATCCCGTCGCCATCCGGCCCGCGGTGGCGAAGGCTCTCGATCATGGGCCGAATGCGATCACGCGGGTTGCCCGGGCTATGCCCGGCTGCATCGAGGAAACCGGTCATGCCGCACATGTGGCAGCTTTCTGTGACTGGCCGAGCACGGAAGCGTAGAGGGCGGCGTAGGCCTCGGTCCCGGCCTTTAACGAAAAGACCTCTTCCGCAGCCATGCGGCAGCGTATCGGCAGATCGGGATCGGCCATGAGGGCGTCCAGCGCGGCCAGGGCCGAAGCCATCTGCCCCGGTGCGGGACCGGCAACCAGAACTCCAACACGGTATTTCTCGATGATGCGTTCCACGTCCCCGACGCCATCATTCGCCACGACGGGCAGGCCCGTGCCGAGGATTTCGGCCATGCGCGTCGGCGACCTTCCCAGTTCGGACATCTGGCCTCCGGCATAGAACATCACCGAAAGATCATGCCCCCGCACGGTATCGGGCATGTCCTGGGGCTTGCGCGGGCCGATGGTCAGGCGTTCGGCCAGGGCCCCGCCGGCATCCAGCGCCTCGCGCACCTTGGCCGGATCATCCCGCGTGACGATGTCGAAGCGCGCCTGCGGATCGCGTGCGGCTGCTGCTGCCAGCCACGCCGCGAGCCAGTCGGTCCGAAACCAGCCGCTGAGCACGGTTCCAATGCAGCTGTGGACCCTTGCCCCCGTCTTGCGGACTGCCGGAGGCCGGAAGCGGTCGAGATCGGCGCAGGTCGGGATCACCACGAGCCGCTGTTCCGCCAGTTCCCTCGGATACACAGAATTCAGATGCGCCACCGCCGCATGGGTCAGCGAGACCACCCCGGATGATCCAGCCAGGCATGCCCGCTCGGTCTTCGTAATGGCCCGGTGCATCGTCGACCCGCGCCGCAGCAGGCCGGCGGTGATCAACTCTTCCGGCCACAGCGCGCGCATGTCGAACAGGAACGGCACGCCGGTCATCCGACTGACGGCCAGTGCGACGGCCGCGGGGATGTAGGACCGTGCATGGATCAATCGGATACCGCCCCGACGCACCTCGCGCCGGACCAACCAGATCATGCGAGCCATGCTGAGCGCGGGAGCGATGATCTTTGGGCTGGGGCGGAACTGTTGCGGCAGCCACCGGATGCCATGGGCTTCGCAGTCGGCGCGGGCCCGCGCCATCGCCGCAGCGTCGGCCCAATCTTCGGGCTTTTCATAGGTGATCAAGGTAATGGCGTAGTCCCGCGACAGACCGCGCAGATAGGCCATCACCTGGCTTTGCCCGAGCGGCTCCAGCAGACCGTTGCGGGTGAGATAGACGGTGGCGACCCGGATCATGTCGCGAAGAGCGCCTCAGAGGCTCGCTTCTCGGCGGACGGAGGAATGAACCGCTGCGATGCAGAAGCATGGGCATGGGTCAACTCGCCGAGAAAGAACTCTGTTCCATTAGTATAGAAATCCACTCTCACAAAATATAAATCGCGCGACATTTTGCCTGCGACATCAAGCATTTCTTCAAGGCATTTGGGCTTCTCTATGTGGCCTTCGTGCATCCGGTATCCGAGGGTGTAATCTTGTTTCCTCCATTCTGGATCAAAGAATGCACGTCTATATTGTGTGTATTTCCCTGTGTCGACACAGATCAGACGAGGCTTTCCCTTGTAGCAAAAAATCCGGTAGTCGGAAACATCATTCTGGTCGAATATTAACGGCTCGACGATGACCTTGGGGGTCAGATATCTGTAATTCCTCTCTCGCGAGGTGAGATAGTGATTCATGTGAAGCCAGTTTTTCATCTGGTCGCGGTCGGGCGCGCCCCCCCGGACGATAGCGACCTCACCGGACATATGGGTAGGCTTGGCGCAGAAACTGTCAGGGAAGTCGAACGCATCAATCTCGGATTCGTCATGGAAGACGGTCAGAGTAGGTACCGCAAATTGGGGTCCCACCTCCGCCGTCACTAGCCGCTTGAAGAATTCCTTGTCGGTACTGTAGCAGCGCAACGGGTTTAGGATCTCTGGCGCCAGTTTGGAATTATACACCTGATCGTTGAACAGAAGCCTATTGCGCGACGGTATGCGCCTGTGGACCCGGACAAACTTCGTCCACGAAAATAGGAGGTCGCCGAATTCGGTTTCTGGGAAAATTCGGGACATGCGGGCCCAGAAATCCCTGTTACTGCTGCCCATCTTTCGCCCCTCTGTACTTAACAATCTTAGCAGGCACACCTGCGGCCAATGCATTTTCAGGAACGTCCGCTGCAACTACTGCACCCGCTGCAATGACCGCGCCATCGCCGATCGTGACACCATCAAGGACTATACACCCGGCGCCAATCCATACATCGTCTCCAATCTTGACGCCCTTTCTGGTTTCGCCCTGGGTCTGTATCGGGCTATTCACGTCCGCATAGACATGATTGGCGGAGAATATCTTTACGCCTGCAGCGATCAAGGTGCTGTCACCAATAGAGATGTTGCCGTTACCTTGGAGAATGCAGTATGGGTTGATCGCGGATTTCTTACCAATCACGATATTCCCGCCATAAGTTTGCAGGATTGCGCCTTCACGGATCAACGTCTCTGCACCGACACTAATCTTCCCGGCGGGCTCAAGATAGGGGGGCATGCCAGCGCAGATCAGCCGCACTCCGGCCATTATCAGAACGTTTTCTGCGAGATGAATATCTCCCGAAAAGACAAGAGTTGCTTCATCACTGATGAATCCACCACGCGGAACTGGAAATTTCGACGGACGGTGTTCTTTCTGACCGCCTAGGAGCCACGCAAAGCGTAGGGCCGCGTGATAGACCTTCTTGAGAGCGTTGCGCGCGTTGTTCATTGGTGTCTTCGCACGCCGCCAATTAAGCCGCGCATCCGGTCCTTAAGCCGAAGGTGGAAATTGAAACCAAAGAATCCAAGCGCATATTCGACTCGCAACCGAAATGATCGCGCTACGGCAGGCGCAGTGACGATCCTGAATGCAAGCTGCAGGCGGGCTAGTGGGCCAATCGGTCTTGTCTCGGGGAGCAGTAGGCCCGATGTGGAGCCTAGCACGTTGAGAATGCGCCGCTCGATCCGACGCGACGTTTTTGGGTCGAGTTCGCCATTAATATGCGCGAGGTCTATTTGCATATTGCGGAACGCAATCACCTTGCTTTGAATGAAGCGATTCCAGCGAGCAGGCGCGTGAATAACGTAGCCGGTTCCGGTGTTGGCGTCGTGCATCCTCTGGCGCACTAGAGGTTGGTCGCAGGCGATAAAACTTCCGATTAGAGCGGCGCGCAGTTGCAGCGGGGCATCTTCAATTATGCTACCGCCGATCAACGGACCAAAACGGTCAAACACGCCTTTCGTATAGGCGCACGTAGGGGCGGCAGCGGGCAGCCAGTAGGCGCAGGCGTATCCATCTAGCAGGCGATCAGAGTAATTGTGTCGCTTTGCTGGTTCTATCGCAACGGCCTGACCGTTGCGGAAGCTTTCCCGCCCGGAATGCAGGGCGCCCTCGGGGCTCCCAGCTGCTATCCATGCGTTCGCAAGAACTTCAACACGGTTGCATGTCGAAATATCGTCGCCAGCGGCCACGACCATCAAGGCCCCGGACATAATATTTGCCGTCGCCTGAACGTGTTGGGCCGTTCCAAAATTCCATTCATTCCGCCGAACGACAAGTGTATGTGGCCCCTCATACTCTGCGGCCATCTCCTGCATGATCTCGAACGTCCGGTCGCTCGAACAATCGTCGGACAGAATGATTTCCAGCGGCTCGTAGGTCTGGGCAAAGGCGCCCTCGACCGCTTCGCGGATGTATTCCTCCTGGTTGTAGGCGAACAGGGCGAAGGTGACGAACGGGCGGTCCTGTGACGGATCGAGGTTTTCGGTCATGGAATGCTCCGGATAGGCCAGCCGATCGCTGCATAGATGCCGGCAAAGCGCGCGGCGATGCGGCCCTCGGGGCCCATCTTGATCAGCACCACCCGCAAGCCGAACAGCCCTGTCCCGGCCGCCAGGCAGACCGACGCGATCGCGGCGGCAGGGGGCGCGATCCGAGCCAGCGCCAACAGCCCCAGTGCCAAGGAGAGATGCAGGGCCAGGAGCTTCAGGGACAGCGACTGCCAGCGAAAGCGCTGAAGCGTGTGGGCGAGGATGGCGACCGTTGCGAAATACACGGCATACCCGACGAGGAAGGCGATGGCCGTCACCGTCAATCCGAGGACAGGCAGCAGGAACCAGATCGTCGCCAGGAAGACGATGTTGAAGCTGAGTTCCATCAGGAAGAACGTCCTAGACCGCGCCGCCGCTACGATCGAAAATGCCAGCGGCCAGCTGGCGAGCTTGAACACGTTGCCCACCGTCTGCCATTGCAGCAGCTCGGCGGCGGGGGCGAACTGCGCCGAATAGAGCAGCCGCACCACCCAGGGCGCCAGCCCGATCAGCAGCAACAGGACCGGGCCGCCGATGGCCAGCCCCAGCTGCGCCTGGTCGTTCATCAGCCGGGTCGCGGCGGTCTGGTCGCCGATCACCTCGGTCAGCCGGGGATAGTAGTCCGCCGCCATCGCCCCGAGCAGAAATCCGACATAGGTCATGGTGATGCCCCAGGCGGCGGCGAACTGCCCGGCGGCCTCCAGCCCCAGTTCCTGGGAGATGTGGCTCCGCACCAGGAGCAGCGTCGCGGTCGTGGCAAGTCCGCCCAGCATGAACGCCGCGCCCAGCCGGGCCATCGGCTTCCACACGTCCCAAATCTGCGCCGCGCTCGGACGTGCTGCCGTTGGTCTGGGCAGGCGACCAGTATAGCGCATAGCGATCACGATGGTCGCCAGCGGCTGCACCACCACGAACCAGATCAGCCCCGCCTCGCCATATATCCACACGGCGGCCAGGCCCGCAAGCGTGCCGACTAGGGCGCTGAGGACCGTCACGCGCCCCAGATCCCCGATCCGGCGCATGCCCTGCAGCAGGGCTGTCTGGGCGGTGCCGAGCAGGCCCAGCCATATGGCGAGGCCGACCAACCCCACCTCGGTCGCGTAGTCGCGGTTGCCGAACAGCCATTCGGAAACCGGTGCGCGCAGCAGCCAGAGGACCAGCATGGCCAGTGCGCCCTGCACCAGATGCGCAGCCAACAGCACGCGCCGCACCCGGCTCAGTTCCTGCTCCTCGCCCTTGACGCTGGCGATCTGCCGCACGCCGCTGGACCCCATACCAAGGCCCGCAGCATTCGAGACCATTCCCTGCAGGCTGTTGTAGATGCTGAGCAGGCCGATGCCGGTCGGACCAAGCAGAATCGCCAGCACCTTCATCCGCAGGATGGAGATCAAGATATTGACGGCTTGTGCGCTGCCGATGACCGCCATGGACCTGATCAGCCCGCGCGAATTGTCAGACATGGTGGTCTGGCTCACCGCACACCACGAACGGCACTGCAGACTTGCGCAGCATGCGGCGCGGGCATCTGCGGCCCGATCGGCAGGCTCAGCACCTCGCCTGCCAGATCGCGCGCGTGGGGCAAAGCGTCAGGCGCCAGATCCAGTTTCGCATAGGCGTCCTGCATGTGCGGGGGGATCGGATAGTGGATCAGCGTGCCAATGCCTGCCGTGCCGAGACGGTCCTGCAGCGCATCCCGTGCGACGCTGCGAACGACGTAGAGGTGCCAGGCAGGGGCGGCCCAGTCGGGAACATGCGGCAGGATCAGGCCACTGTCCGCGAGTTCCCTGGTATAGAGATCCGCGATCGTCCGGCGACGGTCCGTCCAGTCGTCGAGACAGGCCAGCTTGACACGCAGCACCGCCGCCTGGATCGGATCGAGGCGGGAGTTCACCCCCTTGACCTCGTTCACGTATTTGACCCGGCTGCCATAGTTGCGCAGCACCGCCACCCTGTCGGCCAGATCGGCGCGGTTCGTTGTGACGGCTCCTCCATCGCCCAGGGCCCCGAGGTTTTTGCCGGGATAGAAGCTCCAGCAGACGACGTCGCCATGGGCGCCGATGCGACGTCCCTTGTAGCGAGCGCCGTGGGCCTGCGCCGCATCCTCCACCACCGCAAGGCCATGTTGCCGCGCGAGCGCGAGGATCGGATCCATGTCGGCTGGCTGTCCGTAAAGGTGCACCGGCAAGAGGACCCTGGTCCGCGGGGTAATCGCCGCAGCGATCCGCGCGGGGTCGATGTTGTGCGTCGCCGGATCGGGTTCGACGGGGACCGGTATGGCGCCGACTGCGGACACCGCAAGCCAGGTTGCAATATAGGTGTTGGACGGGACGATCACCTCATCGCCCTGCCCCACGTCCAGCACACGCAGCGCAAGGATCAGCGCATCCAGCCCGTTGGCGAGTCCCACGGCGTGGTCGGCCTCGCAATACGCCGCCCATTCCGCCTCGAAGGCCTCCACTTCAGCGCCGAGAATGTACCAGCCGCTGTCCAGAACCCGCGCGACGGCGGCGTCGATGTTGGGCTTCAGTTCTCGATAGGATGCGCCAAGGTCGAGGAAGGGGATTTTCATTGTGCGCCCTTGTTCACCGCCGCAATGAAATCGTCGTAGCTGCGGAAGTAATCGGCCTCGTCATAGGGATGTGAAGCGAGGACCATGCAAACGGCACCTTGGCTGAAGCTGTCCATTTCTCGCCAGATCAAGCGGTTGATGTAGAGACCCTTGCGGGGATCCCGCAGCCAGTATTCCGACTGGGTCCTGCCGTCGTCTATCCGCATTCTGAAGCTGCCTGACAAGGCAAACACAACCTGCTCCAAGTCACGATGGGCATGGCCGCCGCGTTCGGCATCGACCGGAACGTTGTACAGATAATAGACACGGCGGATGGGAAACGGGACATGCCGCTCGCCTTCGATAAAGGTTAGATCTCCACGCGGATCCGTAACAACAGGCAGGTCAATTAGACGCACATGACTGGATATGCCGGGGCACAGGCCAGAAGTTAAACTGAATTCAACCCCCGCGGGATCAACAAGATTACGGCCAACCGTGCTCAAATCGCGGCTATCACTGCAAGGGTGCGTGCTGTTAATGTTTCCCATAGTCACGCAGGCTTTTTCCGAATCTGTCACGTGCATCAGAATTTGCTCCGTAGCGCAGGATATGTTTCGCAGCTGTACGCCCTTTGATGTGATCTAGCCCTGACAGAGCATACATAAGCGGTGTTGTTCCATTCAGGTTGGGTAAATTGGGATCCGCGCCGCGCTCGAGCAGAATACGGACCCGTTCAACATCGCCCACGTAGGCGGCGCGGATCAGGGGCGTCCAACCTTGTGCATCGCGCCTGTCGACCAAATTAGGGTCGAGTTCAATTGGATCGTGGCATTCCGGGTCGGCAAGCCACTCGAACCATTCCCATCCGCGATCACGCCAAAATTGTAGATCATAGTCGATTGTTGAAAGATTGAATGTATCAGGCGCAATTTCATCAACATACCCGGGAGGCTCTACACTGCGCCTGGATGTTATGTTCCAGCGACCAACCGGAATACCCCTAATATTGGGAATCTGGTATTCTCGAAAGCTGAAGGCGCGAAGTTGACACGCCACGCCTTCCGCAGTTTCCAGAAGATTCATTGATATGTTGGTGTAATCTATAGATTTTTTCGAAAAATAGCTTGACCCCCTCGCTGATTGGGGATGGGCCTCTGGACGCACGCAATCAACTAGCGTCTCGAAATTTTCCTGGAAAAGCCGCTGACCATAATGCAAGTACATAAAATATAGCTCGCGGGCCGTACAGTTTTTTGATATTTTGAATATTCTTTGTTCTATTATTCTCCCCGTATCAATCCCATGATCGATTTCGTGCAAAGTTACCCCACTGTATTCAGCGCGCGCTAGAATCGGGAGAGCCGATGTGTACATTCCCTTAAAAGCCGGGAGCGCAGAGAAGTGAATATTATAAATTCGATCCGTTGAAAATTTCTTTGTATTGACTAACCTATCAAATTCCAGAGAAATGAATATCAAATCGGCAATCGTGTATATTTCTTCGAGCGGCAGGATCGGAATGCCAAACTCGCGCGCAAAGCGTACGAGCGAGGGTTGCCAATGCGATTTCCCGGTATCAGTTCGGTTCGGACAAACAACAATTTGACCTCGCCACCCCTGTTCGATCAGAAATATGAGTGCGCCTACGGCTATTTCATTCTTTCCTGCAATACATATCATTGGCTTTAGCATCGTTACAGCCTCAGATCGCTTTCCTGCACGTCAAGGACGTTCTTCAGATCATACAGTACGTGATCGGCCTTGCCGAAACAGCGCATCGCGCCTGCACCCATCGCCTTGAACTGCTCATGGGCCACGGCGAGAACGATCCCGTCATAGACGCCGTCCTGCGGGATCTGAACAAGGTCCAGCCCGTATTCGTGGCGCGCCTCGTCCGCATCCGTCCAAGGATCGTGCGTATCAACCTGAACGCCGTAATCCTGCAGCTCGCGCACCACGTCGACGACGCGGGTGTTGCGCAGGTCCGGGCAGTTCTCCTTGAACGTCAGGCCCAGCACCAGCACGCGCGAGCCATCCACCTGGATCCGGCGTTTCAGCATGGCTTTGACCAATTGTCCGGCAACATAGGCGCCCATGCCGTCATTGATCCGCCGCCCTGCGAGGATCACCTGGGGATGATACCCGATCGCTTCGGCCTTGTGGGTCAGGTAGTAGGGGTCCACCCCGATGCAGTGGCCACCGACGAGACCCGGACGGAAGGGCAGGAAATTCCACTTGGTGCCGGCCGCTTTCAGTACCGCCTCGGTGTCGATGCCCATCTTGTTGAAGATTATCGCCAGTTCGTTGATCAGCGCGATGTTCAGGTCGCGCTGGGTGTTCTCGATCACCTTGGCGGCTTCGGCCACACGAATGCTCTCGGCTTTGTAGGTACCTGCCGTGACGATGCTGGCATAGAGCGTATCGACTGTGTCCGCGATATCCGGAGTGGAGCCGGACGTGACCTTGCGAATATCGGTCAGGCGGTGCGTCTTGTCGCCGGGGTTGACCCGTTCTGGAGAGTAACCAACGAAGAAATCTTTGTTGAAGGCCAACCCCGATACACGCTCCAGCACCGGCACGCAGTCATCTTCCGTAGCACCGGGGTAGACGGTGGATTCGTAGATCACGATATCGCCAGGCTTCAGAACCATGCCCAACGTTTCGGATGCCCTGAGCAACGGCGTCAGATCCGGGCGCTTGTGCGCGTCGATCGGCGTCGGAACGGTGACGATGTAAATGGTCGCGGCAGCGAGATCGGCAGAATTGGTCGTGAACGACAAATGTACAGCGTTTCGGAGTTCGTCCTCCGAGACCTCCAGCGTGCTGTCCCGCCCCTTGCGGAGCGCGTCGATGCGCTCCGCATTGACGTCAAAGCCGATCACAGGCCGGGTCTTGCCGAATTCCACGGCCAGCGGAAGGCCAACGTAGCCAAGCCCTATTACGGCGATACTCTGATTATCTGACTTCATTTCCCAGAATACTCTCTGTACCAGTCGACAAAGCGCGCTATTCCGATCCGGAAGTCCGTCTGTGGCCGATAGCCGGTCAACTTTTTCAGGAGCTCGGCGTTGGCCCAGGTTGCGGGCACGTCGCCCGTCTGCATGCCCATGTAGTTCCGTGTGGCTTTCTGTCCGAGGCAGTCCTCGATCGCGTCCACGAAATCCAGAAGGCGCACCTTGTCGGAATTGCCGATGTTGACCACGCGGTAGGGCGCCACGGGCGAAAGACTGTCCCCATCGGGCGCGACGCCGTCTGCAGGGCGTACCGGCACCGCGTCCATTAACAGGCGGATGGCACGGACCAGGTCGTCGACATAGGTGAAGTCCCGATACATGTCGCCGTGATTGTAGATGTCGATTGGGCGACCATCGAGGATGGCGTCGACGAACTTGTACAGCGCAAGATCCGGCCTCCCCCATGGACCGTAGACGGTGAAGAACCGGAACATCGTGGTGGGCAGATCATAGAGGTGCGCATAGGCATGCCCCATGCTCTCATTAGCCTTCTTCGTCGCCGCATAGATCGTGAGCTGGGTGTCGGCCTTTTCCGTCTCGATGAACGGCATGTCGATATTCGCGCCATAGACCGACGAGGTCGAGGCCATCAGCAGATGCTGCACCTGCAGCCTGCGAGCCGCCTCCATCACATTGAACGTACCAACGACGTTGCTGTCGAGGTAGGCACGGGGGTTCTCGAGGCTGTAGCGAACGCCGGCCTGGGCGGCGAGGTGGACGATCACATCGGGCGCAAATTCGTCCGCGACGCGGTCGAACAGTACCTGGTCCTCGAGCATGCCTTCGGTTGCTGCAAAGTTCGGATTCTGCAGAAGCATCTGGTGACGCCGTTGCTTTAGCCTCACGTCGTAGTAATCTGTCATCCCGTCGTAGCCGTGAACGACAAAACCTTCAGCAACCAGCAGCTTGGCAAGATGAAAGCCAATAAACCCGGCGGTGCCGGTTATCAGAACGCGTTTCAACGAAAATTACCTCGAACAATTCCGGTTTCATCATGACGTCGGGCAGGAAATGGTTCAGTCGGCACAGCTGACGCCGTGATGGCTGAATATGCTTGGTCGTTCAAGCTCGCCACAGACGCGCTTCGTCCGATGTGGCCGCAAACCGGCGCTTGGTCGGCCAGAATGTTGAAGTGCAACGCCGGCGCAAGTTGTAGGCGACGTTCTTGAGCTCGATCCGGGCGTTGGCGCAGACAAACAGCCGCCGGAAATTCCAGCTGTCCAGACGACCTTCTCCGTCATCAAGATGAGCATGTGCCCGCCTTTCCGGATCGCGTAAGGTGTTCGTCGGCGGGATTGATAGAATACTCCAAGGTCAAACGGTATCGCTGTCGAGATAGCTCAGATACCACTGCCCCTGCTGGTCGGCACGTGCGGCCGAGCCCGTTTTCGGCGTACTGCCGAACCAGATGCGGATGGGGCGCATGCGCTCGGGCAAGGGCACAAAGCCTGCCTTGCGCAAGTTGCGGTAGTTTGGCGACCATGGGAACGACCAGGCCAATGCCACTTCGACACCTCTCGATGCCAAGCGTCCCAGTTCGGACATTACCAGCGGCTGAAGCGCCGCCCCACCCAACGCCTCCATTAAATAGGCGATCCGGCCCCCATGTTTTTCCGCCTCTCGCGTAGCAACAATGGCCGGCGTAATTTGATCAGGAGAAGCCACGACCCGATATTGGCTCGCTTGTGGGCCATCGAAAAGACGATGGTTCAGAAATGCCCGATCACGAACCGCGCCGACACCCACAGCGGGTGCCACAGAGTGCCAGAGGCCATCCGCCCACTCCCCGATCTCGGCAATGGGTGGAAGGTTCTGGTCGCGTGCGCGGGTCAACGGAAAGTCGAGTGGCAAGCCGATCTTGCGGCTTAGAAAACCGGCACGTAGCGGCTTGATCAGGAATGGAACCTGGCCGTGGCTGTGCCATCCAAGCTTGCCGAACCAGGCCGGTGCCGCATTGTCATTCGGGAAACCCCACACGAGGTCTCCTCCTGAGCTTGCAGCATGCGCATCATAGGCGCGGGCCAATCGGCTGAAGATGCCTTTGCCGCGCATGCTCTCGGACACGAAGGAATCTACGGCTTGGAAAGCGACACCGGTCGCAGCTCCGAACTGCATGCGGGATTGAATGTAAGCTGAAATCCCGACGATCTGCCCGTCGCTGCGTGCAACGGCAAAAGGCGCGGCATTGCTTCCAAACGCCCATTCGATCGCAGAGCGTCCAGCCCTGCCTCGTTCCATACCGGACGCAATATATGCATCCATCAACTCGTCGCTGATCGGTTCGATGGAAATGACAGGATCGGTCATGTGAAATCTCCCATGGCAAGTGACTTCATGCCGAAGCGGTCGCGCAGGGTGTTAAAATGACTGATTATCTGACTGAGGCCAGCGAGGTTTGCTTCAAGGTCTTGGCCGAAATTATGCGGATGCCACCAGAGATGATAGCCTTTTCCGTTCCGCGCGGCGGCCGTCATGCCACGCTTGATCGTGGCAACATGCAAAGGATGAAGCATTGCCAGGTGACCAGCGCAGGGTCGCAAGAAACAACTGGCTGGAACGTCCTGTAGTTGAGCCTTCTCGGCCTTGAAGGTTTGTGATCCCAGGACCCCGGAATAGGCGTCAAGCAACCTGATGGCCCGTCGCATGGGGGTTTGCTCGGCCCCCTTTGCGGCGTGGTACACCCAAGGGCTCGGATTTCCCCGATAATGGGTGATGCCGTGCCTGGCGCAGATTTCCAGATGCTCCGCTGCAAACTGATTGCGCGGGAATACGATCGACCGCAACGCGATACCGCGTGCGTCCGCCAGTTTTTTGGCAGCGGCAATATCTGCCTCGAAGGCAGAAAGTGTCTGCCCCTCTTCAAGGCAGTAATAATGCGACAAGGTATGAGTCCCGACCTCCTGGCCCGGTGTCTGGTGGATTGCCGATATCAGTGATGGCGCGAAATAATAGGGGTCGGAACGCTCATCCTTGCCGACTTCGTCGATGTAGGAAAAGTTTGACAGCCGCGGGTTCGAATAGGTTGGTCGTTCACTGGAAAGAGAGGCCAGCAGTTCGTCCTTGCTATCGCAAAACAGAAAGCCAACGGTCGCCCAGGTCGCGCGAATTCCATTCTTCGCGAAGAGCTCCAGGAGCTTTGGCACGGCATCCCGCGCGCCAAGCACGTTTTTGCCGTAGCTGTCCCGATCGGCATGATCGCGAACGCCCCAAAGCAACTCGAAGTCCAGCGAAATAACAAATTGCCCATTCATTCGGATGAGTTTCCGCTCAGATTTCCAACCGCTCGGCGGCAAGAGGACGGCTCAAGCACCGCCCGATAGTCGCGTTCCATACCTGCCAAACTTTCCCCAAAGGCAGCCAGCTCTGCGGTCACTTCGCGTCGATCATCGGATGATCAAACATGTCCCCGCTGATTGCCGCGTGGCCTGGATGGGCCTGCGCCGACAGACTTGCGCGGTTTCGGCCCTGCGCATTCAAGACGGGGCATGCCGCAAATTCACCGCTGAGAGCGTGGCGCTGCGCGTGCAGGTGGCGATGAAGGACGTTGGGCCGGAGGGATGAAGCCGCCTCACACGGTGGTGGCAGCCGCCCCTCGCCAGCGGCGTGCAGAAATCGGATTGCGGCGCGTACGGACAAGAACGCCCGATAACGCCACGTCCCGGCCACCGCGAGCCCCCTCCGCTGACGCACCTCTCCCAGCATACGGCTTGCCATCCTGTCACGGCTGCTCTCTGTCGTGTGCCGTTGGTCCGCGACCCGTTTTGCCGAGCCGCTGCGGGGGCGAGCTGCGAATGACGCCCCTAGCCAATCCCAAGAGGGCGAAGGCGGCGAACAGGCCGAGGCCAATCCCGGCCCCACTTGCCAATGCATCGCCAAAGCTGGCCTCGCGTGTCGGGAGAAGCAATTGGACACATTCCAGCACCAATGCCGCAATACATAAAAGCGCCGCCAGCCTCCTGCCAGGACCGAATAGGACCCCCGCGATGAGGGCGAGCAGTCCGAAGCCCGCCAAGTGGGCCACCTTGTCGCCATCGCCGATTCCGCGCGGCATGGGGAACCGATAGCTGTCAACGAGCCCGAACCAGACGAGCAATCCGACCGTGAAGAGAAGCATGCCCGTGAGAGCGCCGATAACCCATCTGTTCCCTTTCAAAGCAAAAGCTTTCTCGACGCCCCTCAGCGCGCTCCGAGCCGGATCGGCCCGGTAGGTCTACCCCGCCGGCACAGCCGCGGCCGATTGCCGGGCCGGCCGACGGATACGCGCGGCCGGAGTGACGTTCACCGTCCGGCCGGGCGTATCCACATGAGCAACGGTAAGCCGCGCATGGATCTCGTAAGAGAGGAAATCCGGGTATTGCAAATCGTGTGCATCGACATTCTGGATCAGCCGGACCCGGCCCGTCCCGGGATCGACACCGCATTCCACACAGACCCGATGCGCACGCCAGTTCGGACACATCTGCGTCTGGCTAGGACCCAATCTGCCGCGACCGGGAAGTCACTTGGGTTTGCTGCCACGACCCACCGTACAGCCAGTCAGCCTCTCGATAGCTACCGCACTCCCCTGTAAAATCGGGGAGTGCCGAGAGCCGATCGTTCCGTAGCTTCGCCACATAGCGGCGACAACACACGAGCAGGTTCGTCCTGATACGGCGTGTAAGACCTGTCCAGCATGCCTAGAAGTACGCGTCAGACTATAAGTCTAGGTGTGTACCAGCGCCCCGTGTCAGTCAAGGCGCCGAGATCGTCCGAAACGCCTTACGGTTAAGGCTGATCTCGGGCGGCAGCGCGGGGTCAGATTCGCCATCGGGCGATTTCCGAGTAGCACCGGGCGTGGCTGCTCGAGCATTTGGACGGCAACCTGGCTGCTGGTCGCTCCGGTATGAGCCCGTCGAGGACGCCTACCCTCTTCATTCAAGCCCTGGATCCCCGCAAGACCAACAAGAAGAACAACAGCGCGGGACGGCCCTCCCGAGAAATCTGACCGATCGTTCGAATTTGAGGCAATTCCACAACGCGATCACAAACCGTCGCCGGTAGCTTCCAGTCAAGAAACAACTGGAGGCGATCATGTCGACGCTGAAAAACATCGCGAAGTTCTGTGCTGTTGTTGCGCTGTCGGCAACGACTTTGACGGGGGCCCAGGCCGCCGGCATCGGTGGCTTCGCCCGCACGCTGAACAATGTTGAGGCCGTCAAGCGGATCTCGATGCAGCGCACGACGCTGGCCCCCTTCTCCTACGTGCTCTTCTGCAAGAAGAACCCGGGCGACTGCCGTCGCAGCGCCAAGGCGACGATCGCCTGGAACTCCCAGTCGCGGCGGCTCCTGGAGCGGGTCAACCGGCAGGTCAACCGCGCGATCAAGCCGCGCAACGAGCGCTCCGACGTGTGGAACGTCGGCACGGCGAGCGGGGATTGCGAGGATTTCGCATTGACCAAGCGGCGCGCCCTGATCCGCGCCGGCATCCCGGCTTCATCGCTGCTGATGGCCGTGGCGCGCACCCGCTATGGCGAGGGTCACGCGGTTCTTGTCGCACGGACCACCGCAGGTGACTTCGTTCTCGACAATCGCGGCAATGCCCTGCGCGAATGGCACAGAACCGATCTGTCGTGGCTGAAGATCGCTTCGGCCGAAAACCCGCGGATCTGGTACGCCATGAACTGAAGGTTCCGCCGCGGCGCCCCCGCAAGCGTATGACAGATTATCCCCTGTGCGACTCCTCGAGTTCACTTCCGTCCAGCAGCCCGTCGGCCGATGGCCCCGTGACAAGCGGACGATGCGGTCGGATCGCAAGCCTTGCGATCGACGGGAAGATCAGGCGGTCTCCTGCGCGGCATCCGCTGCGGCAGTCTTCGAATTGCTGCTCCCGCGCGGGCGACCGACGCCGGCATAGCTGAAGCCGGCGCGGGTCACCGTCTCCCTGTTGTAGACGTTGCGCAGATCGACCATCACCGGCTTAGTCATCAGCGCTTTCAGCCGCGCCAGGTCGAGCGAGCGGAACTCGTTCCATTCCGTCACGATGGCCAACGCGTCGGCGCCCTCGGCCGCCTGGTAGATCCCTTCGGCGAAGGCGACGTCGTCGAGCACCGCACGGGCCTGCTCCATGCCGACCGGATCATAGGCCACCACCCTGGCGCCCCCATCCTGCAGCGCCTGGATGATCGAGATCGACGGCGCGTCGCGCATGTCGTCGGTGTTCGGCTTGAAGGTCAGGCCCAAGACCGCGATCGTCTTGCCGCGCACCGATCCGCCGCAGGCCTGAACGATCTTGCGCGCCATCGAGCGCTTGCGCTGGTCGTTGATCGACACCGTCGTCTCGATCAGCCGCACCGGGCTTTCGGCGTCCTGGGCGGTCTTGACCAGCGCCAGCGTGTCCTTGGGAAAGCAGGAGCCGCCATCGCCCGGCCCCGCATGCAGGAATTTCGACCCGATCCGCCCGTCCATGCCGATGCCGCGCGCCACGTCCTGGACGTCGGCTTCGAGCTTTTCGCACAGATCGGCGATCTCGTTGATGAAGGTGATCTTCATGGCGAGGAAGGCGTTGGCGGCATATTTCGTCAGCTCGGCGGTGCGGCGCGAGGTGAAATAGACCGGCGCGGCGTTCAACGACAACGGCCGGTAGACCTCCGACATCATGGCTTTCGCCGTCTCGTCCTCGGTGCCGATGACCACGCGGTCGGGCCGCTTGAAATCCTCGATGGCCGAACCTTCGCGCAGGAATTCCGGATTGGAGACGACGGCGAAGTCGGCGTCCGGGTTCACCTCGCGGATGATCCGCTCCACCTCGTCGCCGGTGCCGACCGGCACGGTGGACTTTGTGACGACGATGGTGAAGCCGGAAAGCGCCCGGCCGATCTCGGCCGCCGCGCCATAGACATAGGAGAGGTCGGCATGGCCGTCGCCGCGCCGCGAGGGCGTGCCGACGGCGATGAACACCACGTCCGAGGCCGCGACCGCACCGGCGAGATCGCTGGAAAAGCGCAGCCGTTTCTGCACGGCGTTGCGCGCCACCAGTTCGTCCAGCCCCGGCTCGTAGATCGGCATGCGGCCGAGCTCCAGCAGTTCCAGCTTGGCCGGATCGCGGTCGACGCAGACGACCTCATGGCCGAAATCGGCAAAGCAGGCCCCCGAGACGAGGCCGACATAGCCGGCGCCGATCATCGTGATACGCATGGTTCAGTCCTTTGAACGTAAGGAATTCCGATAGCGACCGAGGTACGGACTGAGGCGTGTCGACTTCCGTGTCCGAATGCGACGTCGCCCTCGAAGACCGATCCGGTCACGCCGATCGCGCCACGACCGCGTGGAAGGGCTCCCGGCAATCCGATCACCGCCGAAGCTGGCGCCCAAGAGGGACGCGCCCCAAATGACGACCAACGTCTGCTTTCCGGGCCAAGCTTGTACCGACAACGACGATCGCTTGCATTCCAGCATGATGGCGAGCGCCCTGCTCTATTGAACTACGGCTACCGCACTCGCGGTCAATCGCTCGACCGTGAGACACACGCAACATCAACGCCGAGGCCCGGAAGCACGTAACGTCATCGTTGCGGCTCGGACCAGACAACACTTACTAAGTTATCAAGACTTCCCCTTGTAAACCATTGGTTAACCGCGTTTACGGTAAACGCTCCCGTCTGCACACAGTCCGATCATCACAGGCCGCGAAGGCGAAGTCTTCGCTGTAGAAACCCATCCGTTCGAGGCTGGGATAGCGTCGCCGCGAAGTGTAAGGCAGCGATAGCTCCGACAGTGGACCTCGTACTAATCCGCGCAATGGATAGTAAGGATGCCCGGATTATCGGGCATGTTGAGGACGAAGATATTTTTACGATGATGCCTTACTTGAAAATTTTGTAACGGATGTCGATGGGGACGCCCAGCGCCCAAGCTATGCGCCGCAGAAGACGTACCCGCCAGCGCGGGGGATGAACTAACAGCATTTCGATCTCCTTCCTGGCTCACTGGCCGGACTTGTCCTTCTTATCCGCCTCGTCTTTCGGCGGCTGCGCCCTCGCAATGCGTCCTAGCGTTGCGTCGAAGCGCTTTTCGTCGTCATCTGTTTCCAGTTCGCGAGCCGCCTCGCGGAATTTGTCGATTTGCTTCTTATCGCCGGACACTGAATGAACCTCGCTGAGAACGGTATTGATGTTTTCTACATCGACGAGTCGCACGACCATAGCCTTTACGTCGTAACTGCGGTGACGATACCCTTCATGCGAAGGGTAAATGGTGTTTGGGCGCTTGTCTGGCAAAAGCACTTCGAGTCGGCGAAGAACTGGCGAAAGCGGGTCCAAACGAATTTCAAGATACCCGCGTCCAAAGAACTCCATGGCGTAAAACTGGCGACGGGGAGAGGCCGTTATAAATACGGCAAACATCAGCTTGGCCCCATCGAAGGCCTTTCAGTCTACAAGGCTCTTTTGTCCGATATAGACTTTGTACCTGCGACCTCGATCATGTCCGTAAGCGGTTTGCGTGGAGAAAAACTCTACGGCTCTGAGCGTCTGGAGCGTGTAATGTACGCGTTGTTCCAGAGAATGCGAATGCAGTGCCGCAATAGATCAACAAACGGGATGGCATTTTTTGACCAAGGCCACCCGGAGTACCGAAGCCTTTTCCGCAAAGCACAGGTCTACCTTCCGACCGGGAAGAAAGGCGGGGGAGGCCAGGAGAACCGTCCTCTCGATATGTTCGTTGAAGACGCAAACGAAAAAGACTCAAAATTCTGCCAGTTCACACAGGTGGCGGATTTGATTGCCTACGCCGCTCTGATGAAAATGCGGGCCGAATACAACCGCACTGAAAAAGTGGGGCCAGAAGAGCTTTACGGGGCACTCCCAACCCAGATCCTTAACACCTTCGTATCCCAAACGGGACCTAGAGATGCTATTGTGCGGCTGGGTTGAAAAAGAGACGGGCCGGATGAACCGGCCCGCTCGGGCGGCTGCTTTGAGCGAAAACGCTTCTCCACGAGCCGCATAAGGATAATGTTATGCGACCTCTGGAACGTCAAGGAATCTTTGACGCACCCTTACGCGTGTGAGACGTCAGGCCCCTTATAGGTCAGCCGACGGCCCTTCGTACCCTTCAGCGTCCGCAACGCGCGCTCGCCATCATCGCAGCCCAGCTTGATACGGTTGCTGTAGCGGAAATCGAACTCCGCGAGATAGCGGTGCAGGTGATGCTCGGCGCAATGCTGGTAGATGCCCTTCATGCCGCGCTTGAAGATCGAATAGTAGCCTTCCACCGTGTTGGTGTGGATCGTCACGCCGGGGGTGTAGCGGACGTATTCCTTCACGGTGTGATGAACGGCACCGTGCGATGCGAACTCCTTGCCGACCGCGACGTACTGGCGGGCTTCGTCGGTCATCAGGGCTGTCTCACGGGCGATGTTCTCGCACACGATCGGCACCACCTTTGCAATGGACGTGTCAGCCACATGGAAGCTACGGGCGCGACCGCCGCGCTCGACCAGCGTCAGGACCACGTTCTTGTGCGCGATGCCGCGAGACACCGGCACGTCCTTAAGGCGACCGATGAACGTCTCGTCCACCTCGACCGCCATGCCGGAACCGCCCATCGGGGTAAAGTCGTCCGAGCGCATGGCCTCGCGAATGCGGTGAGACAGGAACCACGCCGACTTCAGCGTGATCTCCAGAACGCGGTGAAGCTGGTTCGAGCTGATACCCTTCTTGCTGGAGGTCATCAGGTGGATTGCCTGCAACCATTTGTGCAAGGGGATATGCGAGGACTCGAAGATGGTGCCGACGCGAACCGTGAACTGCTTACGGCACTCGGCGCACTTGCGCAGGCCGTGGCGCACCTTGCCCGTTTTGCCCGTCACACCCTTGAGGTCGTAGATCTTGCCGGCATTGCCGCAGTGAGGGCAATTCGGGCCTTCCGGCCACAGCACGCTTTCGACATGAGCGAAGGCGGCGGCTTCATCGTGGAAATAGGGGCGGGACAGAACGGACATTGGGCTAACTCCTTGCCCTGTAAGCTATGCCGTCACGCTGGGTGTGTCAAGTATAATATCGCCTTTCGCACGCCTCACGGCGCCCGAAGCCCTTCACGGCAACAGATCGTTCGCTTCCGGGCCCGTAGACGGCGAAAGCCGCCATTCGGCGGTCAAACCTTTCTGTCTGGAGCCGTCGCGTGAGACCTTCCAAAAGCAGAAGTAAACCTGGGCCAGCGGTCGTCCGTCAGTATTTTCGCCTCTTTGCTGCTTCTGCCGGCCTAAGAAGGCTATCGTCCGGCAGCCAGCAGGACTGATCGATGCGGCGACGTCCCATGGCAACATTGCCGCCGCCGTGCCTCGTGTGAGAAAGCCCGATCTGGAGAAAAGCGACGGTTCCGCCTTGAAGTGAACCGGAAATGGGCAGAAGCAGGAAAAGATGACCTAGAGGAAATCGTCGGGCGGCCAGGCAGCGCTCTTGGGAGACGTCGAATGCAAGTCTCTACATTCCGGACGCGCGTGGCAGTGGCAGCCCTTCTTCTCATCACCTGCGGGGCGGCCGTCGCGCAGCAAGATGGGACCTGCACATCCGTGATCTTGCGTGATCCACCGCGCACCATGATCCGCTGCCCTGGCGGTTTGCTCATCGAGGCCGAGGCGGCCGCAAGACTGCAGATCCTTGCGCCGGCGTCGGACGGACCGCCCCACGCGGTCCGTCTTGATACGAAAGCGGTTCTGGTCGACCTGGAGACCTCGCGGCCTTTCCAGATCAGGACGCCGCACGCGATCGCCTCAGTACGTGGCACCTTGTATGCGGTCGATGTCAGCCCTGGCGCCACCGCGGTTTTCGTTGTCCAAGGACAGGTGCAGGTCGGTCGGCCTACGGGTCCGGGCACCGTCCTCCTGAGACCGGGCGAAGGCGTTGACGTGAGTCCCGGCGCCCCCCTGACAGTTCGCAGATGGCCACAGGAGCGGGTCTCCCGCCTGCTTTCCCGCTTCGGGCGCTAGAGCGTTGCAGCGGCGGGTGCGAGCTCCGCTAACAACTATCGCCCTCGCGGCCCTCGCAGCCATTTGCTGGGCTGGGTGGCTCGGCATGTTGCACGTTTCCGGACAGCGCAGCGTCGTGGATCTCATCGAGGCGCCGCTGGCCGATCTCCGGCTTCTTGCCGCTGGCCCCCGGGAGACGCCGGAGGAAATCATAATTGTCGCGATCGATGACGCGACGGTCGCAGCCGAAGGCGGCTATCCTCTAGATCGCGGCCGCCTCGCCATGCTCATCAGAGAAATTGCCGCTGCAGGCGCAAGAACGCTGGCTCTCGACATCCTGCTGGTCGATCCCGCGGAGGCGGACGCGGATGATGCGCTGGCGGAGGCTCTGGCAACCATTCCCAGCGTAATTGCAGCCGCCGGCCAGTTCCGCCAGGGTGACGCACAGGCGGTGGCGGCGCCCATGCCCGACAACGATCTGTGGCCCTTGCCGAAATTCGGTCGCGTTGCGGCAGTGGGCTTCGCCAACGTCGCTGCGGACGCAGGCGGAACGCCGCGCCACCTGCCCCTGCTGTTCCAGTCACCGCGCGGCCTTGTGCAGGGGTTCGCTCTGAAGGCCGCAGCGCTCCACCGGAACGCGGAGGCCGTCTTGACCGCCGATAGCGTTACCATTGGCAATGATCCGATTCCATTGGACTCGCGCTGGCACTTATCGCTGCGGTTCTTCGGACCGGCTGGGGCGATCCGGACAATCAGCGCGGAAGATGTTCTTTCAGGCCGGAGCCCGTCCTTGACTGCCCATCTCGCAATGATCGGGGTTACCGCGACTGGTGTCGGCGACAGCTTCGCGACACCGTTCGATCCCGTCACGCCCGGGGTCGAGATTCAAGCGACTGGCGTCGCGCAATTGCTGAGCGGTCAAACCCCTACCCGCAATGCTATGACACGCCGGGTTGACGCTTCCGTTGCACTAATGCTCGCCTTGGGCGGCGTTCTGCTCGTCCTGTCCCTACCGCTGACACGAAGCCTGCCGCTGGTCGGATTGGCCCTTTTGGCGGTTCTGGCCGGCACTTTCATCCTGTTCGCTGGCGACATCTGGACGAGCGCCGCTTTGCCAATTGTCGCCGCGGTTCCCCCAATAGCCATAGCTGGATTCGCCCGCCAGTTGCACGAGCGTAAGGAGGCGCGGACGGTTGTTGCCGCCGAGGCGGCCCTGCGACGCTTCCACCCCGCCCTGCTCTCCGAGCGTATCGCAGCGGATCCGGACTATTTGAGACAACCGCTGGAGCAAGCGGCCGCCGTCCTCTTCCTGGACCTCTCGGGCTTCACTCGGCGAAGCGAGGAACTCGGTCCTGCCCGCACCCAGACCTTCCTCAAGCAATTCCACACCCTTGTTGTCGACACCGTCGCCAAGCATGAGGGGGTGGTAATGAACTTTATGGGAGACGGCGCGATGATCGTCTTCGGCATCGTCGAAGACGTGGGCGACCCGTGCGGTCGCGCCTTCGCGGCAGGCGTCGCGCTAGCCGACAACACGCGCGATTGGGTCGCGTCGCAGCCGCAGGCCGAGCCTGGCGGCCTCGGGTTGCGGCTCGGCCTTCACTACGGTCCGGTCGTCCTTGCCCGCCTAGGCCATGACGCCCACCAGCAAATCAGTGTCAGCGGCGACACGGTCAATCTGGCGAGCCGTCTGATGGAAGTCGCCAAGGTCGAGGGTGCGCAATTCGCAGTATCCGCCGCTGCGATCGAGGCGATCAAAGACGGCGGCCAGAACGTCACGCCGCCCGACGGGCTCCGTACGGAGAGCATTCGCGGTCACCGTGCGACGATCGAGGTCGCCCTGTGGACGCATCCGCGCCTCCGGACGAAAAGGAACGGCATAAGCTAACGCTCGTCCGTTGAACGATCAGGAAAGGTCGAAGACGAGCTTTGCGAGATTCAGGCAGGATCAGCGTGAGTTCGAAGAACAAGGAAGGCTTGGACAATCAATGGCTTCGCATTCGGTCGAGGTCGCAACTGATCAGATTGCCCCAATCGCGATCCAAGCCCCGGCGAGAACGAACGTTGAGCCTAGCACTCGCGCCAACCTGTCGCCTCGGGGCATGATTTTCTCGAGGAGGACAATGATAGCCAGACCGGCAATCCAGTAGATATTCATGATGCCGCCTACGAACAGCAACGCCATCAAGGTCCAGCAGCAGCCGAGGCAGTATGCGCCGTGTTCGACGCCCATGCGAAAGGCGCCGGCGCGGCCCTTGCGCCAGTGCCGAGACAGGAACTCGGCGGGCGCGCGGCAATGCTCAAGGCACACCCGCTTGAATGGAGATATCTGGTAGAGGCCGGCGGCGACGAGCAAGGCCGCCGTCATCCAGACATTCACCGACCACATCATCGGCTGAGACAGAACACCGAGCTGTTCGCAGGCGAATTGAAGAATGGTGGCGAACAGCGAAAAGGCAAGCCAGACCAGGAGATAACCGCCGAGAAAGACGCCGGATGGAATCGCGCCGGCGGCAATCTGTCCCTTACTCTGGGCGTGGCGACTGACCCGGGCGTGGAGCAGAACCATCGGCGTGACGCTTGGGATCATCATGGCGATCATCATGATCCACCACATGCCGGCAACGATGATCCAGGTCGCGACCGACCACGAAGCCGCCGGCATCGCCGATCCCGCCTCATTACCGGGAAAGATCGCGGGACGGCTCATCACCCAGATGTTCATGCCGGTGCCGGCCCCGACCAGCAGCCACGCCCACGCCAGAATGAGGAGCGCGACAAGGCCGGTCAGCATGACCAGGCGGTCCCGCCGGATCAATATCTCCACTGCCGATATCCGCGGGACAGCGTCGGCCATGTCAGACCCCGATCGGCCCCTGCCCGCTCAAATGCAGCCGGGCGAACTGGCCGTAGGAGTTTGCGAGATCGAAAGCGATTGGGCCCTGCGTCTTCGAGGAGGCGCTGCCGACTTCCGCCAAGGTGTACTCGAACCCGTCGGGCAGATCGATCCGCGCCCGATGCTCCCGTCCTGTCACGACATTGCGGATGGGCTCGCCGGTAATGTCGATGAAGCCATCGACGTGGATGTGCCCGCGCCGCGCATCGACGTCGACGTCCATGTCGATCTTGCGGAAGGCGGGCTCGAAGAACTCGCTCACAGTCGACGCAAAGACGTTGAACATCGTCCTGCCGGGCTCGGAGTCCTTCCCGGACATGATCGTCAGAAGCGCCTGACGCTGGTTCTCGTCGGCGCGCTCGTCGACGATCGGCTGGCACTTGCCGCCACCTTCGTGGATGGCGCCAGGCCACTGGAAGATGAACGCGATACGCATCCCGTCGAGACTGACCTTCCCATGGTGTCCTCGCCGGATGTCGATCGCACCGTTCGCCTGGCAGTGTCCGTGCGTCGGCAGAGCATTGAACTGGCAGGGGCAGCCATAGGCGCAGTTGCAGTTGACCAGTTCCACCCCTTCGATTTCCCAAGGCGTCATAACATTGTCCCTTCGCGTTCAGCGAGGCCGTTATGCGTCGATGATGCCGTACGGCCCGTACGCGGCATTCCAGAGCGCGCCGTAGCGGCTCTGCCTGTGCATGCGGATCTCGCCATCGCTGGTGAACGTACCGCTTGCGACCTCCGCTTCGCGGAATTCGAAGCCCTCAGGCAACACGATGCGGGCGCGATGCGCCAAGCCTGTCACAGGATTGCGAATGGGCTCCAGCTCGAGAGCGAGCTGATCCTCGATACGGAACCAGCCGGTTCGCGCTTCGATGTCGCTACCGAAGTCGATCGAAGCGAAGACCGGTGGCAATTCCTCGGCGATCGTCGAGCCATAGATGTTGAAGACGGTGGTCGGCTCCTGTTCGCCACCCCCGAGGATGATGCTCAGCGCCTCGACCTGGGTGGGTGTGGCGTCGCAGTCGATGAAGCCTTGAACGACGCCGCCGCCTTCGTGCACGGGGCCGGGCCAGCGATAGGCTGCGGCAACCTTAAGGCCGTCCAGCCGCAGATCGCCGAACCAGCCCTCATCGATCCGCATGCATTCGAGCCCTTCGCAGAGCCCTTCCGTCGGCTTTCCGTTGAATTCGCAAGGACAACCGTAGTCGCAACTGCACGCTGCGACCTTCGGTCCCTTCATTGCCCAGTCGACGTAGGGCATCGCAATTCTCCAAGCGGAACCGAATACTAACAGCCTCAAACGCGGAGGGAAAGCCACGGACATGCGGCCCAGGGCCGGAAGCGGACTGGCAGGTTCTGAGCTTTGGCCGTCGGAAAGGAGCCTTCGGGTTTCGACCCCTCCACGACACGCGCGTCGGCATGGCAAGGCGTTCGTAGCTGCCGTTGATACGTCAGGCATTGATGATGTCTTTGGCCCGCTGGGTGCCTGCGCGGCAGCGCAAACGGGCGGCCGAGCTTGGGGGTACGTGGCACCGACGCTGACCTGAGATAAACAAGCGGCGAGCGCTCGACGTGTCCTCGAGCCTAGATCTCATAAGCGAGAACCCGATGCCCCTCCATGACCTCCTGATACCAACCTACGTGCAGATGCTGACGGCGCTTTCTGCTTGGCTCGGTAAAGCGGAGACACAGAGGCTAGGGGGCGCGGCCGAGCTCTTGCTAGCCGCGCGTCTCGCTCCAGACATGTTCCCGTTGTCCACGCAGATCCGCTTCGCCTGCGTGCAGGCGCAGGAGGGTTTGTTCCGGCTCCGAGGGGAGACCTTCCCTGTCTCCGTGGGAGTCCTTCTGGACGAGGGGCGGAACGCAGCCGAGCATCCTGGTACCATCGCGGACGCGCGTGCGCGCATCGCCGAGACCATCGCCGTGGTAGAGGCCGCCATGACAGACATCCACCCTGTAGATCCTTCCACCCAGATCGCTCATGCGCTGCCTCAGGGCATGGTCTTTGATCTCACTGCCGAGCAGTATGCCCGTGACTGGGCGCTGCCGCAGTTCTTTTTTCATGTAATGACCGCCTATTCGATCCTGCGTAGCCAAGGCGTCGAACTGGGCAAGGCCGACTATGTCGCTCACATGTTCGCCTACCTGCGTCCCGGCACTTTGCCGTCGCAGTAGGGAGCGAGGAGCGTACAGCGGCTCGGGTCAAGCGCGCTGGCTGTCGCGAGGTGATGCAACTCGGCAAGAGCACCGGATCATCTTGCACGTTATGCAGTTCGGGCTCTGTCGAGTCCGAATTCGCGCAAACTGGCAAGCGATTGCAATCACTTGGGTAGATTTTGGTGGGCCCGGCAGGACTCGAACCTGCAACCAAGCGGTTATGAGCCGCCGGCTCTGACCAATTGAGCTACAGGCCCGCCGGGGATGGGCGTAGCGCAAAGGCTGGCGCCACTCAAGCGGGAGCGCGGCGCGCGGGCGGCGTCACGCAGGTTCTGCGGGCACCCGCGCATGATTTCGTGTTG
>NZ_CAXPJM010000002.1:0-208653 GCF_964217435.1 Aurantimonas sp. | reverse complement strand
TTGCCGTAGCGCACCCATCGCTTGGCCAGGAGGTCGTAGTTCAGGAACATGGTCGAGAAGCTCTCGACGTCCTGCAGCTTCTGGATGCCGAGCAGGCACATGGAGATGGCGAAGAACCACTCGATCGTCCGCAGGGTGAAGGTCGTCTCGTATGCGGCGAAGGAGACCGCCAGCGCCATCAGGAAGGCGACCGAGAAGATGGCGATCACCGGCTGGTAGGTGGTCTCGTCCTCAGACTGGACCGACTTGCCGAAATGTTCGCGCAGATCGGTGTAGCCGCCGACGCGCTCGCCGCCGATGAAGGCCTGCGGCGTCGTCTCGACGCCATGCTTCGCCTTGAAGGCGTCGGTCTCCTCGCGGGTGGTCAGCCAGTTGTCGTCGACCGCGAACCCTTCGCGCTCGAGAAGGTCCTTCGACTTCAGTCCATAGGGGCAGACATGCTCCTCCATGACCATCCGGTAGAGGACGGCCGTCTTCCGTGTTGGTGAACGCAATATCGTACTCATGCCGCTTCTCCTGCAACGATGGTCAGCGAACACTCGTTCGTTCGCCGATCGTCGGTATCAGATGGAGATTCCAGCTACTGGAAGGTCAAGGCGAGATCGAAAATCCGCACATGAGGCGTGTCGTAATTCAAGAGCGCTCGCATCCGGAGACGCGGCGATACACAGCGATCAGGTACTGGATCAGCGTTGAGACGAACTCGGCGTCAGATCGCCAGTCAGCGTCTACTGGCATCCGTTTTTCGGAATGCCCTACGCAGCGGTGCCGAGCGCACTTCGTACAACGACGTTCGCTCCGACAGGAACACGATCTTCCAGATCTATGACGTCCTGGTTGAACATACGAATGCAGCCTGACGACACTGATCGGCCGATCGTTGAGGGCTCGTTGGTGCCGTGGATCCGGTAGTAAGTGTCCCGGCCACCGCGATAGAGATAGAGAGCGCGGGCTCCCAGAGGGTTGCCGAGCCCGCCCTCAAGGCCGCTCGCGTAGGGGCCGAACCGTTCGGGCTCACGCTTCAGCATGTTGGGGGTCGGCGTCCAGCCCGGCCACTCAGCCTTGCGGGCGATTGTCGCGTTGCCAGTAAACGCGAAGCCTGCCTTGCCGACGCCGACACGGTAGCGCATGGCCTTGCCGTTTTCCTCGACGAGATAGAGGAAATGCGCGGCCGGATCGACGACGATGGTGCCCGGAGCTTCAGAGCCGGCGAAATCAACGATCTGGCGCCGGTTTTCATCGGTAAGATGGGCAGCGGGAATGGGGGGGATGGTGCGGCCATTGTCCTCGAAGGCGGCATATCGCGGGTCGCCGATCAGGCTCGGTGCAGCGTAGCCGAGGACGGTCCGGGGCAGTTCGCCGACAGACGAGCAACCCGCCATCGTAAGGAGAGCCGCGGCCAGCAGGCCTGTGCGGTGAGCGTTCCTCAAAGTCATGTCAGTCCCATTCCGCCTTGGCGCTATCGATACCCGCCGCGATTGTTTCGCGCGAGATCTCTCCGAAATGCAGCGAACGGAGCGTTCCGGTCGCGTCGAGAAACAACGTGGCGGGGTAGCCGGACACGCCGTAATGCTGTGCGAGCGCATACCCTTGATCGAGTACGATATGGTCGATTTCGAGGTCGGCTCCGGCAAGGAACCGAGACACGGTTTGCGCGCTTTCGCCCTGGTTGGCGAAGACGAACACCGCATCAGCTCGGTTTGCAGCCATTGTCGCCATCATCGGCATTTCGCGGCGGCATGGTGGGCACCATGAGGCCCAGAGGTTGAGCACGATCGGCCTCGCTCCGAAATCGGCCAGTGAGCGGTCCGGACCGTCCAGCATGGCAAAGCTCTCGATCGGAGCCGCGACCGCCTCCGTGCTTGCGACCAGTTGCCAGGCGATGTTCCAGACAACGAAAGCGCCGGCGAGCGCGCCGATCGACCAGACTCGGAGACGAACGTCCCGAAACACGTAGAGGGTGTAGAGAAGGGCGGCCGCAAGCCCGGCCGACCCCGCGAAACCACCTTCCCAGATGCTGAAAACGCGGAGCGGCTCCGGTGCAAAGGTCTCCCAGTGAAGGACGACATGCCCCAGCCGGGCAGCGATGATCCCAATCGGCACGACCGTCAGCGACCAGTTGCCCAGCCGTTCGTCGACACGTCCTGTCAGAATGGCAGCGACGCCCAGAAACACGACAATTGCCACGATGGCCGCAAGGCGGTCTCCGGCGAAGACGAGGGGACCCAGTGTCAGGGCAGCCACCTTAGTTGCCCTCCGCAAGACGAATGCGCTCGATGAAGGCCTCGGCGGGGATCTCGCCTACGATCCGCGATCCCGGTATCTCCAAGCCTTCTTGGTCAACGAACAACATGGTCGGCGGCCCGACAACCGCCAGTTCCGACATCAGTGCGGCTGACCCGGGGCGCTCGTCCGTGACGTCCACCTGCAGCAGCCGATAGCCGGCGAGCCGCGCCTGCACCCTCTCATCCTCGAACACCTCGCGCTCGAGAACATCGCAACTGACACACCAATCGGCGGTGAAATACAGGAGTGTAGGCTTGTCTCCAGAGGCAATGGCATCAGCCACCTCCATGGGCGCATCAACCGTCTCGAAAGGGAGCTTCGCGGTGTCGCGCGCAGCTCCGTTCGCGGTCAAGGGTGCGAGTGGGCGCAGGGGATCGTCGGCATTCGCGACGGCACCGACGGCAAGCGTGCCTCCATAGATGAGGGACAGCACGCCCACCGTCCGTCCGATTCGCTGCAGCGGCCCCCGGGGGCCGCTGCGTCCGCCGAGCCCGCCCAACTCGAAACCGACGCCGATCAGCAGCGCGGCCCAGAGCCACAAAGCCACGAAGGGCGGCAGGATGCGCGCGATCATCCAGATGGCGAGCACCAGGAAGGCGATGCCGAAGGCGCGAGTGACCGTCTGCATCCAGGGTCCGGATCTGGGCATGATACCCGCACCGAAGGTGCCGAATGCGACGAGCGGCGCGCCTTGTCCGAGGCCGAGGGCGAAGAGCGCAGCGGCCCCGAGACTGATGTCGCCTGTCTGGCCGATATAGATGAGCGCGCCCGCGAGGGGTGCCGTGACACAAGGACCAACGATGAGCGCTGACGTGAAGCCAAGCGCTGCGGTCGACCTGATTCCGCTACGCCCGCCCGTGACGCCGGCAACGGCACTGGTCCAGGCACTCGGCAGCCGCAACTCGAACAGGCCGAACATCGACAGGGCCAGAACGAGGAAGACCAGCGACACGACGAGGATTGCTGGCGTCGACTGCAAGGCCATCTGGAGATTCTGGCCGGACCAGGCCGCAGCGACGCCCAGCAGGCCAAAGGCCGTCGCCATGGCCAGCACATAGACTGCGGAATGCAGGAGCCCGTGCCTGGTCGAGGTGCGGCCTCCTTGCCGGCCGAGCTGCCCCGCCAAGATCGGATACATCGGGAAGACACATGGGGTAAAAGCGAGGCCGAGGCCGAGCAGGAAGAATGTGCCAATGGCCCAACCCGCCCCGCCATCGTTTAGGAGAGATGCGACGAGACCTCCGGACGCGGCGTCAACCTGAATCCCTGTGCCCGGTGCCGGGTTCGTCGCGGGCAGATTGCTCTTCGCCGTGCCGGCGGGACCGCTGGCTGCCTCGAAGGCATTGCGGAAGCCGGAAGGCGTCAACGTCGGCCGTTCGCCTCCACCATTGGTTGGGCGTGCCAGACTCTGCCCCGGTGCGCCTGGCCCGCTTTGTGCTGCCAGTTCGATCGTCCGCGTGACTGGCCGGTAGCAGATGCCATTCTCTTGACACCCCTGGAAGGAAACCGCGATCTCGGTGGTCCTGGTTGGCACCGAAGCGAGCGTCGCCGTCGCCGCGCCGTGGAAGACCTCCATCGCGCCGAAATTGGGATCATCCTTCGACTCGCCACGGGGTATGTCGAGCTCTACGGTTTCCCCAGCCGGCGTCGCGGCCGCAATCCTGTCCCGATAGAGATAGTAGCCACCTGCGATCGCCCAGTTGAGTTCAACTCCGCCCGTGGCAGTCGCCGTGCTGGTCAGAGCGAAGGCCTGATCGACGGGAAGCGGTTCCGACTGGGCGGTGGCTGCTTTCGGGGTTCCGGCGGTGACCGCAAAAGCAACCGCGGCCAGGACACGTGTGATCGCCATCATTCTCTCCGGTCGACTTCTCGGACCGGCTGGTCGGACGCTCAGCTTAAGGCAGACTTAAGTCGGGTCGGCCGGTGCATCCTTTTCGCTCGTCGTCAGTTTGCCGAGCGGAAACATACATGGAGAACGCCGATGGCTACCGAACTTTCGATCATCGAGACCCTGACCGATACCGCAGTCGACAGCGCCCTCGGTTACGAAACAGCATCCGAGTCAGCTGATAACGCCGGGTTGAAACAGACACTTCGGGAGCAGGCGGGGAAGCGGCGCGACACCGTCCGCATGTTGAATGCCGAGATTGTGCGACTGGGTGGCGAACCCCGAGAGAGTGGCAGCACAATGGGCGCTGCGCATCGGGCCTTCACCAGCTTAGCTGATGCCTTCGAAGACAGCAATGAAGCGGCCGCCGAACGGGTGGAAGAAGGCGAGGATTACATCGAACAGAAGTTCCGAGCGGCTTTGGACCATCAGGACCTCACGGCCGAGACGCGCGTTGTGATTCAGCGCGCGCATGACGAGATCAGCAAGGGCGAACGCATCACCGATGTCTTGAAGAAGCGGTTTGCCTGAGGCTCCCGTAGCGAAGTCGGCTCGGCGGTTCTTAGGGACTGCCGAGCCGCTTCTCGGGGGCGCTCTGCGGCTGAAGGATCTCCGGAGTATCGATGTTCAGTGGACGCCCCTTCGCGCCACGCTCCCGTCCCGTGTTGCCAGCTTCCGCAAACCAGCCCGAATGTTCGCATGAGGCTGGAAGAGCCCAGGTCGGCTTGTCGGGGGAAGCGAAATTGCTTCCAATCTGCTCCCGTCTGCCCGATGGTATCGCGTAAGACCCGCCATTTCGGCTGACTAGTCCGTGGATTAGCAAGCATGCAGGATGCGTTCGGCATGACCAAGAGAGTCCTGATCACCGGTGGCGCTGGGTATATCGGTGCCCACACGTGCCTGCTGCTCGCCGAGCGTGGCTACGAGGCCGTCGTGTACGATAATCTGTCCAACGGTCATGCTGAGTTCGTGAGATGGGGGCCGTTCGAACAGGGCGACATTCGAGACACGGACCGGCTGCGCAGCGTGTTCAGGCAGTATCAGCCACACGCCATTATTCATTTCGCCGGGTTGATCGAGGTCGCAGAGTCAGTGCGCGATCCTCTCGCATTCTACAACAACAACGTGTCGGGAACGCTGTCGCTCCTCACTGCGGCCGAAGCGGCGGGCGTGGACAAGATCGTCTTCTCCTCGACCTGCGCCACCTACGGAATTCCTCAGTTCACTCCGCTGACCGAAGATCACGTCCAGGCCCCGATCAGTCCGTATGGGTGGAGCAAGCTCCTCGTCGAGCATATCCTGCGTGATCTTTCCGGGCTGGACCGGATCCGTTGCGCCATCCTCCGCTATTTCAATGCGGCCGGAGCGGACCCCGAGGCGCGCATCGGTGAATGGCATACCCCTGAGACTCATGCGGTGCCGCTGGTGATCGAGACCGCGCTCGGCCAGCGTGACTGTTTCACGATCTTCGGCGACGATTACGCCACTGCCGACGGCACCTGTATTCGCGACTATGTTCATGTCATCGATCTCGCCGATGCCCATGTCCGCGCCGTCGAGTATCTGCTGAACGATGGGGCAAGCGTGGCCCTGAACCTGGGGACGGGGACCGGAACCTCGGTCGCCGAACTCGTGGAGACAGTGGCGATGGTCTCCGGCCGTCCGGTCAAGACCCGGAGGGCAGAAAGGCGCCCAGGGGACCCTCCCATCCTCTTGGCCGACAACCGGCGCGCGCGGGACGTTCTTGGCTGGCAGCCGCAACACGATCTTGCTTCGAGCATCGAGAGCGCATGGCGCTGGCACACAAAGAGCAATCTCCTGGCGGCTGGCGCATCACGCGGTACGCTCTGAGCAGCGCCAGCGAGTTGCGCGGCGTGGAAGCAGCGCCGACAGATCCTCGTACCATCGAATAACCTGAGCGACGGTCTTGGGATCGCGTTCGATATGCGTTCCGGCATTGCGCGGTTATCGGATACCCGCGCCACTGGCTGCGCAAAGATCACGACGCTGGCCTTCTGCGATCCGTCGGTGACCAGACCGGCCGGACGCTCCCCAGATGTCGGGAAGCTCGAGCCGCTACAGAATGCCACCTGTCCGTGTGCCGATTCTTGTTTGAGAATCATTTGATCGCGATGATGTCAAGCCTTGGCCCGAATTGCGCCAAGCTTGGGTGCCATGGTCAGTTTTTCGGCGAAGTGATGCGGGAAATGCAGTCTTTCCGTCCGACGAAGTGGCGGGAAACGCATGGCTGTTTGCGCCATGCGGGAGCAAGCATCTTGCGTGAGGGGAATCCTCGGTTGATGCCGGTGGATCGCGCAAATCGGGTTTCGTCTGGATCGGACGTCTGGGCCACAGATGCAGCGGTTCGACGTTTGCGTTTGGAGCCCTGCGACGTAACGGAACAGTGCCGACAATTATGACAACGGTTCAAAATTGTAACGGTATCTGAAGAAATATAGTATGCTGTGGGGATTAAGGCACGTGCTCGGCAGAACCGGGCCGCACCAAGCCGCTGGAGGAAGATGTGCCCTGGGAGTTGATTGCAGTCAGTGCTGTCTGCTTTGCAGCCGGCTTCAAACTGCGTATCGGTGGTTTCGCGATCTTTCTCACGATTCTACTGGCCGCCAAGCTCGCCGCCACCTTGGCTATGGGCACCAGTCTCTTCGCCGTTCTGATCTTCTATCTGGCCGGGCAGGTCGCCTATTTCGCCGGCCTCCTGGTGCATGCCGGATTGACCGATCGGATGCGAAGCAAGCAGAGCGCATCGAGATCCACGCGCAGGGAATCCGGTTCCTGGTTTCCAGGCAAGGCTGCAACGCCCCGTCCCGACGCCAAGTCCGAACAACCCACGCACTGACAAGGCGCGCGGTCAGCTCGGCCCGGCCGCGCCCGAATTCGGTCTCGTGAGCCTGTCGGCTGCCTGCGGGCTGTTTCCCGTTTCTCCATCGACCGCGGAGGTCGATGCCCCGTGGGGCATCGCGATGACCTCGACCAGATCCCTGGGCGCTATGATCGTCTGCGGATCGGCGGCGATGACCGTTTGTCCTCCTGCGGCGTTCTTCCGCGTGATCCGGTAGGCGATCCTGCTGCTGTCCTCATCGTCGCCGGCATCCAGGCGAGCGGAAAAGTAGGCTGTCTCGTCCATCATCAATCCTGCAATGCGGATCGCGAGCTCGGCCTTCCGAAGCTGGGTGGCGATCGTGCCCAGTTCGGACTGGATCTGGGAATTGCGCTCGTTGGCCAGTTCCGTCAGGCTCCGCTCGGCCTGCTCCTGCGCCTGCCGCGCGCGGGTGAGGGCTACGCGAAGATCCAGAAGCTGGCTCTGTGATTCCGCCACGATCCGCTGCAGACCGAATTCACGCGACGACACTGTCAGTCCGCGCTGGACGAGATCGCTGATGCTCTTGAGTTCGCGGCCGACAAGCGCGACCTGTTCCTCCTGCGACGCGATCTTGGCGACGAGCGAGTCGATTTCCTCGGCAAAGAGCGCCTTGAGGCTGCGAGCAGCCTCGAGCTTACCCTGAAACTCGGTCCAGCGAAGTCTCTGGAAGGATCGTTCGTCGGCCACGATCTGTTCGACGTTGGGTGCGCTGACAATCGCCTCGGGCACGGCAAAATCGTCTTCGCCAGCGAGTTCTGCGCGCAAGCGAGCCTGGCGGACGAGGAGATCGCTCCGGTCGATCTCGCCTTCCTTCAGGGTGCGGGCCGACTGGATCTGCTCGCGCTCGACGCGGGATTCAGCCGAATCCGAGGGACGGCGCAAGCCGCCGGCCAGGCTCACAGCCTTCATCACGGTGAGTTCGGGCGCGAACGGATATTGCCCTGGCTTCTCGACCTCGCCCGTGACGTAGATCGGGCCGTATTCCGAAATCTCCACCGATACGGACGGCGGCTTGCCGGTGGACGATCGGCCGGCGAGCTTGCCGGCGATCCGATCGGCGAGTTCGCTGGTCGTCACGCCCGCCGCGTCCACTTCGCCGACGAGAGGGATCGCAATACGGCCGACGGCATCGATGCGGTAGACACCGCCCAGTGCCTCCCATTCCCGGTACTCACCTTCGCCCGACCGCCAGTCGACGATGGTCACCTTCACCTTGTCGTCGCCGACGAGGCTGTAGGCGGAGCGCGACTCGGCCTGAGCTGCGTGTCCAGAGGACAGGATGATCGCGAGAAGCGCCAGAAGGCCGGAAAGCCAGCGCATCCGGCTGCTGGCCCGGACGCTGCATGTGGTCGAACGGTGGGTGAACATGGGGCACCTCTTGATCGATCGCCAAAAAGCGTGGCGTCAGGATTGATGGGCAGGCGCGAGAAACGAAACGAAGGCGTTGGCCGCGGGACGTGAGAAGGGCGGAAAGCGCTCGGCAAAATGGATGATCGCGGCGCGTTCATCCGGGCCGAGAGCCCCGAAGAGTCGAAGTGAAAGCGGATAAACCACGAGACCCGCGAGGATCGCCTCCAGAAGGCCGAGCGGCCCGGCGACCAGTTGAGTGACCGCGAAGGCGGCGCCGGCCGGGGCAGCGGCGGCCAGGGTCAGGCGGATCAGACGGGCGAAGGGGTAGGCGTATCTCAGGCGCCGGGTGATGAACCAGATGCCGAGCATGACGGCGGCGATCTGCACCGAGGCGCGGGTTAGCGCCGCACCGACGAGACCGAATTCGGGGACGAGCAGGAAGCCGAGCGCCACCGCCACGACTGCCCCGGCGATGGACGACCAGAAGATGAAATCGCTGCGACCGAGCGCATTGACCAGATGGGTGCCGATCGTCGACGAGACCGAGATCGCGGCCGCGACAAGGATGATCGCGGTGGCCGTTCCCGCGGCGGCGAAATCCGGCCCGTAGAGCAGCACGATCATCGGCTGGGCAATAGCCGCCATTCCGAAGCAGGCGGGCAGGGCCAGGAGCGCGACGATCGTCGTCCCGTTGGAGAACACCTTCTGCACGGCGTCCCGGTCGCCGCGGCTGTTGTGGGCGGCCAGGACCGGGAGGAAGGCGCCGGTGAGCAGCAGCGGTCCCTGTGATGCCAGTGCTGCCAGGGCGACTGCGACGCTGAACAGCCCCACTTCGGCCGCACCCCAGTAGAGCTGCAGGAACAGGATCTCCATCCGCGACCAGACGAAGATGTTGCACATGTTGGCGGCCCAGGCGTAGCGGCCGTACTGCCAGATCTCGCGTCTCAGGAGCGGCTCCAGGGGGGCTCGGTGCAGGACGAGCGGCAACGCGAAGAGGGCGAGCGTCGTCTGGCCGAGCACGTAGCCGGCGACTGCGCCGGTTGCGCCGTAGAAAAGTGTGCCGATCGTCACGGCGGCGACCTGCAGGACGAAGGCGACGGCGGCGATCTTGGCGAGGAAGCCGAAGGCTTGCGCACCGCGGTGATAGCTGATGGTGAAGGTCGCCAGAGCCTGGGCGAGGGTCAGAGCGACGACCAGCGCGACCAGGCCGGTCGCGGTCGCGATGTCGACGGCCGGGAACAGGGTTCCCACCGCATCGCGCGCCCCTCCCGGTGCTATGACGGCGATCGCCACTGCCGCGATCGCCGCGACGATCGCGAAGCCGAGAAGGCGGCGCAGCAGGAAGCCGGCGAGGGCCTGCGCCCCCTGATGATCCTTGCGCCCCGTCCGGTCGGCGAAGAAGCGCAGCACGCTCAGCGACGTCCCGCCGTCGATGACCGGAGCCAGGACCACCGAGAGCCAGACCGCGAAGGCGACGAGCCCGGCGCCCTCGACGCCGAGCAGATTGGCGACGACCACCGTGCTGATGAAACCTGCCAACAGAGTGGCCGCTCCGGCAATAGCCGATCCCGTCGATTTCTTGAGGAGGGCATCAGACATTGGTCGATACCATAGAATAGTGGAAGTATTGACCTGAAATAATAAATGGATACTGTTGAAAATCGCTTGAAATTGGCGTAGTGGTTCTCCACACACAACGATGCGCGGAAATGGAAGGTCGGATTTGATGGCGTTGTTCGTCCGCGTTCTTTCCATCGCGGCGGTAGGGATTGCCGCCGCTGCGGGCGTTGCCGCCTACACCGGCGCGTTCGACCGGTTTTTCGGCGAGCGCATCGATCTGGGCGGGGCGGAACTGGTCTTCGAGGACGATTTCGATGCCCTGGATGTGTCCGCCTGGGGACCGGGCACCCGCTGGATCGCTCACACGCCCTGGAACGGGGATTTCGGCGACGCCAAATTCGTCGATCCGCGCGAAGGATTTCCGTTCACCGTCCAAGATGGCGTGCTCAGTATCGAGGCGCGCCGCGACGAGGCCGGCGAGTGGGAATCCGGCCTTCTCGCGTCCGTCGATCCGAACGGCGATGGGTTCAGCCTTTCCTACGGTTATTTCGAGATGCGAGCGCGGTTTCCGGAAGGCGCGGGCACCTGGCCGGCCTTCTGGCTGATCAACCGCAACGATGCGCGCACGATCGAGGTCGATGTGGTCGAACATTACGGGCACGAGCCGGCCCGCTACAGCGCGTCGCTGCATGTCTGGGATCGACAGATTCCGGAAAACAGCCGCAGCGCCACCGGGCATGTCCCTGTTTCCGAGGGTCGCCTCTATTCGGACTTCCACACCTACGGAGTGGCCATCCGGCCGATGACCATCGACTATTATTTCGATGGCCGGAAGGTCTGGTCGCAGCCGACGCCCGTCGAACTCGGCGATGGCACCTTCTACATGCTGGTCGACCTCGGTCTCGGGGCGGGATGGCCCATCGACGACGCCCCGAATCCCTCCATCATGGAGGTCGACTACGTGAAGGCCTGGCGGCTGGCGGCCGAGTAGGCGGCCAGTGGCAGGCCTTCCCGCCGGAGCGCGGTCCTGCAGAGCACCGTGAGGGGCCGGCCGGAGGGTCATGCGGCAGCCGCTTCGGCAATGACGACCAGCCGGTCTGTCTGCTCGCGTATATCGATCTCGGCGCGTGCCGCATGGGCGAAGGCAGCCTCGCTGAGACGCGCATGCTCGCGCTCATCATGCCACATATGGCGCAGCGTCTCGGCCCAGAGGTCGGGCGAGGCGTCATGGGCGAGAAGCCGGCCCCCGGGGCCGACGGCTTCGGGCAGGCCGCCCCGCAGACTCGCCAGCACCGGAATGCCGCTGAACTGCGCCTCGCTGGCGACGCGGCCCCATGTCTCTTCCCACTGGCTCGGCGCGAGAAGGATGTGTGTCTGCTCGTAGACCAGCTTCATCGCCGATTGCCGGTCGAGAAGATGGACATTTCCCAGCGCCTCCGCCTGACGGCGCAGCGCCGTTTCGGCTTTGCCCGAAAGGGGCCACCCACGAACGAAGAGGAAAGGGATCTCGGGGCAGCGTTCGGCGATGGCGAAGGCGAGATCGCGTCCCTTGACCGGCACCGGGTTGATGAAGGTGACGTTGCGGGCCCGCGGCACCGTCCGGTATTCGTTCGCCGGAAAGATCGGCGGAATGACGCTGGGCCGGATGCCGAACCGCCGCTGGAACTTGTCGGCCGTGAATTCGGAATTGGCGATGTAGTGCGAGAATGGCAGGTCGGCGGCCGTGCCGTGCCAGGCGCGGGGGCCGCTTTCGAATTCCAGCCCGTGGAGATAAGCAACGCTGGCGATCCCCTCGCGGCGGAAATTACGCGCCATCTCCACCATGTTGCCGTTCTGCACGACCACGATGTCCGGCCGGTCGAGGCCGCGCAGATCGCTCCAGGGGCGGATCGAACGATAGACGTCGTAGCCGAGTTCGCGGTCACGGGAGACATCCCGCCGGGCAAGGCAGTTCGCCATGAAGCGGGTCATTCCGAAGCCGTCGCGCACCGAAAGCTTGGCGAGCACGGAGGCCCGGTGGCCGCGTCTGTTCAGTTCCAGGGCCGCCAGATGCGAGTTGACTTCAAGCCCGCCCGAGAGCTGGGGCAAATGCGGGGTACCGCTGGCGAGGAGCAGGTTCATGAAGGCATGGGCTCCCCGCAGCCGTCGGCAACGCCGGCGCGCGCATGGGCCGTCATGTACAGCCATTCCTGAACCCCGGTCCGGCGCTCGTTCATCAGTTCCACCGCCGTCGCCGGCGCCAGTTTCGCCAGAGCCGGCAGTTTCTCCGACGGGAAATCCGCCGCCGTCCGCGGTTCGGCGAAGATGGAGAGGATGTCGTGGGTCTTCTCGAAGCGCTGGATCAGCGTTCGGGTGCAGCCGGCCACGAGGTCGTCATGGGTCTCGACGAGGAGATCTGCGTGGGCCAGCGCCGGCGTGAGGCTCGGGTCGAGGAGTGCCTTTTCGCCGCCCTCGATATCGCAGAGGATGAGGCTGCCTGGTCCTGTCTCGTCGAGCGCGCGATCGAGGTCGCGCGTCTCGCAGAAGCCGCGCAAGACGATCCTGTCGGAGACGCCGTTCTCCTCGGCCGCGCTTCGCACCAGCGGATGATGCTCCGGCAGACCCTCGAAGCCGATGATGCGGGTGGCCGGCATGCGGCGGGCAAAGCCGATGGCGTAATAGCCGTCGGCCACGCCGACATTGATGATGTGGCCGTAACCCCGGGCGATGATGTCCTCGACGACCCCGTGCAGTTCGAGTTCCTGCGTTCCCAGGATATAGCCGAGGAGGTGACGGCTCGATACGGTGCTGAGCTGCAGCTTCATGCCCTCGAAGGGCCCATCCACGACCCGCCCACCCGAGCGGCCGACGACATAGGCGCAGGCCGCGTTCCAACGCGGGGCGACGAGCCAGCGCGCCGGCGTGCGCACGAAGCCGGGCAGGCGCCGATAGGCCCGGTAGGCTTCCATGGCGAGCGAATTGCCTTCGATGGCGGTCCAGGTGGCATGACGCATGATCGCTACGTTCCCTTGTTGCATCGGAAGAGGAGACCGGGGCCACGCATCAGGAGCCCCCGAAACTGCGCATGAAGCTGGCGAGAGCCGTCTGATGGATGGGCCCGGATGCGACGTTGCGACCGCGCGACAGCCTCATGATCGGCTGCTCGACGGCGACGTGGATCACGCCGGCCGCGGCGATCGAGGTCGCGGACGCAAAGGCGACGAAGGCGATCTGGCTGTGCGCGACGCCGAACAGCGACCACCAGATCTTTTCGGCGGCGACAATGCTGAAGAAGTGGAAGAGATAGAGGGCGTAACTGACATCACCGAGCCAGACGCCCGACCTCAGGATGGGCGTGGGGCGTTGCGGCTCGCGGGCGGCGACGCTCAGGCCGACGGCGATCGCGCACGCAATCCAGGTCGCAGCCCACCAGACGAACGGGGCGGGCATCCGATCGACGAAGAGTGAGAAGCCGAGCAGATTCTCGCCGAGCAGCAGCAGGATGATCGCCAAGGCACCGGGAACGATCGGAAACCAACCGGCCTTGTGCAGGAGCGCGACCAGCATCCCGGCGGGAAACAGCAGGATGATCGGTTCGCTCAGGAAGCTCAGGATCGTGTGAGGCGCCGAAACGTCGGTCAGCGGTGCGATGAAGATCGCGCCGAACGCGACGATGGAGACCAGGGCGGCGAACAGCAGCGGCAGGCCGCGGCGGATGGGCAGGGCGAGAGAGGCCGCGAAGAGCAGGTAGAAGAACATCTCGTAGTTGAGCGTCCAGCCGACACCGAGAAGCGGGCGCATGTATTCGCCCTGTGCGACCGGGTAGGGAATGAACAGATAGGAGGCGAGAACCCGGTCGAGGGTCACCTCCGAGCCGGCCCGCAGACGCAGCGCGAGTTCGAGCGAGGTCGCGATCCAGTAGAGGGGCACGATCCGCCACAGCCGCTTGACGAGGAAGCCCCGGACCGCACCGGGGGCGCCGTAGTTGCGCGCACTGGTGTGGAGCATGATGAAGCCGCTGATCACGAAGAAGACCGCAACCGCCAGCGCGCCGCTGTACTCGGCCGCCCGCATGACGGTCTCCGAGGTCTGCGACCACTCGGCCTGCCGCAGGATGGCATGATCGACCACGACCGTAACCGCAGCCAGACCACGCAGCACCTGAAGCGTCGCGAGCTTGCTCATGACCGCCTCACATCGCCAGGATTCTGGACGGGCTGAGGCGCATGCGAACGAGGTCGGCGATCGCCGCCGCGTTGCCGGCAAGGCGCCCAGGTCGGTCGATGCCGGCTTCGCCACGCACCGTCCCGTAGAGATTGGCGAGCAGGTTGCGGCCGATCTGCGCCAGGCCCTTCTGCCAGGAGCAGGTGCCCTTGCGCATGAGATGCACCGGATTGGCGATCTGGGAGTAGCCGAGCCGCAACCCCGGCTGGCGGCCGGATTTGGCCCCCAGATGAACCCCGACCGCGTCACGGGCGCGCATGATCCGCCCGTAGGGCGCAACGCTGCGGCTGAAATCCATGTCCTCCAGCCAGCCATAGAGCGGCAGCGCTTCGTCGAAGCGCAACCGGTGCCGACAGACGGGATCCATGCGAACCGCCATGTTGCAGCCGTAGCCATTGTAGACCTCGGCCAGGTCGGCACCGGTCGCAGGCACGGCGGAGGCAAGCCGCGCCAAGCCTTCGTCGATGGTCATGCCCGGTCCCTTGATGCCGTCTGCGACCACCCGTCCGGTGATCATCGCGATATCGGGGTGTCCGGCGAAGATGCGCTCCAGCGTGACCAGATAGTCCGGCGCCAGCAGGAAGTCGTCGTCGATGAAAAGCAGGATATCGACGTCGCGCGCTTCGGTGAGAAGGCGATTGCGCTGCCGCGGCAGGCCGCGTTCGCCCTGTATGGCGCGGACCTGCGGAAAGGCGGCTGCGATGCGGTCGATGTCGCCCTGATCCGGCGAGCAGACGAGAATTGCGTCCGCCGGCCGGGCCTGACCGTCGAGAAGGCCGACGACACGTTCCAGTATGTCCGGACGGCCGGCGGTCGCGATGCCGATGGCGATCCGCAACGGGGACGCGCCGGCGGGGCTCATTGCGGATGATCCTCTGCACCGGCCAGCGGCTTGCGGGCATAGGCCCAGACCATGACCGGGAAATCGGGTTCGTTCTTCAGCGAGCCGAACAGGCCGGGCTTGGCCCAGCGTGAGAAATTGGCCTTCACGCAGCTGCGATTGCCCCAGGATCGCGTGGTGATGTGGTCGGCGGGAAAGCCCGCATCCTCCAGAAGCTGTGCGAGGCCGGTCTCGGTCCAGCGGTTGCAGTCGATCGGCGAGGCATGAACGCGCAGGAGAAACGGCGTCGCGATGATGAAATAGCCGCCGGGACGCAGCATCGCATGAACGTTGCGCGCGGCGGCTGCCGGCTTCTTCAGGTGCTCGAAGACCTGATCGGCGATGATCAGGTCGAAGCGCTCTTCGAGCGTCTCGACACAGATGTCGAAGCCCGGATATTCGGTGGCGCGGTAACTGCGGAAATCGAACTCACGGCGCCATTGCACCCCACCGGAGATCTCCAGCGTGTCGAGTGTCTGCGGCCCCAGTTCGCGAATGAAGGCGAAGGCGTCGCGATACATCATGACGCGGACCCAGTCGTCGGTCTCGTAGCCGATCGACTTCAAGGTCCGTCGGACTTTTTCCTTCAGGTCCGGGCTCTGGACGATCTGTGCAATGCTCATGGGATCACCTCTGCTGCGATACGGACGGTGCCTGGTTGATGACGATGCTGATGGGCTCGGTGCCGATTTCCTGAAGAGAGTCGACGAGGGTCACGACTTGGTCGACCAGCGTCGTGCCGTAGCGGGTGACCAGCACCAGCGCATCGAGATGGGGCGCGATGGATCGGGCATCGGCCGAATGGGCCATGGCCGGCAGGTCGACGATGATGAGATCGAACTGATCGCCCACGTCCGAGAAGCGCCACGCGGTGCGCTGCGACGAGATCCGGGCGGCCGGCGTGACGTCGTCGGTGCGCCCGATCGGCAGAAACGACAAGGACGGGGTAACACCGCGAAGGGTCGCCGCCGTCTGAGCGGTCCCTTCCAAGAGATCCGTCAGCCCCGGTCCGTCAGGCATGCCCAGAGTCTGGCTGAGGGTCGGATGCTCGCTGTCCGCGTCGATCAGCAAGGTACGGGCACCCGACCGGGACCACAGCCACGCCAGATTGAACGCCATGGTCGTGGCGCCGACATCGGCATCGGCCCCCACGAAGCCGATGATCCTGGCGTCGCGGCGGCGACGAAGTCCGTCGAGGCTGGCGCGCAGTTCGTCCATGTCGTTGCGGAAGAAGCGGCTCTTGACGCGGGCGGTCTTGCTGCTGTCGCACAGGGTCGGGAAAGGCAGGCTGCGGCGGCGGAGCAGGGTGCGGCGGCGCAGGCGCCGGACCGTGCTGACGCTGTAGATGCCCGTGCTGTTGCGCACGCGCTCGGCCGAGGTGATCTCGCGCTTGATGACGCGGCGCACGATGGCGCCGGCGGTTCCCGCACCGGCGCCCAGCACCAGAGCGAGGGCGACGATAAGGCTGCTGCGCGGATGGCTCTTGCCGATCGGCACGGTGGCTTCGGAAAGGACGGTCGCGTCGGATAGCGGGTTGGAGACCTGCTGGCGGGTCTCAGCCGCCCTTTGGAGATAGGTCTTGTAAAGATCGCGGGTGGTGTCGGCGACCGCTTCAAGCTCGGCGAGCTTGTACTGGTCGGTCGGCGCGCCGGACGAGCGGAAGGCGCCGACCGCCCGCTCCGCGTCGAAGACCTTTTGCTGCAGCGCCTGGACCTGCTCCGCGAGCCAGTTGGCCGACAGCCGGGCAGCCGACGATTTCATCGCGATGTTGTGGGCGATGAAATTGGCGGCAAAGGCGTTGGCAAGCGTCGCGGCCTTGACCGGATCGACGGAGGTCACGGCGATTTCGATGACCGGCGACTGGCCGACACGGCGCACCCAGATCTGCTTGCGCAGGCGCGCCATGACGCGATCCTGTGGCCGTACACCGCCCAATCCAGGAGCGGCATCTTCCTCGCCAGCAGCCGGCGCCTCCACTGCGGGAGCCGGCGTGGCAGGCTGGGTCGGGTCGACGGTCGCCATCGCCAGGAGATCGCGCAGACCTCCGACGATCGACACGCTGTTGTCGGCAAATTCCGGGTCTTCGAGCAGATTGTGCTGCCTGATCACCGCGGCCAGCACGTTGTTGGACTGGGCGACCTCGATCTGGCCCTCCATCATGGCCTGTTCGGCGATCGAAGACGCGCCGTCGGGACCGCGCGTCTGGCCAAGATTGAGCATCAGCTGCGTGGTGCTCGAATAGGTTGGGGGCGTGGTCAGCGCGTAGGTCGCAGCGGCACCGCCGAACACGGCTGCCATTCCGAGGATCGGCAACCAGCTGCCGATGAGAAACTCGAAGATTCTGCGCAGATCGAGCGGACGCTCGCGCTCGGGGTGGTGGGGCGTGAGCGGATAGCCGACCGGGATCGTGGCCAGGGGACTGCGATGCGACGTCAAGACCGTGATCCTCCAAACGAAGCCGAGGGAAGCGGCTGCCTTGCGGGGGAGCCCGGGATGCGGAGGGCCTGTGCAGGGCCGCCGAACCAGCTGGGCGCGAAGGGCAGGGTCATCGCCTGCCGCGCGCTCGAAGCCTGGGCTGTCCCCGTGGCAAGGCCCGCCATCAGACAGAAGCCGATGCCCAGATCGACCGAACCGGCGGAGATCGACGCGGCGGTGATCTGGGCAAAACAGGCCGTCAGAGCCGCGATCACGATCGGATCACTGTCGGCCTGCTTGGTGGTGGCGATGGCGAGGCGCAGCAGCGAGACGAAGAAGGTCAGGAAGAGAAGGGCGCCCGGAATGCCGACATTCGACAGGAGTGCCACGATGAAGCTCGACGTGCGGATGCTGCCGAGCCCGCCGCCCAGGCCCGCGGTGTCGGCGAAAGAGATCAGCGCCCGTTCGTTCCAACGCATGCGCTCCACGCCGGACTGGCTGTCCAGCTTGGTGATGACAGTCTCCTGAAAGAGAGCTGTGACGGTGTCGCGCACCGCCGGCAGCAGCGTCGATCCGGCGATGATGACCGGTACGACCACGACGAAGGCCAGGATGTAGACGAGGTGGCGGGCGCTGGCGCGGCGCCGTACAACCGCCGCCACGCAATATCCGAGGACGCCGAGCGACAGAACGGCCGTCGCAGCGTAGGCCGTGGTCGAGGTCGCCAGGAGGATTGTCGCCAGCAAGGTCGCGGCGAGGGGCCCGACGAGCCGCGAGCGATCGCCTTCCAGCCAGAGCATCAGCGAGAAAGCGTAGAAGGCGAGCGCGACGTAGCCATAGGCGCCGGCTTCGCTGAACGAGCCGACGATCCGCTTGAACCCGTGGATCTCGCCATCCCCGAGCATGCGATAGTTGGCGTTGCGGATGACATCCATCAACCCTTGCGTGCCGGTGGCGTAGGTCGCCAGATCCAGGAAGGCGAAGCCCACGCAGACTACGCCGGTGGCGAGGAGCATCTTTGCCAGAGTCGTTGCGCGACCAAGCCGGGCATAGGCGAAGGCGGCCCCGAAACAGACGAGGTTGCCAAGGAGATAGACGGCCTGTGTGAGGTTGGTGGCCGTTGGCTTCAGCGGGGTGGCGAGGATGTAATGGAGGTCGTTGCCGCGCGCGAGCGAGTAGGTCACGGTCGAGCCGGCGAAGATGCGCGGCAGGAACATCGCCGTGACGACGCCATAGATGGTGAACAGGGCAAACCAGAAGCCCGGGCTGGGATAGTTGAAGGCCGAGAAGCCGATGCCGAAGGTTTTGGGACGCAGGGCCAGAGCGGCGCAGAGGAAGGCCAGTGACAGATGGGCCGGCTGGATGCTGGCGCCGCCGAGGGCAGGCAGGATCAGGGCTGCCGAGGCGCCGAGCAGACTGAACAGGGACAGAGCGGCGAGTCCGAAGCCAAGGCCCCGATGTACTGTCAGGGCGCCCATTATCGCGACAATCAGGCCAATCAACTCAACTTGCATCGGGACTCCGTCAAGGCGTCACGGGAAGGTGCGGTTCCTGCGCAAGCCCGCGGCGCCCCGTGATGAGGCTGCACTTGTCACTGGCGTGGATCGGCGGCCCGGAAGCCGCCGAAGCGGGCTGGAGGCAGCTCAGTAGGAGCCGCGCTGGGAGAACAGGGCCGGTACGGTCTTGAGGATGATTTCCGTGTCGGCGACCAGGGAAAACCGGGACAGATAGTCGGCATCGAGCCGCACCCGCTGGTCGTAGGACGTGTCGCTCCGGCCGCTGACCTGCCACAGGCCGGTCAGGCCTGGGCGGGCCGAAAGATAAAGGCTGACGAGGGCCCCGTATCTTGTCAGCTCGTCGACGACCACGGGCCGCGGCCCGACAAGGCTCATCTCGCCCCGCAGGACATTGATGAGCTGCGGCAGCTCATCGATGCTCGACCGGCGCAGCATCGTTCCAATGGCAGTGACCCGCGGATCATCCTTGAGCTTGCGCGTGGCGTTCCATTCCTTCGCGATGTCCGGGTCGGACTGGAGGTAGGCGGTGAGCCGCTCGGCGGCATCGACGCGCATCGTGCGAAACTTCAGGCAACCGAAGGAGTTGCCGCGAAACCCCACTCGCTTATGCGAAAAGAAGATGGGGCCGCCATCCGACAGTTTGACCGCGATCGCGGTCAGGACGAACAGCGGAGCGAGCAGAATCAGCCCGGCCAGCGCCAGCAGGAAATCGACGGCACGCTTGGCCCGGCCGCCGTAAGGTCCGGTTTCGCTGACGTTGCGTCGTGATGGTGAGGCATCAGAAAAGTTGGCTGTGTTCGTCAGCAAAGAGGCGTGCGACGGATCGGACGGCATTGAGACCTCCAGAAGGCGATTGTGCGACGCACAATTCCGTTAACGCTTTGATAACGGGACCTAACGTCAGGTCAGGTCAGGAAGTCTGTGACCGAGGTCATAGGTGCAAAAAAATAATTGTGATAGCCGTAAAGAACAATCGCGCTAGTATGACGTGCATAGTGCCCTTGTGCGACGCACATCAAAGAATACCAGAAAAATGCACAACGATGGGTTGTGATTTATGAATAGATTCTACGTTCATAAGTGGGTGTACGAGCATTGTAGGCCGGTTCGTCTTCTTCCTGAAGGGCGATGAAATGCACCCCGAGAAAATCCGATACAATAGCGCAGAATTGCTGCAGCGCGTCCCGTTTCTAGCCGATATAGAACCGGATGCGACGGAGCATTTCGTCAATCTTTCTACCGTTCGCGTCTTCGCCAAAGGAGCGGTTATCAGCTCCTCGGAGGACTCCACTGGCGGTATGGCGATACTCATCGAAGGGACGGCTTACACAACGTCATATCTCGCGGATGGGCGTGTGTTCATTATCGATGTCCTGTCACGGGGGTCGCTTTTCGGTTGGAATAATCTTTCCGAAACGAGAGCTGTGGCGATGGAAATGGTCGCCAAGACTCAATGTGCAGCTTTGCTTATCGATCGCCGGACGTTGCTCGAAGCCATGGATATCTGGCCCAAATTCCGGCAGGCGATGTGGGCGGAGGCGCTCGCAAAGATCGCCACTCTGAAGACCAAGGTCGTGTGCGGTGCAACACCGAGCCTGCCCGCACGCCTTGCATCATGCCTGTTGCGGCTGTTGGCCCAGTCTGAACGAAGCGACGGCGAGGCCGGCGATACGGTCACGATATCCCAGCACGATCTCGCCTGCATGCTGCCCGCTTCCCGCGAAAAGGTGAACCGCTGCCTGCACAGCTGGGAGGAGAGGAAGCTCATCGAGCTTGGGATGGGGTGCATCACGGTCCTCAGGCGGGACGCGCTTGCATCCTTCGCCTTCTGCGATCCGGTTCCGAAGGGAACCGATACCACGACCCCGTCGAACTCCCATAGCGGTCCGACCGCACTTGATTACCGCAACGGGTGCAACGGTGCAGCGTGGGCGGGCTGAGGGGCGTTCGCCGATCGAGCCGGGCCGCGCACGGCCTTCCCACCGCGTCGGTCCGGGATGTGGCGACGCCACTCTTCGTGCGGAAAGTGTCATGACACGGGATGGACGCGATGGAGGGTGATGTCCTGCGGGACAAAGACCGGGAAGACCGACCGCTCGCCTATGCCAACGCCGGCAACGGGTGCGGGCGCGCGGCCAGTCGGGATATCGACCGTGTCGTCATTCTCAACGACGTCTCGACAGCCAAGGGCGGGGCGACCGACCTCGCACTCCTGTCTGCCAGGATGATCCGCAGACGCGGGTTTCCCGTCACCTTCATCTCGGGCGGTGAGACAGATCACGGCGAACTCGCCACGAGCGGCGTCGACCTGGTCGCGATGGGAGAGGCCCATATCCTCGACCAGGGCCTGAGGGCGGCGGTGAGCGGCATTCACAATGGCGCAGTTGCAAGCTTCGTCGCAAAGTGGATCCGGGCCAACGACACGCCGGGCACTGTCTATCACGTCCATGGTTGGTCGAAGATCCTCTCACCGACGCTGTTTCGTGCACTGGCCCCGGTGTCCGGGCGCATGATCGTCCATGCCCACGACTTCTTTCTCGCCTGCCCGAACGGCGCGTATCATGACTATCAGGCCGGCGAGGTCTGCGAGCGCGAGCCGCTTGGCCTGTCGTGCATGCGGACCCATTGCGACAAGCGGAGTTACCCCCAAAAGCTCTGGCGCAGCGCCCGATCGCTGTCCCTCGCATCGAGTTTTCCAAAGCAGGCCGCGCATCGCATCCTGATGCTGCATGAAGGCATGCAGCCCTTTCTGGAGCGGGCCGGCTATCCGGGGAGCGCGCTGCATACAGTGCGCAACCCTGTCCGGCCGTTCACCTCGGAGCGGGTCAGGTCGGAGGCGAACGCGGCGTTTCTCTTCGTCGGCCGCCTGGTGACGGAAAAAGGGGTGGAGGCGTTTTTGGCCGCGGCCGACGCCTTGAACCTCGAAGCGATCGTCGTCGGCGACGGACCGCTGCGCCAGATGCTGGAACAGCGCCACCCGTCGGCGAAATTCACCGGGTGGCTTGCGCGCGAGGATATCGCGGTCATGGCCACCAAAGCGCGCGCACTGGTCATGCCGACGCAATATGCCGAACCCTTCGGCCTGGTGGCGGCCGAGGCCTCGTTCAGCGGTCTTCCTGTCATCCTGTCCGATCGCGCTCTGCTTGCGGCCGACGTGGACGCGGCCGGGATCGGGTTTTCCTATCGCGGCGACGATCCCTCGACTCTGGAACAGGCTATGGCAAGGTTTGCGGCGCTCTCCGAAGCGGAGACGAAGGCGATGAGCCTGCGGGCTTTCGCGCGGGCCGGGCGCATCGCTCAGTCGCCCGATGCCTGGTGCGACGCGCTTCTGGGGCATTACCGAGAGGTGCTTGCAACAATGCCGGCAGATGGGCTGCGGCCATGACGTTGAATGCCCTCGCCGAAAACACGCTGCCTCTCTCCTTTGCAGCCGTTGCCCGCAAAAGCGAGGCGTCGGTCGCGGGGCGGAGCATCCGCCTGTTCAATGTGAAATACAGTCCGAATCTGGGGGACGGCGTCCTGTCGGAGTGCCTGGAGGAGGCCTTGGCCCAGGAACTGGGCAGCGCTGATGTCGCGTCGATCGATCTGGCCGGGCGAGAGGCCTATGGCGGGTCCGGCGCCGGGCGACATCTGGCCTTGGCCGTTCTGAACAACCTCCCGCAACCGGTCCGCCGGGCCGCCATACGTCTGCCGCTGGTGCTCCAGTCGCGGCGCAAATGGCGACCCCACTACAGGACCGGGGTCAAGCCGTGCGATGCGGTGGTCATCGGCGGCGGCAATCTTCTCGCCGATCTCGACCTCAACTTTCCCACGAAGCTTGCCCTGGCGCTGGACGAGGCGGCCCGCCGCGATCTGCCCGTCGCCTTCTACGGCGTCGGCTGCGCCGCCCGCTGGTCGGACACCGGCCGGCATATGCTGGCGAGAGTGCTGGCGCGTACCGATTTGAAGGCAGTGTTCGTCCGCGACGACGCTTCAAGGATCAACTGGAACCGTCTGTTCGGTCATGCCCTGCATGTTCCCGCCGAACTGGTCCGCGATCCGGGTCTTCTCGCCAGCGAGACCTACCGTGCCGCGCGGCCCATATCCGTCGGGCGCCGGGTGGGTCTCGGCATCATGAGCGATACGGCGGTGCGCTACCATTCCGATGTGGTGCTGCGGCCCGGCGAACTGGCCGACTGGTATGTCGCCGTCGCCTCTACCCTGTGTCAGAACGGCGCGAGTGTCGTCGCCTTCACCAATGGCAGCCCCGAGGACAAGGCGATGCTGGTGGCAATCGCCGAGCGCCTCGAAGCGGCCGCGCCATCGATCGCTTTCGTCGAGCCGCGCACGCCGGCCGAACTCTGCGAGACCATCGCAGGGCTCGACCGGCTGATCGCCTTCCGAATGCATGCGATCATTGTCGCCTATTCCTACGGCGTCCCGGCGCTGGCCCTGCGCTGGGACCCGAAGCTCGACGCGTTCATGGCGTCGGTCGGCCTGTCGGAACAGGTCGTGGCTATCGGTGAAGCTGCTCCCGACGGAATTCCGCGCCGGCTCGATGCCGCGGCGGCGGTCTTTCCCTCGGAACGGTGTCGAGAGCGCATCCTCGCTGAAACGCGCGCAGGCATCGGACGGCTTGCCACCGCTCTGGAGGTATAAAGCGATGAATGTTCGCGCGTCTCCGCCGGCGCAACCGGCAGCACTTTCCCTTTCCGCTGGGCGGATCCCCAGCCCGCGGATCGCCCGCCGCGATCGTCCGGCCAGGGTCGCGATCATTCATTACTGGCTCGTCGGCATGCGTGGCGGCGAGAAGGTGGTCGAAAACCTCTGCGAGATGTTTCCCGAGGCCGACATCTTCACGCTGGTCTGCGATCGCGAGAAGCTATCGCCGATGTTGCGCGAACGCCGGATCGTGACGTCCTTTCTCCAGCGCATCCCGGGAGCGACGCGCCACTACCAGAAGCTGCTTCCGCTGATGCCCTTCGCGATCGAGGAGTTCGATCTGCAGGAATACGATCTGGTGATCTCCAGCGAATCGGGACCCGCCAAGGGTGTCGTGACCCGGCCGGATGCACTGCATCTGTGCTACTGCCATTCGCCGATGCGCTATATCTGGGACCACTATCACGTCTACCGAAACAACCTGAACGCTGCCGGGCGGCTGGCCATGTCGGTGACCTCGCCGATGTTGCGGATGTGGGACGTCACCACATCTGCACGGGTCGACCATTTCATCGCCAACTCCGCCCATGTCGCGCGACGCATCTCCCGTTACTACAACCGGCCGGCTGCAGTGGTGCATCCCCCCGTCGCCGTGGACGATTTCGCCATCGGCGAGGAGCGCGGCGACTTCTATCTCTATGCGGGCCAGCTGACGCACTACAAGCGCGTCGATCTGGCGGTGGAGGCCTGCACCCGTGCCCGCAAGCCTCTCGTGATCATCGGCGAGGGTGAGGCGACGAAACAGCTGAAGGCGATCGCCGGGCCGACGGTGCGGTTTCTCGGCTTCCAGCCCTTCGATGTCCTCAAGGATCATCTATCGCGCTGCCGGGCGCTGCTGTTTCCTGGAGAGGAGGATTTCGGGATCCTGCCCGTCGAGGCGATGGCCTGCGGACGTCCGGTGATCGCCTACGCTTCCGGCGGCGCGCTGGAAACCGTGATTGACGATACCGTCGGGGTCCATTTCCAGGATCAGACCGTCGAGGCGGTGCTCGATGCCATCGGCGAGTTCGAGGCGCGGGAAGATACGTTCGAGCCCACTTTGATCAGGGCTCATGCCGAACAATTCTCCAGCAGCCGCTTCCGCCGCTCCATCGCCAGTGTGGTGGCCAAGAGCTGGCGCGAGGCCGGGCTGGGGCCCGAATCCCTGAACGCCGCGCTTGGTGCCCCGTATCGCACCGATCCCATGCTGCATCGCGCCTGAACGGGGACGAGCCCAAGTACTCCAGGTTGTCGTTGCATCTCGTTCAGGCCGAGCGCGGGCTCTCGCGACCAACCCGGTGCGTCGGTCAAGACTCGCCGGCCCTATACCGACATACGGATCGCGTGGCTGTCGGTGGATATGAGCCGTTGCCGGAAAATGACCGGCCCCCGACGATCTAGCATTTGAACCGGACCTTGCAGTTGTTCTGGCTCTCCGGCCACATCCCGTATTTCGAGTTCGCAACTGCACCGATGCCGAAGCGGGTGTCCCGTGTGGAGCGCTTCTTGTCCTGGTTCCGGAAGATGCGGTCGGCCTCGTCCCAGCGCCGGAGCTTGATGTTGACCCAGCCCTTCAGGACTTCGGCGCCGTAGGACTTGCCGCTTCGTGCCTCTCGCTTGTTGAGGGTCGCCAGGGCGCCATTGTAGTCGCCAGCCTGGAATTGCTGGTTGGCCTGCCGCATCAGCTTGTCGCCACCGCCGCCGCCGCCGCCAGACCGTGCCCGCCGCGTTCCGCGCGACGGCGATGCAGCCGACCTGCCCGGCCGGTACGACACGACGCGGGCGGGAGGGGCGTATTCCTCGATCTCGGCGAGCGTGGCGAATTCGTCGCCGTACCGGGCCTTGATCTGCTTCAGACCGGCGTTGTTCTTGGTCCGGCTGGCCACGACCGCGAGGCCGAGAACGCCCTCTTCGGTGACGTCCCAATCCACCGACTTCTCGAACCAGGTTCCGGCCTCGTCGATCTTGTCGTCTTCCAGAAGGTGCCAGCCCAGCGTCTGGGCGCCGAGGGCCGAACGTGTATCCTCGACCACGGTCTGGAAGCGACCGAGATCGGCAACGGACAGATCCGCCGCGACCGCTGGATCGTTCATCCTGTCGGCCACCAGCTCGACGTAGATTTTCGCCAGTTCGGGCGAGTCCTCGTACTCGCGATAAGCCAGATCTTCGGCCGTATCGAGTTCGTCCAGATTGCGCAGCGAGAGGACATAGCCCTCCAGATGCTTCGGGTTGGGCTCAATGTCGGAGGCGAGGCTGAACCACTCCTTCGCCATGTCAAACCGCTGGAGATTGTAATGATACCAGCCCAGGAGGCTGGCATCTTCGGCCGACAGCGTCGCCTTGGCGAAACGCTCGTAGGCCTGAAGGTCGTTCGCGGAGACCCGCGAGCGTTTCTGTCCGGCGGCGATCTCTTCGCCGATCTCGGCACGCAGCTTCTGGAAGCGAATGCCGTCGAACTCGCGCGATCCGTTCGCCAAGGTTCTGCCGAAGGTGATCAGGGCGTCGACGCCCTTCTGCGGCAACAGCAGGGCCGCCTTCTGCATCGTGGCGAGGCGTTCGCCGGGATTGTCGCATGTGGTCAGAACGTAGCCGTAGAGATCGAAGGCACGAGCCAGATCGCCGGATCGGGCGAAGGCTTCTCCGACCTGCCACAGGACATCCATTTCCGCACAGACCAGAAGCGACGGACGCTCCCGGGCGGCAGCGAGCGACGATGACCAGTCACCGGCCTCGAAAGATGCCTTGATCCGTTGGCGGGCATCGGCATCGTCGAGCTTGGTCGCCAGATCCGCCGACGGTCGATAGGTCGGATGCTGTGCCTGGTAGGTCGCGATCCTGCTACGCACCTCAGCGAAGCGGCCGGCCGCGAACAGATCCCAGAGCGGCTGTTCGTCGACATCACTCTTGGGAGCGAACAAATCGGCGGGAGGGGTCCAGGCCGGATACAGCGTCTTCAGGCGTCGGATTTCGGCGCCGACCCGCTCGAGATTGCGTTGCTCCGCATAGTAGCGCAGCGCACTCTCGTCGATCCCGCTCCTGTCGCCCGATCCGGTCTGGGCGTCGGCGCCTCCGTCGATGGAGAAAGCCGGACGGTTCCGATGCGTCGCATCGGCGGGGGCGCCAGTGGTCGCTGCCGGGGGCACGACGAATGGATTTGGAGCGACGGCCACCGCTGCCGGTGTCGTGACCGGGGCAGGGATGGCGAACGGATTGGCGGCAGCCGCGCCGGCGGTCTGTGCGACGCCGGTCGGGGCGAGGCCGGCTGGAGCAGGGGACACCGCACCGGCGTCAATCTGCGGATAGAAGGTTCGCAAGATGTCGCCACTGCGGCTCGATACGGGAGGCGCTGCATTCTTATCGGGAGCGGATGCGCCTGGTGCGGTGGCCCCCGTAGACAGTCCGAACGACAGGCTCCCGGGGGTCGCGGAATCGGATTCGGCCGACACGGGAGCGACCAACATGGCGGTGAGAAAGGCGACGGACGCAAGTCCGCGGGATCTCGTCAGAAGCATTCGGAATACCTTTCTGAGAGGGCCATCAGGCTGAGAATGTGGAGCGTGCTGGCATAATAGGTTGACGGCTCGAACGCTTTGGCGCGACGCGCCGAATTGCTCTGGCCCAGGCTGCACGCGATGACGTCGAGGATTGCGTCGTAGCCCGGCGAGACCATCGGCTCGATCGGCGTCCCGGTGGTCACGTCGAGCACCGCCAGACCGCTGCGGCCTTCGTCGCCCCAGGCCCGCTGAAGGCTTTCGAGCAGTTGCGGTTCGGTGTTCGTCTGCCAGGCGATGTAGAGCGGGATCCGGACGGCGTTGTAGCCAAAGGTCGGAGCGAAGGCCGCCGCCGGGTGCGGAACCTCACCGCCGATCCCCGTCCAGTCGGACGGGATCTTCTCAGGTGTGGCGTCGATCGCATGCAGCAGCGCGAAGCCGCTCGCTGCGAGGTTCAGCGCCTTGAATTCGGGCATTGTCTCTCCGAGCTCCGCGATTGCGGGGAAGACCCAGTAGGACATGTTGACGACCGGCCCGTCGGCGCTGTCCTCGACGGTGAACCCCTGGACACCAGGCAGCAGAACCGTGCCGTAGCGACTGTCGGTCGTGGCAAGCGCCACCACGTCACCCACGATGGCGCGGGCCTCGCGCAGATGATCCCTGACGCCCCAGAGTTTCCAGGCTCGCAGCAGCGCCCAAGCGATCAGGATGTCCCCGTCCGTGGCGTTGTTGGGGTCGGTGACGTGGGGCGAGGCGGCCGGATCCCATTTCCACGCCGCCAGATTATCGTCCCGCACCATCAGTTCGCGTTCGGTCCAGTCCCACAGGGCATCGAAGCTCTGGCGATCGCCTGCGGCAACGGCGATCAGCATGCCGTAGCCCTGGCCTTCGCTGTGGCTAATCGAGCCGTTTTCACGGTCAATGATCCGCCCTTCGGCGGACATGAAGAGGCTACGATAGAGCTGCCACGACCCGACGATATAGTCGGCCGGCAGGACCTCGGGTGCGGCAGACGTCGCCGTGACGGGGTTGGCGTGCGCGGCCGGAGGATAGGTCATGGCGGGGACCAGCGACGCCAGGGCACAGAGTGTGAGGATCGATCTCATCGGTCGCGGTTTCCGACCTGCGACAGGAACAGGCGCGTTGAGATGCCGAGCATCAGGGCCAGAAGGATCAGCGTCAGCACATATGCCTGCAGATGGCGAGACAGCCAGCCGGCGAAGACCAGCCGCAGGTTGCCGAAGGATCGCGGTTGCGTCTCGTAGAGGCGCTCCTCGCTGGCGTCGTGGGAGACCACCTGGCCGTCATCGTGAAGGACCGTGACGGCGCCACCGAGCTGCGCCCAGTTTGCTGCCGCAGCCATTGTCTGGACGCCGGCCGTCAGTGTAGCGGCATCCGCTGCAGCGACGACCGTCCAGGCATAGGGGCGATCACCGGGCGTGGCGGCCTGCGCCATGACCAGCCTGCTGGCTGGTTCCGGCACGTGACCACCACCGTTGGTGAAGGCGTCGTTCTCGCCCAGGCCGAGAAAATTCGATGCCTGCGCACTGACGAGACCACCGACCCAGCCGCCGAGTTCCTCGATGCGGGACGCGATGTCGGTGGGGGCAGCGAAGGCATCCGCAAAGGAGGCGATCCGGATGTTGCCGAGCCCCGCTCCGCCCGTTTCCTCCTGCGACAGCGACGCCTGCGTGCCGTCCGTCTCCGCCTCCGCTCCGAGCCTCGAGGGGACAGCCAGCCCGACCTGATCCAGTAGAGCAGGCGGGAGATCGGCATATGTGCCGACGGCCAGGAGATCACCCGAGGCGACCATCGGTACGTCGCGCGAGACCTTCACCGGCTGGACGCTTCCGGACGAGGCGGCGATCTGCGCCAGAAGCGTTGCCGCCGCGTCCAGGCCCGGCGCATTCAGGCCGGTGGAGTAGATCGTCAGCGTCTCGCTCTCGTCGCCGCCTACGCTCCGTCCTGCCGACATGGCTGCCATATCGGGCAGGTGACCCATCTGCGCGACGCGCGGCAGATGCAGGGCGGAGCCTGGGCCGATGACGAAGCGGGCTGGCATATCGCTGATCGATGCGATGGGTTCGCAGGTTTCGTCGCTGCCGCTCAGGAGCGTCGCCTCGAAGGTGACGCGATTGTGCCCCGGTCGGAGTGCGCTCAGCGGCACCTTCAACGTCTGCTGTTCGATGCGTCCCTGTCTGGTCGAACTTAGGGGCAGTGAGGACACCTGGCGACCGTTTGCCCGGACGATGAGCGTGGCGTCCTCCGACAAGCCCGCAGCATAGGCGGCATCGAGTGTGATGTGTGCCGCGTCGTAGTCTGCCGCGTAGAAGTCGCTGGGCAGGCCGAAGGCAATCTCGGAGCGGTAGGCCCGGCCGGCGAATTCCCGCGTATCGAGCCCCAGGTCGACAAGCGGGATGGATGTCTTGGACGAGACAGTCTGGCCCTGGGGAATGGACAGCGACCTCAGGCCCGCTGCCGTTCCCATCGGCGCGTTCGACCGTGCCTCCTCGACAAGCGCGGCGATCGTCCTGTCGATGTCACCGGTGATCTGCGAGCCGACGAGCAGGGTCGCCCTGCCGCCCGCCTCGGGGGCAATCAGGGATACGTCCGGGGCGACCTGAACGGCCGGACGCGTCGAGGCCGGCCGCACGCCACCCGGCGGTGTGCCGATGATGATGTCGAGGCCGGGGCCGCTCCCGGCGCTGCCGGAAACGGTGACGGCGGGACGATCGATACCAGCCAGGAGTACGGTAGCCTGAAGGACGCTCATCGCGCGGTCGAGGTCCGCCGTCCGGCCGGCACTCTGCACGAGATTGATCGCCATCCGGTCAGTCCCGGTACGGGCGATGGCCGGCAGATCGGCGAGCGAGGAGAGCTCTACATAGGGGGTTCCGAAGTCGAGGCCGCTGAGCGACGGGGCAATCCGGGTCCACAATTCGTAGGTTCCCTCGATCGAGCAGTCCACGCGATGGTGCTGGTCGACCAGGATGCGGATACCGTTATAGCCCGGCTGCAGGACGCCCGCGGGAATGGCGACCGACAATTCGCCGCTGCGACCGAGCTGTGTTTCCCCGACTGGCAGGTCGTTGATGAAGACGGCCATTCGCGATGTCTCGGGCATGATCGAGACGGCGCTCTGATAGGACAGGACGAGTTGTGCCGCCTGGGCGGTTTCCGCTGCCGTGACGTAGAACGGGTAGGCCCGTTCCACACGCTCGCCGGCGAAGGCCAGTTCGGCCGAACCTGCGTTGAACCTGCGCAGGGTTGCGGATACGCCCGGATTGGCAGGAGCCGTAACCGCCGCGGGCGGGGCCGGGATGGCAGGCGCCGGTGCCGCGAAAGGGTTGGCAGGCTGGGCGGATGCCGCGAGCGGGGCGAGGCTGGCGACCGCCAGCATGGTGGTCGACAGGAGGGTCCTGGAGAAAATCATGATGGTGATACCTTCAGGCGTTGGCTGAGTTCGGCCGGGCTGCCGCCGGGGCCGGTGCGGTGTCCGCCTCCAACGCCGGCTGCTTCGCATCGCGATCGAAGATGAGATGGTGGAACGCGCCCAGCGGGTAGGCGAGACTCCAGCCGATGAAGGCGAAGCTTCCCCCGAGGATGCCGCGGCGGTTGCGCCGGGCCAGACGGGCGGCACGGACCGGACCGAGATCGGCCAGCATCAGGTTGGCGATCAGCGGGTAGTGCGTGACGCCGGCGCGGAACCGCAGTCCCAGGCCCAGACCGTCCTCGCCACCGCCGAAGCTTTTCACGGTCACCGGCAGCGAGCCCAGTTCGCGGGTGCCGTCCTGGGTCCAGACGAGGAGCCGAGCATCCTCGCGATCGATCGCTTCGGGGAGCCTGCCAAGCACCGCGACCTTGGCGCCGCCCAGCGATACGTCTTCGATCACCACCGGAACCGTTGCTCCCGCGACGACCAGTTCGCCCTTGCGGGCACTGGGCATCCGCGGCGCCTGCCGGCGTTCCATCCGCTCGGTAACGACCCCAAGCGCCGCGCCTGCGACGACCAGGTTCATGAGGTTCCAGGTTCCGACGACCAGCAGCATGCCGCCGATTTCCGGCTCGGTCTGATAGCGATAGATCGCAACACCCATGGTGAGCAGGAGCGCGCCGAAGATCACGAAGTAGGGCCAGGACAGGTCCGAAAGGCGGTCCCGGTCCATCGTCAGTCCCTTCGCCGTGACGTTGAAGGTGGGGCGCCGCGGGTTGATCAGCACGCTCATGATGGCGCGCACCAGATAAACCGACTGGATGTACTCGTAGAGGTCCGACACCCAGGGCCAGCGCACGCGGCCGTAGAGATAGTTGCGCAGCAATTCGCCGGCGAAGAGGTAGGTGAGGGAGTAGGCGACGAACTCGTCCACCGAGGCGTCGAAGATCTTCATGTCGAACAGGATGAAGAGCAGCGGCGAGGCCAGGAAGACGAGGCGGACGAACGGAAAGAACCAGAACATGCCGCTCGACATGTAGCAGATGCGCTGTGCCAAGGTCAGGCCGGACCGGAATGCCGGGTTCTTCAGCAGCAGGATCTGGATCATGCCCCGGCACCAGCGCGACCGCTGGCCGATGAAACTGACAAGGGTCTCCGGCTGCAGCCCGGAGACCATCGGCCGGTCGACATACAGGCTGTTCCAACCGCGCGAATGGAGATCGAGCGCCGTCTCGCAATCCTCAGTGATGGACACGCCGGAGAAGCCGCCAACCTGATCGAGAGCCGAGCGGCGCAGCACCGCAGCCGAACCGCAGAAGAACGCGGCGTTCCACTTGTCCAGGCCCTTCTGGATCGTGCCGTAGAACATCTCGTTCTCCGACGGCATCGTTCGGAAGGTCGACAGGTTCTTCTCCAACGGGTCGGGATTGGAGAAGAAGTGCGGCGTCTGGACGAGAAACAGCCTGGGATCGCGCTTGAAGAACCCGACGGTCTCGCGCAGGAACTCCCGGGCAGGTGCGTGGTCGGCATCGAACACGACCACCAGCGCACCGGACGAATGCGCCAGTCCGTTGTTGAGATTGCCGGCTTTGGCGTGAACGTTGGCGGGCCGGGTCAGATAGCCGACGCCGAGATCACGGCACAGATACTGCAGTTCTTCGTGACGCGTCTGCGCTGCGAGCGCGGTCTTGTGATCCGACGACAGTCGCTTCTCGTCCGTGCCGCCGTCGTCCAGCAGATACACGCGCAACTTGTCCTGCGGATAGTCGAGGGATTTCGCAGCCGCCAAGGTGAGCGACAGGATGTCGGAGCTCTCGTTGTAGGAGGGCACAAACACGTCGACACTGGGCAACTCTTCGTCCGGATACTGCGGCGCCTGCGGGCGTTCGAGCGGATCGGCAGACACGAAGAGGCTCATCGCCAGCATCAGCAGGCAATACATCTCGGCGCCATAGAGGATGATGGCCGGGATGAAGTTGGTGAGATCGTCCGCGGAGGGCAGGGTCGATGTCGTGCGCCAGTACGCATATCGAAGAACCACAAGGCTGACGGCGCCAAGGAATATATATTTCCATGTACCGCTCAGACGAAGTGTGTATATGCCAATAGCTACGGCCAGTGCGGTAATTGCAATCAGCCATTGCGCTTCTACGCTTACAGGTTGCTGAACCATTATAAAGAAGAGCAACGCGCAAATTAGCCAGATGCAACCTAGGATAGTTCTGAGCATCGAAACCTCAACTACTTTTTGCGCGAGAGCGTGCTGGATTAACTCGCGAAATCAATATGTAGGTTTAGACAGGGCGGGGCCCCTTGCGTCAATCTTCGATAACTCCTGATTTAATGTCTGGTTAATCCAGAGATATATCATTATTACGCTGAGGAAAATGAGAATTTATTCGGCATCGGCTGTGCATAATTTGCACATACTGCCTCCGCTTGAGGCGTGTGGATGAGCGGCGAACGGTGGTGTGATGGCGTCCGGCCGGGCTCTGCCGCGCCAACGACCATTACGAGCCATCGTGGAAGACGGATTTCGCCGCGGAGGGCTGTGCGAGAAGCACTTCGATTGGTGTGGGTGCGGCAATCGTGGCTACGGCGCTATGGCCTTGGTGCGCGAGGAGCATTCTGTGAAGGCCAAAGGGGCCGATGGCTTTTTCCCCAAGGTGCCGCCGTACATTCCATGTCGATAGGCGGCGGGACCATCAGTTCCTGTGAGCTTTGCGGCAGATGGCATGCACGTATTCCGCCCGCGGGACGCGGTTTAATGCGGCGTCGACGCCTTATCGCGCATCTTGATCCACCATCCCGCACCAGGCTCCGCCGCAATGAGAAGGCTCTGGGCTGAGTGGTATCAGATGCCATGCGGATCCCGATGCCGTCGTGATGCGAACCAGGTCGTTGCGGAACTCCAGATGGCGCGGCAAGGGCGGTGCGTACGCTTCCCCCCGACTCATCAGACGAAGAAGCGACCCGACGCTGTCCGGCTGAAACGGGCTGACCGGCGTTCTCCACTGCACAATTCGCAGGGGGCTGAGGAGCTGCGCCTGCGTGCTCGTTGCGAAGCCGAGCGTAGCCAAGCAAGCGACGGCGACCATCTTCATCGAGAACCTCGCATTTGATGGGCTCGATCGCGCCACGCGGGCATCTCGCCGTCAAGTGCTGGGAGTGTGGTGGCCACTGCCTGGTCGGGCTGCGGACAGGAAGCGGCATGTGCCACAGCGCGCGCCGCGTGGACCTACAGAGGGTCCTTATCCGGTTCGCAAGGTCGCTCGCGCTGCGCACGCGCCTGTCCCGGCAAAGGATTGCGGTATCCTGCAACACTTCGGACGGTCCGAGAAAGAGGATCGTCATCGCCCCGAGCGTCGAGCCACGCGGCAGCGATCCTCGCATCACACTTTGCAGGGCGACGAGGGGTTCCGGTTGCATGCCACTTGCGGTTATCTGGCCCGAGCCATGGATGGGTTCGGTTGTAGCTGGAGCGATCCGTCCGCCAAGTTGAGGTTGTTTGCCGGATGCAACAGATGCGTAACTCGGTGCCGCAGGATGTCGGCCGCAAGCTCCGGCACATGCGCAACCTGCACAATCTCTCGCTGAAGCAGCTTGCTGCGACGGTGGGCTGTTCGGAAAGCATGCTGTCCAAGGTCGAGACGGGCAGGGTCAATCCCACCCTGACGATGCTGCGCAAGCTCGTGGATGCGCTGGGAATCAACATCGCCTTCCTGTTCGAACCGCAGGACGAGGACGCGGCGATCGTCCATCGGGCCGGCGAGCGACAGGTCATCGGCGTCGGCCAGTCTCGCCGGGGCGCCGGCATCATGCTGGAGCGGCTCCCGCCCGCCGCGCCCCGCAACGTGCTCGAGGCCAACATCCACATCGTCAATCCCGGCGGTTCGACCGACGGCGCCTTCTCGCATGTCGGCGAGGAAATCGGCTTCGTGCTCGAAGGCACCTTCACCTTGACCGTCGAGGGCGTCACCCATGTGCTCGCGCCTGGCGACTCGTTCGCCTTCCGCTCCGAGCGTCCGCACGAATATCGCAATGACGGCGACACGGTCGCGCGGGTTCTCTGGGTGAACACACCGCCTACTTTCTGAGCACGTCATTCGCCGGTAGTGCGCGGCGCCCACGGCGCTGCCGCCCTGGCCGGTTCTGCCCGCGTATTCGGCAGGCTGCCTGCGTATTGTGCGCGCCTAAATTTCTTTCAGAAATCCGTTCAAGTCACTTGAACGCGCACCCGGATCGGGTAGGCTTTCCCCATCGCAGCCCTTGGCGCGCCGCTGTTCGTGGCATGCCGGCAAGGGCCGGTGCGGGTTGGCACAAACGCGAAGGTGAGGGCGAAGGTTCATGGCGCAGGCGGCAGGCATCCAGATCTCATGTGCGCAGTTCGAGCCGCGCATCGGTGAGATCGAGCGTAATGTCGAGACCAGCCTGAAGTTGATCGGTGAGGCCGCCGATTCCGGCTCCCGGCTGATCGTCCTGCCGGAGCTGTGCAATTCCGGCTATGTCCTGGAAAGCCGCGAAGAAGCCTATGCCCTGGCTGAGGAGGTCTCGACCGGTAGCTCCATCGCCCGCTGGGCGGCGCTGGCGGCCGAGCGCGGCCTCTACATCGTGGCCGGCTTCCTGGAGCACGACGGGGTCAAGCTCTATAACAGCGCGATCGTCATCGGCCCCGACGGGGTCATCGGCACCTATCGCAAGAACCATCTGTGGGCCGACGAAGCCCTCTATTTCGAGCGCGGCGATCTGGGCTTTCCGGTCTTCCATACGCCCTTCGGGCGGATCGGCGTGCTCATCTGCTACGATGGCTGGTTCCCCGAGGCCTGGCGTCTCCTGGCGCTGCAGGGCGCCGACATTGTCTGCGTGCCCACCAACTGGGTGCCGATGGCCGAGCAGCCGGGCGGCATGCCGGCCATGGCGAACGTCCTGTGCATGGGCGCGGCGCACAGCAATTCCATGGTGGTTGCCGCCTGCGACCGGGTCGGCACCGAGCGTGGCCAGCCCTTCATCGGCCAGAGCCTCATCGTCGACCACAATGGCTGGCCGGTCGCCGGCCCCGCAAGTGCGCGCGAGCCGGAACTGGTGACCGCCATCTGCGACCTCTCCCAGTCCCGCAGGAAGCGCAACTGGAACGACTTCAACCAGGTGATGCGCGATCGCCGGACGGATCTTTACGGGGAAATGCTGGGCACGGCGGTTCGGCCCGGCTGGTACTGAAACAGGCCTCTCAAACAGGGAAAACACGTCATGAACATCAAGAGTCTAGCCGGAAGCGTCGCGCTTCTGGGAGCCATGGCCTGCAGCGCCTCGGCGCAGGAGCCGATCCAGATCGGCATTCCCGTCGGCCTCAGCGGCGCCAACAGCGTCGTCGCGCCCTCCGTCGTCCAGTCGAGCGAGCTCGCCGTCGAGGAGATCAACGCGGCAGGCGGCATTCTCGGCCGGCAGGTCGAACTGGTCGTGGCCGATGACGGCAGCGGCGCCCAGGGCGCCCAGCGCGCTTTCGACTCGCTGGTCTTCCAGGACGACGTCGACGTTCTGATCTCAATGGAGACGAGCGCTGCCCGCAATGCCGGCCTGCCGATCGTCAACCGCGCCGGCAAGCCGTTCATCTACACATCCTTCTACGAGGGCCGGTCCTGCAGCCCCTGGATGTTCGTCGATGCCTGGGTGCCCGAGCAGCAGGTCAAGCCGATCGTCGACCACTTCGTCGACAACCTCAGCGCCAAGACCTTCTACCTGATCGGCAGCGACTACAATTTCGGCCGCGGAATGCTGGAATTCACCCGCGACTACATCACCGAGCGGGGTGGTGAGGTGCTCGGCGAGCAGTATCTGCCGATGGACGGCTCCGACTGGACCGCCATCATCAGCGATCTGAAGTCGAGCAATCCCGATGCGCTGATCACCTCGACGGCCGGTGGCGCGCCGAACGTCACCCTGACCAAGCAGCTGCGCAATTCGGGCGTCTCGATCCCCTACGGCAACCTCGCCGTCGACGAGGGCACCGCCAAGAACATGGGCGCCGACGCGGCCGGCATCTTCATCTCCCAGTCCTATCTGACCGGCATCGGCAGCGAGGAGAACAAGACCTTCCTGGCCGCCATGGAGAAGAAGTTCGGCAACGAGCTGAAGACCCCTAACGATCTGTCCGTGCCGCAGTACGAGGCGATCTATCTCTACAAGGCCGCCGCCGAGAAGGCCGGCTCGGTCGAGCCCCAGGCGATCGTCGACGCCCTGCCGGAGGTCTCCTTCACCGGCCCGCGTGGTGCGATCCAGATGAACAAGCAGCACCATACGCCGCTGACCATGTATCTCGGCCAGGTCACCGATGCCGGCGGCGTCGAGGTCATCAAGACCTTCGACAATGTCGATCCCGGCGAGCAGTGCCCGAACCTCTGAGCCGACCACCCAGACCATGAGAGATGGCCGGTGGGCGATGTCCGCCGGCCATCTCCACCCGACAGGCACAGGCCGCTGGAGACCGGATGGCGACGCTCTTTCTCGATATTCTGACGACCTCGTCGATGCTGTTCATCGTGGCCGCCGGGCTCATGATCATCCTCGGCGTGATGAAACTGATCAATTTCGCCCACGGCGCCTTCCTGACCGTCGGCGGCTACGCCGCGCATGTGGTGACCGATGCCGGCTTCAGTCCATGGCTGACCATTCCGGCCGCCGCCATCGTCGGCTTCCTGCTCGGCGTCGTGGTGGAGCGCCTGATCGTGCGGCCGCTCTATTCGCGCCCGCTTGACGCGATCCTCGCCACCTGGGGGCTGGGCATCGTCATCGCGCAGGTCATCGTCTTCATCTTCGGCCGCGAGGTGCAGTTCGCCGCCAGCCCGATCTCCGGCACGACCGATATCCTCGCCACGACCTATTCATCCTGGCGGCTGATCCTTGTCGCCGTCGCCGTGATCATCGGCGGGCTTCTGACCGCGCTTCTGTATCTCACCCGCTTCGGCCTTCACGCCCGGGCCGTGATCATGAACGAGAACCTTGCCCGCGGCCTCGGCATCGACAGCGTCCGGGTGCGCGCGATGACCTTCGGCCTCGGTGCCGCGCTGGCCTGCGCCGCCGGCGCGCTGATCACGCCGCTGCTCTCGGTCGACCCGAACATGGGTCTGCCCTGGCTGGTCAATTCCTTCATGCTGGTGCTGGTCTCCGGGGTCGCGATCCCCGGGCTGGTGCTCGCCTCGCTGTTCCTCGGCGGCGCTCAGGTGCTGGTCAGCACCTTCGTCAGCCCGATCCTCGGCGGTATCACCATTGTCGTCCTCGCCGCAGTCATCCTGCGTATCAAACCCCAAGGACTGTCCCGTGGCTGACAACATTCCGAACGCGTCGCAGCGCTCGTCGCGCCAGATCTGGACGACGCTCGCCGGGGCCGCAGTCGCACTTGTCATCGTGGCGACCGCACCGCTCTATCTCGACACCTACATGACCAACGTCCTGATCCGGGCGCTCTTCCTCGGCGTCCTGGCGCTGACGGTGGATCTCGTCTGGGGCTATACGGGCGTCCTGACCTTCGGCCAGTCGGCCTTCTTCGGCATCGGCGCCTATGCCTGCGCACTGGTCGCCACCCATTGGGGCTTCGGTCCGGGCTGGTTCGCGCTCGCGCTGGTCATCGGCATCGTCGCCGCGGCGGTGACCGCCTGGCTGGTGGGGCTGCTGTCCTTCTATCATGGCGCCTCGCCGCTCTATTCCTCGATCATGACGCTGGCACTGCCGATCGTGCTCGTCCAGATCATCTTCGCGGGCGGCCGGTTCACCGGCTCGAGCAGCGGCCTGTCGGGCTTCCCGACCTATTACTGGTCGATCGACACCTGGTTCGTGATCGCCGGCATCCTGCTGGTGGCGGTCGCCACCGTCGCCTGGCTCTTCGTGCGCTCCGACTACGGCCGCATCCTCGTGGCGATCCGCGAGAACGAGGACCGCTGCGCCTATCTCGGCATCCCGGTCTCGCGCATCAAGATCGGCCTGTTCGTCGCATGCGGCGCGATCGGCGCGGTCGCCGGCTTCGGCTATGCCGCCTTCACCAACGTCGTGGCGCCCGAACTCGGCGGCTTCCTTCTCGGCACGGAATCGCTGATCTGGGTGGCGCTCGGCGGACGCGGCACGCTGCTCGGTCCGATCCTCGGTGCCATCGGCATCGACGTGACGTCCTCGTATCTGTCCGGCAGCCTGCCGTTCCTGTGGAAGTTCATCGTCGGCGTCGTCTTCGTGCTGGTCATCATTCTCCTGCCGAACGGCTTCGCCTCGCTGGTCACCGGTGCCTGGCGCCGGTATCGCGCGCGCTCCAACCCCGAAGGCGAGGGCCATCACGCCACCGGCGTGCGTCTGGTCGCGGCCGAGGGAACCGGCGTGCGGCCCACGGCAACGTCCGTTGCGCCGATCCGCATCGCGGCCCTGACGTGTCGCTATGGCAGCCTCACCGTCCTCGACGGCATCGAGGTGGAAGCGCGCGAAGGGCAGCTTCTGCGCATCGTCGGCCCGAATGGCGCCGGCAAGACGACGCTGATGCGCTGCATCAGCAACGGCACCGAGCGCACCAGCGGCGAGGTGACCGTCGCTGGCACCGAGATCGGTCGCCGCTCGCCCCAGAAGATCGTCGGGCTCGGCGTCGGTCGCAGCTTCCAGAACACCAGCCTGTTCGACAGCCTGACGGTGGGTGACTGCCTGCGGCTGGCCCGCTACCGCATCGACGGCGCCTCTGCCTTCGTACGGCGGCAGAGGGTGACGCTGCCGGAGCCGGCGCTGGAGATCCTGCGGGCAACCGGGCTCGACCAGCAGCTGGGCCTTGAGACCCGCTATCTGTCCCACGGCATGAAGCGTGGTCTGGAACTCGCCATGGTGCTGGCCACCGAGCCGCGCGTCCTGCTGCTCGACGAGCCGACCGCCGGGCTGACCAAGTCCGAGCGCACCGCCATCGGCCACGTCCTGACCCGCCTTGTCGAGGAATACGGGCTCTGCGTCTTCCTGATCGAGCACGATCTCGACTTCGTCCGGGAAATCTCCAACCGGATCGTCGTCCTCCACCAGGGCAAGCTCCTGCTCGACGGCAGCGTCGAGGAGGTCGTCTCGTCCGATCTCGTCAAGGCGGTCTATGCCGGCCACAATCTGGAGACCGCCGCATGAGCGCAGCACAGAACCTCACGCCCCGCGAGAACTGGCTTGCCGTCGAGAATGTCAGCAGCGGCTACGGCGCGGCAACCGTGGTGCGCGACGTCAGCTTCGGCATCGCCCCCGGTGAGATCCTGGTGATCCTCGGCAAGAACGGCATGGGCAAGTCGACCCTGCTCAAGACCATCATGGGCTATGTGCGGGCGTCGCGTGGCACCATTCGCCTCGGCGGGGAGGAGATCACCAACCGTCCGCCGCACCTGATCGCGCGCCAGTCGGTGGCCTATACGCCGCAGGAATTCGCGATCTTCCAAGACCTGACCGTGGAGGAAAACCTCCGCCTCGGCGTGGAAAGCGACAGGCTGCTCGCCGAGCGGATGGGCGACGTGGAAGCAGCCTTCCCGGTCATCGCCCGGCGCTTTCGCCAGCGCGCCGGCACGCTGAGCGGCGGCGAACAGAAGATGCTGCTATTGTCGCGCGGCCTCGTCGCCCGGCCGAAGATCATGCTCATCGACGAGATCTCCGAAGGCTTGCAGCCCTCCATGGTCACCAAGATGGCTGAGGTGCTGCGGCAGACCAAGGAGAAGAACGGCGTCGCCGTGCTCCTGGTCGAGCAGAACTTGCCCTTCGCCCTGTCGGTCGCCGACCGCTACGCGATCCTCAAGATCGGCGAGATCGTCGAGCAGGGGGATGCGGCCCACGCCGACACCGCCGCGACGCTCGAACAGCATCTGCGGATCTAGCGGCAAGCCAGACGGGAGCTGCGTCACTGCCATGGAAGCCAACACCTTCTCCATCGTTGCGCGATGCGCGCGGACCGGCGAACTGGGCGTCGCGGTGGCCTCTGCGGTCCCGGCCGTCGGGTCGATGTGCCCCTATGTGAGGCCGGGCCTCGGCGCGGTGACGACCCAGTCCTGGGTCAATCCCTATCTCGCCTCGGCCATTCTCGACGCGCTCGGGGAAGGGGCGGGCGCCGAAGCCGCGCTCGCGGCAGCCATGGCGGCCGATCCGGAAGCGCATCTCAGGCAGGTCGGCGTCGTCGACGCGGCCGGCGGCTCCGCGTCCTGGACCGGAGACGCCTGCACGCCTGCCCATGCCGCGGCCACCGGCACGGATTATGCCGCGCAGGGCAACATGCTGACCAGCCCCGAAGTCATCGTCGCCATGGAAGTTAGCTTCCGGGAAACGGCGGACGAGCCGCTCGGCGAACGACTGATGCGCTGCCTCGAAGCTGCTCAGGCAGCCGGCGGCGACAAGCGCGGCAAGCAGTCGGCAGCGTTGCTGGTCTATGCCGGCGAAGCCTATGCGCGGCTCGACCTGCGCGTCGATGAGGATGCCGATCCGGTGGCGCGGCTACGCCGGACCTTCGAGATCGCCAAGCTCCAGCTCCTGCCCTTTGTCGACGGCATGCCGCGGCGCGAACGGCCGAGCGCCTTCCCGCAGGAGGTGATGGACCTCCTGCTCAAATCACCGCCGGACCGTCCGGGCGGCGGCGGCGGCCGCGAGCCGTGACCGGAACGAGGAGAGAGCCGATGCAGGACGAACGCATGATCGATCCCGAGACGCTGATCCGCGCCGATCGGGTGGCGGAAGTCCGGACGGCTTACACCGCGATCGCCGAACAGATCGCCGCGCTGCGCCGTCTCGATCTGGGCGAGACCCACCCGGCCATCGTGTTCCGGCCCCTGCGCCGCGGGGAGAACGCCTGATGGACATCGACACCGCCTTCGATGCGCCGATCGGCGAGGTGGCAAGGGCAATTCGTGACGCGAAGCTGTCACCGGTGGCTCTCGTCGGGGCCTGCCTCGATCGGATCTCCGCCCGCGACGGCACGCTCCAGTCCTTCGTCCATCTGGCCGGCGACGCGCTGGAGCAGGCGAAGTCGGCGGAACTGGCCGTGCGCGACGGTCGGGCACTGGGCCCGCTCCACGGCATCCCGATCGCGGTCAAGGACAATTACCTGACGGCCGACATGCCGACGACGGCCGGTACGGCTGCCGAGATCGCCTTTCCGAAGGAGGACGGCGCCGCCATCACCCGGCTGCGCAAGGCCGGGGCGATCCTCATCGGCAAGACGCGGATGCACGAATTCGCCTGGGGCATGGAGACCCCGCCGGCCCGCAACCCCCATGACGAGGGGCGGGTACCGGGCGGATCGAGCGGCGGGTCGGGGGCTGCCGTTGCCGCCGGGTTCTGCCTCGCCGCGACCGGCTCCGATACCGGCGGTTCCATCCGCATCCCGGCCAGTCTCTGCGGAACGGTGGGCTTCAAGCCGACCTTCGGTCGGATCGGCCGCTCCGGCATCGTGCCGCACAGCTGGTCGCTGGACCATGCCGGCCCGCTCACCCGCAACGTCGCCGATGCGGCGCTGCTCGTCGACGTGATGTCGGGGCACGATCCAGACGACGCGGCATCGGCGAACGAGCCGCCCACCGATCTGGCGTCGCTCGCGGCCGCGCCGCCCAAGGGGCTGCGCATCGGCGTCTGCCGCAACCATTTCTTCGAGGCTCTGGACAGCGAAGTCGCAGCCGCGGTTGAGGCGACGATCGAGCGCCTGGCCGCTGCCGGCGCACAGATCGTCGAATTCGAGGTGCCGGAACTCGCCTGTGGCCTCGGCGCGATCTTCGCCATCGAACTGTCGTCCTCGACCGCCTACCATCTCCCGCATCTGACCTCCGGCGCCATCGACGACTACAGCGAGGACGTCAGGCTGCTGGTCGAGATGGGTCGGCTGGTGACGGGCTCCGACTACCTCCAGGCGGAACGCTACCGCCGGCTCCTGGCCGGCAAGTTCCAGACGGTGTTTGATCGGGTCGACGTGGTGGTCGGCCCGACCATGCCGATCACCGCCTGGGAGATCGGCCAGCGCGAGGTGGTGCTGGATGGCCGGCGCGAGAGCGTGCTGGAGACCTCCTGGCGCTTCACCTATCCGTGGAACCTGCTCGGCCTGCCGGCAATCAGCCTGCCCTGCGGGACCGACAGTGGCGGGTTGCCCATCGGCTTCCAGATCGCCGGCGCGGCCTTAGACGAGGCGAGCGTCGTGCGAGCTGCTGCGGCGGTCGAACGGACGCTCGAGGCCTGACCGGAAACATCCTGACCATGCCGCGTGGGCCTTACTCGGCGAGCGTTGCTTTCAACCACTCGACGAAGCGTTGCACCTTGCGGCGATTGAGGTGCTGGTGGGGGCAGACCAGCCAGAGCGAGCGTTGTGTCACGCGCGTTTCGTGCCGCATGGGGCGAACCAGCCGGCCGTCCGCGATCTCGCGCTGGGCGGTGAGGTCCGATTCCAGCGCCAGCCCGATACCGGCGACCGCCATGTCGATCGACATGTGCGCCCGGTCGAAGAGGGCGCGTTGCAGGCCCTTGGGCGGCGCCTCGCCCTGGGCATCGAACCAGTGCGACCATTGCACGACGTTCTTGACCGAATGCAGCAGCCGGAAGCGGGCCAGATCGGCGATTTCGAGCGAGCCGGCCGACGCACAGCCCGGCGCGCACAGGACCGACATTTCCTCGTCCCGCAGACACTCGGTGTAGAGGCCCGGCCAGCCGCCCGAGCCGTGGCGGATCTCCAGGTCGATCGCCTCGCGGCTGTAGTCGGGCGGCTCGTTCGTGGCGTCGACATGCAGTTCGATGTCGGGGTTCGCCGTGATGAAGCCCGGCAGGCGCGGCAGCACCCAGGTGTTGGCGAAGGTCGGCGCGATGCGCACGTTCAGCACCGTGTAGGAATGGCGCTCGCGCATCTGTTCGGTGACGCTCGCGACGCGCTCGACCTCGTGCCGGATCAGGTCGAAGTAGCGTTCGCCCGCTTCCGTCAGGATGACGCCACGGCCGGTCCGCGAGAACAGGCGCATGCCGAAATAGGCTTCCAGAAGCTGGATCTGCTGGCTGATCGCCGAGGGCGTGACGCCGATGCTGTCGCTCGCCTCGACCATGCTGCCGGCGCGGGCGGTGGCGTGAAAGGCGAGAATGGCACGGAACGGGATCGGCATCGGATTTAGATATTCTAATCAATGCGCCGGCGAAAGTCGTTTGCCTCGTCTCTTCTTCGGCCAGTATTCCAGACGTCAGGCCATCGTGCGTCCGGGAGGATGGACGCGCGATCGGATCGGGCGAAGGCCCGCCGCCGATCGGGGAGACACGCATCAGGCCGGGGAGGGAGGCCCTGCACCGATGCGAAACGAGCGCCCACGCCGGGACGCCGGCGGGAGACGTCGGCGCCCAGCAATCGGCGGCGGTCGCTCCGCGTGGGCATCGCCGGATCCCGCATCACCGATCCAGCGGAACTGTCCGGGCCGTTTGAGCATCATTTTCTAGGGAGACCCTTCGCCATGAACCTCTACACAAAGCTTCTCGCACGTCAGACTGCCGGCAAGTCCATTCGCGTCGGCCTGATCGGCGCGGGCAAGTTCGGATCGATGTTCCTGTCGCAGGTCCGGCACATTCCCGGCATGCATCTCTACGGCATCGCGGACTTGTCCGCCGACCGCGCGAAGGCGGCGCTGACCAACACCGGCTGGGACGCCGAGGCGGCGACGACGCACAGCTTCGAGGATGCGCTGGCTTCGGGCCGGACCTGCATCACCGAGGATGGCGAGGCGCTGATCCGCGCCGACGGCCTCGACGTGGTGATCGACGCGACCGGCCATCCGTCGGCCGGCATCCGGCACGCCTTGCTGGCGGCGGAGCACGGTCGCCACATGGTCATGGTGAATGTCGAGGCCGACGTTCTGGCCGGCGCCTATCTGGTCGAGGAGTTCGACCGCGCCGGGCTGGTCTATTCGATGGCCTATGGCGACCAGCCGGCGCTGGTCTGCGAGATGATCGACTGGGCCCGCACCTGCGGCTTCCGCGTCGTGGCGGCCGGCAAGGGCACCAAATACCTGCCGCAATACGCCGCCTCGACGCCGGACACGGTCTGGGACTATTACGGCCTGACGCCCGAGGAGGCGGCGAAGGGCGGCATGAACCCGCAGATGTTCAACTCGTTTCTGGACGGCACCAAATCGGCGCTCGAGATGGCGGCGATCTCCAACGCGTCGGGCCTCCTGGCGCCGCGCGACGGGCTGCTGTTTCCCCCCGTCGGCACCCATGACCTAGCCGAGATCCTGAAGCCGCGTTCTCACGGCGGCATTCTCGAACAGGCCGGCATGGTGGAGGTGATCTCCAGCCTGGAGCGTGACGGCCGGCACGTCTTCGGCGATCTGAGATGGGGCGTCTACATTACCTTCGAGGCGATGGAGGACGATGGCCGCGGCGCCGACTACGTCCGCCGCTGCTTCCGCGAATATCAGGTCGTCACCGACAGTTCCGGCCGCTATGCGACCCTGTTCCGGCCCTCCCATCTCATCGGGCTGGAGCTCGGCGTCAGCGTCGCCAACGCGGCGCTCCGCGGCGAGCCGACCGGCCGGACCAACGGGCTCGTCTCCGATGTCGTGGCCGTCGCCAAGAAGGCCCTGAAGCCCGGCGATGTGCTCGACGGCGAGGGCGGCTTCACCGTCTGGGGCCGGATCGCCCGCGCCGAGGATTCCCTGGCCATGGGCGGCCTGCCGATCGGCCTGGCGCACAACATGCCGCTGAAGCGCGCCGTCGCCGAGGGGCAGATGCTGAGCTGGGACGATGTCGAGGCGACCGAGAGCCAGGCCGTGACGATCCGCCGGACGATGGAGGATCGCGCCCGCACCCAACGCGCCGCCGCGGCCTGAGCCAACGAGACCCGGCGCGCATCTGCCCGGCAGCTGGCCGCGCCGGGGCGAATGACGTCAGACGGAGCGCCGCCGCAACATGCGGCGGCGTTCGCACGTGGCAACGAGGTCGTGCCGCTTCAGCTCCCGAGGAGGTGGCAGATCGAGAGCAGTAGGTCATCCCGCGACCTTCGGACGCCCGTCCGTTCGCGCAGAGCGAAAACATTACGTTTTTCGCATGTCATGTGGTTCTGTGTTTCGACGCATCGTCTTATCGCAGGGAAGACCGGAATGAAGCGCGCGTATGGCTGAGGCGAGGGACGGGCGTAAGGCCGCTGCTCCGAACGGGGCGCTGGTCCGGCGTCTGGCGCGGGTCGGGGCGATCGTCTGCGCGCTGACCGGGCTGGCGGTCGGCCTGCTCGCCTGGGGCATCGGCCGGCCCGACATCGCCGACTTGGCGTGGACGGCCGGCGTGATCCCGGTTCTGGTCATTCTCGTCGGCGAGATCGTCGTCAGCCTGCGGCAGGGCAATTTCGGCCTCGACATCGTCGCGGCACTGGCGATGCTTGCGGCGCTTCTTGTCGGCGAGACGCTGGCCGCCGCGGTGGTGGCGCTGATGTATGCCGGCGGCCAGGCGCTGGAGGCGTTTGCCGAAGGCCGCGCCGGCCGCGAGATGACCGCGCTGCTCGACCGCGTGCCAAAACATGCGACGCGCTATCGCGACGGCGCGCTGGAAACCGTGCCCATCGCCGCCATCGCGCCCGGCGACCGGCTGTTGATCCATCTCGGCGACGTGCTGCCGGTGGACGGAACCGTCTCCGGCGCGGCGCTGCTCGACCAGTCGGCGCTGACGGGAGAATCGCTGCCGGTCGCGCGCAGCGACGGCGAGGCCGCGATGAGCGGCGCCAGCAATGTCGGCGCCGCCTTCGATCTCGTGGCGGGCGAATCGGCGGCGCGCAGCACCTATGCCGGCATCGTGCGCATGGTGGAGGAGGCGGCGCGGGCCAAGGCTCCGATGGCCCGGCTCGCCGATCGCTACGCGCTGGGCTTCATGGCGGTGACCATCGCCCTCTCGCTCGGCGCGTGGTGGCTGTCGGGCGACGCGGTGCGCGCCGTCGCGGTCCTCGTCGTGGCGACACCCTGTCCGCTGATCCTGGCGGTCCCTGTCGCCATCGTCGCCGGCATGTCCCGTGCGGCCGGAAGAGGCGTCCTGGTCAAGGGCGGCGGCGCGCTGGAAACCCTCGGCCGGATCGACACGCTCGTCGTCGACAAGACCGGCACGCTGACCCACGGCATTGCCAAGGTCACCCGGATCGTCGCTTCCAAGGGCTGGGATGAGGCGGAAATCCTGCGTCTGGCCGCAAGCCTCGACCAGTTGTCGCAGCATGCGATCGCACGGGCGCTGGTCGCCGAGGCGCATCGCCGGGACCTCGCCCTCGTCATGCCGCAGGACGGGCGCGAAGTGGCGGGCGAGGGCGTGGAAGGCACGATCGATGGCCGCGCCATGCGTGTCGGCGGACGCCATCACGTCGCGTCGGCGATGGCGCCGGACGAACTTGCGGCGCTCGATGCGGCGGTGCCGGCTGGCGCGCTGATCGTCGCGCTGGTGGTGGAGGGCCGGCTCGCCGGTCTCATCCTTATGCAGGACGGCCTGCGCGACGGTGTCGGTGCGACGCTCGCCCGGATGCGGTCCCTCGGCGTCGGCCGGATCGTCCTGGCCACGGGGGACCGCCGCGATGTCGCGCTGGCCGTGACGGGGGACCTCGGCCTCGACGCCGTCGCCGCCGACCTCGTGCCGCAGGACAAGATCGCGCTGGTCGGCCGCGAAAAGGCCGGCGGCTCGGTGATGATGGTCGGCGACGGGATCAACGACGCGCCGGCGCTGGTTGCGGCCGATCTCGGCGTGGCGATGGGCGTCGAGGGCGCCGCCGCCTCGGCGGAGGCGGCCGACATCATCCTCCTGCGCGACGATCTGGACGGGCTGGCCGACGCCATGGCGATCGCCCGCCGCTCGCGCCGCATCGCGCTGCAGAGCGTCGTCGTCGGGCTGGGACTGTCGGGTCTCGGCATGCTCGCCGCCGCCGCGGGCTATCTGCCGCCCGTGCAGGGGGCACTCCTGCAGGAGGTGATCGACGTCGCCGTCATCCTCAACGCCCTGCGCGCCCTGCGCCCGGGCTGACCGGCGACGGATCCGCCATGCGGTCGTGCAGCCGCAGGCCGCGGATCTACAGCGGCTGATCCCGGAAAGGCTGGCCGGCTTTCGGGGTCGATATCTGTCTGGAAATAGATGGTGGGCGCGACAGGGATTGAACCTGTGACCCCCTCGGTGTGAACGAGGTGCTCTCCCGCTGAGCTACGCGCCCCAGCCGGCGCGGCGAGCCGCGTCGGGGACGCCGCGATATAGTGCCGCTTCGTGGCCCGCGTCAACCGCCATTCACGGCTTCGTTCGCGTTGCCTCGCCCGCATTGGCGACGAGCCGTTCCACGAGGCCGATATCGAGGCTGGCATAATCCTCGATGATGACGCTGGCGCGGGCTCTTGCCGCCGCGTCCGGCGCATAGCCGAAATCCACCAGCACCGAGGGCACGCCCGCGGCCACCGCGGTGTCGATGTCGGTCACCGTGTCGCCGACCATCACCGACAGGTCGGACCGCCCGCCGGCCAGCGCGATCGTCTCGCGGAGATGCAGCGGGTCGGGCTTGCGCCGGGCAAACGTGTCGGCGCCGCAGATCGCGGCGAAGCGATCGGCGACGGCCAGCGCGTTCAGGAGCAGGCCGGCAAGCCGCTCGTATTTGTTGGTGCAGACCGCCAGCCGCATGCCGGCGGCTTCCAGCCGGTCCATCGATTCGAGGACGCCGGGAAACAGTCGCGACTGGTCGGCGATATGGTCCTGGTAATAGGCGATGAAGCGCGTCACCTGATCGCGCATCTCGGCGTCGTCGAGGTCGCGGCCGTCGCGGCGATAGGCCTCGCGCAGCATCACCTGGGCACCATGGCCGGCATGCGGGCGCACGACGTCGAGCGGCATCGGCGCCATGCCCCTGGCGGCGAGGCAATGATTGAGGCTCGCGGCGAGGTCGGGGGCGGTGTCGACGAGCGTGCCGTCGAGGTCGAAGACGGCGATGCCGGTCATGATCTGTCCTTGCGGGTGACGGGAACCGGCGCTGGCGCCGCGGATCGGCGTTTGCTTCGCAATCCGCGTCCGCAAGGTCAAGCCTGGCAGGGAACTGGCCGGGGCGTGACATCGACAGTCCCGGCCGGACCGTCTAGACGCTTCGAAGGCGCAAGCGGAGGATTGAACGCCCATGACGGATTCGGCGACACTGAAGACCATGGCCGGTGAGGCTGCGCTGGCCCATGTCGAGGACGGCATGCGCCTCGGGATCGGCACCGGCTCGACCGCCGAAGCCTTCGTGCGGGTGCTCGCCGAGCGCGTCCGCGACGGCATGAAGATCGTCGGCGTGACGACCTCCAACCGCACCGAGGCTTTGTGCGCCGAACTGGGCGTGCCGACCGAGACGCTGGAGACCGTGCCCGAGCTCGATCTCACCATCGACGGCGCCGACGAGGTCGACGCTTCGCTGCGGCTGATCAAGGGCGGGGGCGGGGCGCTCCTGCGCGAGAAGATCGTCGCGGCCGCGTCAGAGCGCTTCCTGGTGATCGCAGACGCCTCCAAGAAGGTCGAGACGCTGGGCGCCTTTCCGCTGCCGATCGAGATCAACGGCTTCGGCATGATCGCCACCTATCTGGCCATCCGCAAGGCGGCGGCCGGGCTCGGCCTGGAAGGCGACATGATCCTGCGGCGCAGCGGCGACGAGCCCTTCATCACTGACAACGGCCACCTGATTCTCGACGCATCTTTTGGCCGCATTGGCGATCCAGAAGCCCTCTCGCAGGCATTGTTCGCGGTGCCTGGCGTCGTCGAGCACGGCCTGTTCCTCGGCATGGCGAACACCGTGATCCTGGCCGGGGACGACGGGCTGGAAACGCTCGAAGCCTGAGCATGGCGGGCGCTTCGCGCCGTGCCTGCGACCGGCTTCCCCTTGCCAGCATGCTGCCAGTTCCAATACTCAAGCGCCGAACGCGTCCGACCAGCGTCGGAGCGAACCGAACGGAGACAGACGTTCATGATGTTTAGTCGAGTGACACGCCAGGGCCGCATCGCAGCCGCCGCAGCGCTGCTTTTGGTGCTGCCGGCCAACGCCATCGCCCAGGAATACACCGAATCCCATCTCGCCGCGGCCCGCGACACGATCGAGGCCATCGACGCGACGGACCAGTTCGACAATATCCTGATGAATGCGGCGACGCAGACCAAGTCGGAGCTGATCCCGAACAATCCCGACATGGAAGAGAAGATCTCCGCCATGGTCGACGACCGGGCGCTGGCGCTCGCGTCGCGCCGGGCGGCGCTGGAGAACGAGGTCGCCCGCGTCTACGCCAAGCTGTTCACCGAGGAAGAGCTGCGCGCCATCGCCGATTTCTACCAGTCCGAGCCCGGCAAGAAGCTTCTGGCGCAGGGCCCGACGGCCACCCGCGAGATGATGGCGGCGGCGCAGGTCTGGAGCAACGGCATCGTCCGTGATCTGCGCGAAAGCGCCTTCCAGGGCATGAACGAGCTCTACGGCACGGCCGGCGACGCGCCGTTGAACGGCGAAGCCCAGGCGCCGATCGAGCCGATGACGCCGGCAGACGCCGCGCAGTAAAGATGCGGCAGCACTGAAGGCGGGTTCGGCCGGAGCGGCCGTCCGTCATCGTGCCGATATGACGTCCGTCGATCCTGCGGCGCTCGCCGCACGCTTTGGCGACAGACGACGATGCGCCGCAAGCGCGACCGTTTCGACGGCGGTCCGGATGACGGCGGCGACAGCAGCGGGAGCGCCAGCGTGAGCGGCAACAGCTACGACTACGACCTCTTCGTCATCGGCGGCGGTTCGGGCGGCGTACGCGCCGCACGGCGCGCGGCCATGCTCGGCAAGCGGGTCGCCATCGCCGAGGAATACCGCTTCGGCGGCACCTGCGTGATCCGCGGCTGCGTGCCCAAGAAGCTCTTCGTCTACGCGTCGCAATTCTCCGAGGCGCATGAGGATGCGGCCGGCTATGGCTGGTCCTTCGGCGAACGCTCCTTCGACTGGCCGACCCTGATGGCCAACAAGGATCGCGAGATCGAACGGCTGGAAAACCTCTATGCGGCCAATGTCGCCAGGACCGGGGCAGAGATCTTCAACAGCCGCGCCGTGCTCGAGGGCCAGCACGAGATCCGGCTTCTGGCCGACGATCGCGTCGTCACCGCCGACCAGATCCTCATTGCCGTGGGCGGCCGGCCGAACCCGCATCCGGGCCTGCCCGGCGCCGAGCATTGCATCACCTCCGAGGAAGCCTTCCATCTGACGGAGCTGCCGAAGTCGATCCTGATCCTCGGCGGCGGCTACATCGCGGTCGAATTCGCCAACATCTTCCACGGGCTCGATGTCGAGACGACGCTGGTCTATCGCGGCAAGGAAATCCTCAACGGCTTCGACGACGATCTGCGCCACGAACTGCACCAGGCGATGGTCGACAAGGGGCTCAACGTCATCTGCCAGGATACCCTTGTGGAGGTGAAGCAGCTCGACGACGGCCGCATGGAGGCGCGCTGCGACAGCGGCGAGGTGCGCGTGGTGGACCAGGTGATGCTGGCCATCGGGCGCAAGGCGAACACCGAGAATCTCGGCTGCGAGGCGGCCGGCATCGAGCTCGATTCCCGCGGCGGCATCGTCGTCGACGATTATTCGCGCACCAGTGTCGACAACATCTGGGCCCTGGGCGACGTCACCCATCGGGTGCAGCTGACCCCGGTGGCGATCCACGAGGCGATGTGCTTCGTCGAGACGGCGTTCCGCAACAATCCGACGAAGCCGGACTATACGACGATCCCGACGGCGGTGTTCTCGCAGCCCGAGATCGGCACGGTCGGGATCACCGAGGCCGAGGCCTGCAAGACCTATGACGAGATCGAGATCTACCGGACCTCGTTCCGGCCGATGAAGAACACGCTGTCGGGCCGCAGCGGCAAGATGATGATGAAGCTGATCGTCGACGCGGCGTCCCGCAAGGTCGTCGGTGCCCACGTTCTCGGCGCCGATGCCGGCGAACTCAGCCAGGCGCTCGGCATCGCGCTGAAGGCGGGCGTGACCAAGGACCAGTTCGACGCGACCATGGCGGTGCATCCGACGGCCGCCGAGGAACTGGTGACCATGTACGAGCCGAGCTACCGGGTCCGCGGCGGCGAGAAGATCACCGGCTGAGGCGAAACCCTCAGGCCGGCGACGGGGGCCGGACCGGCTCGACGCCGGTCAGGAGGTAGTCGGTCACGACCGGCCAGAGGCTCGCCTGCATGTCGCGCCGGAAGAAGCCGTTGTGTCCGATCGGGCCGCCGGCGTCGCGTGGCGAGAGCCAGATCTCCGACAGCTCGGCATTTTCGAAGCGCTGAAGCAGGGCCCCGACGGCGGCCGGCGTGCCCCATTGATCGTCCTCGATCCCCACCGACAGCAAGGGCAGCCGGACATCGGCGAAGCGGGCGGCTTCCGGAACGGCCGGATCGCCGAAGAAGAAGTCGCGCCGGCGGCACCAGCGCGCCCAGTCGCGAAAGACCGGGCCGGCCAGCGCCGTGCCGAAGCCGATCGAACCGGGAATGCGACCGGTTAGCCGCGACATCGGCACGCCGAGAAGGTTCATCCGGGCGAACACCGACAGGGGCTCGCGGGTGCGCCCGTACCAGCCGTTGAGCGAGGCGACCATCACATAGCGGTCGAACCGCGCCGAGAGGCCGCTGAGGCCGATGGCGAGCCCGCCGAAGGAATGGCCGATGCCGACGACCGGCCCTTCACCTGCGGCCGCTTCCAGCGCGGCGAGGGCAGCCGGAAAATCCTGCGTGCCCCAATGCTGCATCCGGTATGCGCCGGCGCCCCGATCACGGGCGGAAGCCCCGATGCCGCGATAATCATAGGTGAGAACGGCGCGGGCGCCCTGGTCGACCAGATGCTGTGCGAAGCCGCGATAGAAGCGGCGCTCGACGGCCGCAGCCGCCGAGATCAGCACGGCCGGCCCGTCGCCGGCCGGTTCGGCGCGAAACAGCGTCGCCGGCAGCGTCACGCCATCGGCCGTCTTCAGGGTGAGGTCGCGCCCAGCAACGGGGCGGGCGGAGGCGGGAGCAGTCGCGGCGATATCCATGCCGCCAATGTGTCCAGTCTTCCGTTTACGTCAACGTTTAAATCGCGACGGGGCATACCGCACCGTCGGTCACACCGCCGCGACGAGGGGGCCGCCGCTCTTGATCTGCGCGCCCATTCCGTTAGAGCCGCGCCATGGATATTCACGACGATCACCCGGACCTGCCGCGGCTGGCCGCCGAGGGGCGGGTCGTCGCCTATTTCGGCTATGGCTCGCTGGTCAACCGGCGGACGCTGCGCACGAAGTTTCTCGGCATTCGCCGTGCCAGCGTGGCCGGCTGGCAGCGCTTCTGGCTGCCGCGCGACGCTGCCGCCGAGATGGCGCTCCTGTCGGTCAAGCCGAACGACACCCATGCCATCGACGGCGTCGTCGTCTACGATCTCGCCGACCATCTGCCGTCGGTGGACGAGCGCGAGGCCGGCTATGCCCGGCGGATCGTCGATCTCTCCAAGCTCACGGTAGACGGACCGCCTGTCGCCGACATTCCGATCTATATCTACGAGGCGCATCGCGGCGCGGCCGATGCCGGCGACTTGCAGGCCGCGATCCTGCAGAGCTATCTCGATGCGGTGATGCAGGGGTTCCGGACCCTTTACGGCGACGACGGCCTGCGCCGTTTCGTCGACGAGACGGAAGGCTTCGAGACCCGGGTGCTGCGGGATCGCGCCGCGCCGCGCTACCCGCGTCCGGTGACGCTGGAGCCCGGGGAACCCGAGCTCTTCGACCGGCTGGTCGCGGCGCGCGGGGCACGGCTGATCGATCCGGATCCGGCCATCTGACGCCGCGGAACCCGAGAAGGATGACAATTTCAGCCGGACATGCTTAAACGCGGCCCCGGCCGGAGCGGATGGTCAGATCGTGACGTCCACGGCCGCAATTTCGCAAAGCGAACAACGAGAAGAACGGCCGGCGCGCACCGGTCAGGAGTGATGTGATGGCGAAGGACTGGACCCCGTCGAGCTGGCGCAACATGCCGATCGAGCAGGTACCGGACTATCCGGATCCGGCGGCGCTCGCCGACACCGAGAAGCGTCTGGCGACCTATCCGCCGCTCGTTTTTGCGGGTGAGGCGCGCAAGCTGACCCGTTCGCTGGCCGAAGTCGCAGAAGGCCGCGGATTCCTGCTGCAGGGCGGCGACTGCGCCGAGAGCTTCGCCGAGCATGGCGCGGACAACATCCGCGACTTCTTCCGCGCCTTCCTGCAGATGGCCGTCGTCCTGACCTTCGCGGCTTCGCAGCCGGTGGTGAAGGTCGGCCGCATCGCCGGTCAGTTCGCCAAGCCGCGCTCGTCCAACAACGAGACCCGCGACGGCAAGACGCTGCCGTCCTATCGCGGCGACATCATCAACGGCATCGAGTTCGACGAGGCCTCGCGCATTCCGAACCCGGAGCGCCAGGAGATGGCCTACCGGCAGTCGGCGGCGACGCTGAACCTGCTGCGCGCTTTCGCCCAGGGTGGCTACGCCAATCTCGACAACGTCCATCAGTGGATGCTCGGCTTCGTTGGGGGCAGCCCCGAGGCGGAGCGCTATCGGGCGCTGGCCGACCGCATCTCCGAGACCATGAACTTCATGCGGGCGATCGGCATCGACGCGGAGAGCCATCCCTCGCTGCGCGAAACGGATTTCTTCACCAGCCACGAGGCGCTGCTGCTCGGCTATGAAGAGGCCATGACCCGGGTCGATTCGACCTCCGGCGACTGGTACGCGACCTCGGGCCACATGATCTGGATCGGCGATCGCACCCGCCAGGAAGACCATGCCCATGTCGAGTTCTGCCGCGGCATCAAGAACCCGATCGGCCTCAAATGCGGCCCGTCCATGGAGCCGGATGCGCTGCTGCGCCTGATCGACAGGCTGAACCCGGACAACAAGGCCGGCCGGCTGACGCTGATCACCCGCTTCGGCCACGAGAAGGTCGAGGCGCATCTGCCCAAGCTCGTCCGCGCGGTCGAGCGGGAAGGGCGCAAGGTCGTGTGGTCCTGCGATCCGATGCATGGCAACACGATCACGCTGAACGACTACAAGACCCGGCCCTTCGACCGGATCCTGTCGGAGGTGCAGACCTTCTTCGACGTCCACCGGGCGGAAGGCACCCATGCCGGCGGTATCCATATCGAGATGACCGGCAAGGACGTGACCGAGTGCACCGGCGGTGCGCGGCCGGTCTTGGCCGAGGATCTGTCGGATCGCTACCACACCCATTGCGATCCGCGCCTCAACGCCAACCAGGCGCTGGAACTGGCCTTCCTCGTCGCCGAGCTGGTCAAGAAGGACCATGCCGAGGACGCGGCCCGCAAGGTCGCCGCCGGCTGAGGCTCATGCCACTTCGCGCTGTCGGCAACGGCCGGCGCACAGGATAAGATGGGAACCGGGCGCAGCGATGCGCCCGGTTTTCGTTTGAGGGGTGGACGGTCTGTCGGGATATGCGGGCCTGCCGCCGCGCCCGTGACGGGTTAGGCTGGGAGGCACGAACGGAGTTCCCGCCATGTCCGCGATGCCGACGCTCTTCCTCTCCCACGGCGCGCCCGATACCGCCGTCGCCGATACGCAGGCCGCCGCCTTCCTGCGGAGGCTCGCCGCCGACCTGCCGGTGCCGCGCGCGATCCTCGTCGCCAGCGCCCATTTCGAGCGTGACGGCCGCGTCGGCGTCACGAGCGATGCGGCGCCGGAGACGATCCACGATTTCGGCAATTTCGACCCGCGGCTGTTCCAGATGCGCTATCCGGCGCCGGGCGATCCCGAACTGGCGCAGCGGATCGTCTCCCTTCTTGCGGAGGCGGGGTTCGATGCGGAAGCCGTCGCCGGGCGTGGCTTCGACCACGGCACCTGGGTGCCGCTCCTGCTGGCGTATCCGGGCGCCGACATTCCGGTCGTGCAGGTGTCGGTCGATCCGACGCGCGATGCCGCCTATCATCTGGACCTCGGCGGGGCGCTGTCGGATCTGCGGGGCGAGGGCGTGCTGGTGATCGGCTCGGGGTCCTTCACCCACAATCTGCCGGAAGCGTTCGACCGGATCAGGCAGGGCATCCGGGTCGATGCGACGCCCGACTGGGTGACGCAATTCGTCGACTGGATGGGCGACCGGCTCGTTGCCGGCGACCGGGCGGCCCTGGCCGACTACCGCCGACGGGCGCCGTTTGCCGAGAAGAACCATCCGACCGACGAGCATCTCATGCCGCTGCATGTCGCACTCGGGGCGGCAGGGTCGGGCGCCAAAGGCGAATGGCTGCATGCCAGCCGGGATTTCGGCGTCCTGTCCATGGACGCCTTCGCGTTCCGCTGACGGCGGACATGGGAATGAGCACGCAGGTTCAGCAGCGATGAAGCAGAGTTTCGACCTCGACACCCGCACCGGCCTGCCGGCCGATCTGACCGAACTGCTGCGGAAATACCCGCGGGAGACATGGACCGATCATGCCAATCTCGGCGCGACGGCCCGGTTCTGGCTGCAGCGCCACGACATGTTCCGCGAACTCGGTGCGGCCATGCAGGAGGCGCTGTCGCAGCACCGCGAGGGCGAGGTGGCGCTCGACCCGTTCCGCCGCTGGTTCGCGCCGCGGCTGCAGTTCTTCCTGACCCAACTCGAGGAGCATCACCAGATCGAGGACCACCACTACTTTCCGGTCTTCGTGCGCGCCGAAACCGGCCTCGCGCCGGGCTTCGAGCTCCTGGAGAACGACCATGAGGTGATCCACGCGGACCTGATGGCGGTCGCCGAAACGGCGAACCGGTTTCTGGCCGAGGAGACGGGCGGCGGGGCGGTGCCGCCGGATGCAGCGCGCTATGCGGGCGACGCCTATGCCGAAGCGAGCGGCCGGCTGCTCGATCGCCTCGTGCGGCATCTCGCCGACGAGGAGGACCTGATCATTCCTCTGATCCTGGACCGCGGAGAGGCTGCGATCGGGATTTGATCCGGGCGAGCTTGGAGGGCAGCCGGCGCTGGTCGTCGTCCGGGCCGCGGCCGTTGCGCACCCGGCTGATGAGGGCCGGTCCCCATTGCCGCCAGGCGAACCACAGGGTCAGTGCGACGGCGATGACCGCCAGCGTGATGCCGAGACCGCGCTCCATAACTTCCAGCCGCGCGAAGACCGAGCCGATGGAATAGCCGAAGACATAGCCGACGCTGGTGAAGATGCCGGCCCAGAGCGCCGCGCCGATCAGATTGAGGATGGCGAAGCGGGCGATCGAGATGCGCGACAGGCCGAGTGCGATCAGCCCCGGCATGCGCAGGCCGTAGATATAGCGGTTCACGATGACGAAGAACGCCTGGTAGCGCTCGACGAGCTGCAGAGCCTTGGCGAATTTCTTGCGGCTGCGCCAACGCGCCACCCAACGGTGATTCGACGAATAGCGCGCAAAGAGGAACACGGCGAAGTCGCCGATGAAGGAGCCGACGAAGGCCAGCGCGATCATCATCTGGAACGGATAGGTGCCGCGATAGGCCAGAAACCCGCCGATGATCGCAAAAACCTCGCCTTCGAAGAACGTCCCGGCAAGGACGATGATCGGTCCGAATTCGGAAATGAGGCGCAGGATTTCGTACACGTGGGCTCCGAACATCGCGGCGAAAACGGCGTGCAGCCGCCGACCGTCCCGTCGCGTTCCAGTCTGGCGGCGCTTGTTGCAGAGTTTTGAGGCGCAAAAAAGTGGCTTCGTGCGTTCTCGCTATGCACGGTGTCGCACAGGTGCGGTCCGCAGCGTTCCGGAAACGGGCCGGAGCGCTCGCATGCCGGGTGGGCTCGCATGCGGCCAGCCGCCTTGCTAAGGGGCGGCAACGCCATCCCGCAAGGCGCGGCGCGGCGACAACCGGAACAGGCTGACGATGCCGCACGACGACAATCTCAACGGACGGCTGCGGCTCGCCATCGCCCAGATCGCGGCGATCCCGGGCGACATCGCGGGCAATCTCGCGAAGGCACGGGCGGCCCGCGACGAGGCGGCTCGCGCGGGGGCTCAACTCATCGTCTTTCCCGCAAGCTTCCTGGCCGGCTCTCCGCATCCCGCCATTCCGCTCGCCGCCGCCTTCGTGTCGGCCTGCATGGACGCGGTCGACCAATTGGCGGCCGACACCGGCGATGGCGGACCCGGCCTTGTGATCGGCAGCCCGCGCCGCAGCGATGACGGCGTGTACGATTCGGTCGCTGTCCTCGATGCCGGGCGCATCCTGACCTGGCGCGACCGGGTCGACCTGCCGCACGTCCGCAGCTTCGAGGCGCCGCCCGCCTACCGGGCAGGACCGATGCCCGGGCCCGTGGCGTTTCGCGGCCTCCGCCTCGGCATACCCATCGGCGACGATCTCTGGGGCGATCTCGACGTCTGCGAGACCCTGGCCGAATCCGGCGCCGAGATGCTGCTGGCGCCCAGCGCCGTGCCGTTTCGCCGCGACGGGATCGACCGGCGCCATCAGGCGGTGTTGCGGCAGGTGATCGAGACCGATCTGCCGCTGGTGTTCGTCAATGGCATCGGCGGGACGGGCGACGGCGTGATGGATGGCGGCGGCTTCGCCTTCCAGGCCGACCGGACGCTGGCGCTGCAAGGCCCGCAATTCGCGGCCGGACTCTTCCTGTCCGACTGGCAGCGGACCGAGGCGGGCTGGCGCTGCGAGACCCGGGAGGTGGTCGATCTGCCGGGGCCGGAGGAAGCCATCTGGTGCGCCTGCGTCAGCGCCATCCGCGCCCATGCCGAAGTGCAGGGCGCGGAAACGGTCGCGCTCGGACTGCATGGCGACGCCGACACGGCGATCGTCGCGGCCATGGCCGTGGATGCGATGGGGCCGTCGCGCGTGCAGGGCCTCTTGACGCCGGACCCGGACAGCGAAGCTGCCGATACGGACGCGGTGATGGCCGGCGCTGCCGCGCTGGGGATTGCGTGCCACGTCGCGCCGATGGGATCTGTTTTCACGGCATTGGATACCGGCGACCACGTGTCGGGCGTCGCCGCGTCGAGAGCGGCGCGCGCGCAGATGCGTGGGGCCTTGCTTGTCGCCCTGGCCGAGCGCACCGGCGCGGCTGTGCTCGGGGCGGCAAGCCGGACGGCTTTGCGCCTCGGCAACGGTGAGGCCGATGGCGTTTGGGCCGCCGGTCTGAACCCGATCGCCGATCTGTCCCGCAGTGATCTCGCCGACCTTGCACAGTGGCGCCGCGGCCATCGTCCTACCGATGGTTTTGGTGCGGACGCAATGCCGATCCCCGAATGGCCGGTCGCCAACCCGTCGGGAATGTCGACAGACGACACGGGTGCGCAGGACGCCGAGATGGTCGCGGAGCGGCTTGCTGCCTGCGGCGGCGATGTCGACGCGGTCGCAGCGGCGGGATTCGACCGGGCAACGGTACAAGCGATCGCCGCGAAGCTGATCCGGACTGCGCTGCTCCGGCCGCCGACCACGCCCGGTCTGCGACTGGACACAGGAGACACCCAACCGCGCACCCGCCGCATCTGACCGCCGCTTCGCCGGCCGACACGCAAGGAGACGACCCGATGGAGATACCACCGCCCGATACGCTCGCCACCGTCGGCGTTGCCGTCGGGGCGCTGTTCATGCTGCGGTATTTCCTCGTCATGCGCCGCATCTGGAAGGCGAAGGGGCACCGCGCGAGCTTCCAGTTCGGCGACTATTTCCAGGTCCTGCGGGCCGGTGCCTTCGGTGCCGAGCTCGAGCCCGAACGCCGCTATGCCGCGCGCCAGCTCGTGCTCGGTGGCGTCTTCCTGATCGCCGGCCTGCTACTGTTCGGCTGGTTGCTGGCGACGGGCATGCCCATTCGCGTCGCGGTCTGACCCTCGGAACCATGGCTGGCTGACGCTCTGCGATGTCGCGACACGGGCGCTCTGGCGCGCGCGGCCCCGCAAATGCTAAGGGAGACGGTCTTTTCCGCCGCGCCGCCTTCGGGCCCGCCCGGCGATGCCGCCTACGGCCCGGAGTTCCATGCAGTTTCTGACCTTCATCGGCACGAATGCGCGCTGGCTCGGCGGCGGCTTCCTCCTGTGCTTCTTCTCGTCCTTCGGCCAGACCTTCTTCGTCTCGCTGTCGAATGGCGATATCCGCCGCGACTACAATCTGACGAATGGCGAGTTCGGCATGATCTACATGCTGGCGACCCTCGCCAGCGCCGCGACGCTGCCGTTTCTCGGCTGGACCCTCGACCGCTATCCGGCCTGGCGGGTTGCGGCGGTCACCGTCGTCTGCCTCGCCATCGCAACGCTGGCCATGGCGGTGTCGAGCTCGGTGCCGCTGCTGATCCTTGCCATCTACCTGCTGCGCCTGTTCGGCCAGGGCATGATGACCGAGATCTCCATGACCACCACGGGGCGCTGGTTCGCCGCCAATCGCGGCCGGGCCATGGCGCTGGTCACCCTCGGCAATCACGCCGGCACCGGCTTCTTTCCGCTGATCTTCGTGCTCGCCGCCGGTGCCTTCGGCTGGCGCGGCACCTGGGTCGCGAGCGCCGCGATCCTGATCCTCGTCGCGCTCCCGACCATCGTCGCGCTGGTCCATCGCGAGCGCGATCCCCAGTCCGAGCCGCCCGGAACGCCGATCCCGAATGTTGCCGACTGGACCATGGCCGAGGTCCTGCGCAGCCCGCGCTTCTACCTCGTGTCGATGAGCGTTCTGGCGCCGCCCTTCATCGGCACCACCCTGTTCTTCCATCAGGTCTACCTGACCGAGCTGCGCGGCTGGTCGCTGGAGGTCTTCGCCGCGGGCTTCGCGGTGATGTCGGCGGTCACCGTCGTCTTCGCGCTGGTCTGCGGCTGGATGGTCGATCGCTACAGCGCGCTCCGGCTGCTGCCCTATTTCCTGATCCCGCTGGCGATCGCCTGTTTCATCGCGGCCAATTTCACCGCCGAGGCGGCGATCTTCGTCTTCATGATCTGCCTCGGCGTGTCGAACGGCTTCTCCTCGACGCTGCTCGGCGCCCTCTGGCCGGAGCTCTACGGCGTCAAGCATCTCGGTGCGATCCGCTCGCTGACCGTGGCTCTGATGGTGCTGGCCTCGGCTCTCGGGCCAGGCGTCACCGGCATCCTCATCGATCTGGGCGTGCCGTACCCGTTGCAGATCGATGCGATGGGCGTCTATTGCCTGGTGATGACCATCGCCATGGCGCTGCTTGCCGGCCGGCTGGCGCCGAAAGCGAATCTGGGCAACGCGCCCGCGCCGGGGGCAGGCCGCACCGTCGACCGCATCGACCCGCAGCCGCACGAGACCTGATTGGCCCGTCGCCACCTGTGCCGATTGCCACCCGGCGCGGCGTTCGCTAGGTCGAGGCCATGACCGTCACCGTCCGCTTCGCGCCGTCGCCCACCGGGCATCTGCATATCGGCAATCTGCGCACCGCGCTGTTCAACTGGCTGTTCGCGCAGCGGCAGGGCGGCCGCTTCGTGCTGCGCTTCGACGACACCGACAAGGAGCGCTCGCGCACCGAATTCGCCGACCAGATCGCCGTCGATCTCGCCTGGGTCGGCCTCGCGCCCGATCGCGTCATCCGCCAGTCCGAGCGCCTGGCGCTTTACGATGCCGCCGCCGAGCGGCTGAAGGCGGCGGGCCTGCTCTATCCCTGCTACGAGACGCCGGACGAACTCGACCGCAAGCGCAAGCGGCTGGCCGCCCGCAATTTGCCGCCGGTCTATGGCCGCGAGGCGTTGCGCCTGACCGACGACGAGCGGCAGGCCCTGGAAGCCGAGGGGCGCAGGCCGCATTGGCGGTTCCTGTTGCCGAACTTCGCCGACGATCCCTTGCGGCCGCAGCGCACCGAGATCCACTGGGACGACCTCGTGCGCGGTCCCCAGACCGTCGATCTCGCCTCGCTGTCGGACCCGGTACTGATACGCGGCGACGGCAGCTATCTCTACACCCTGCCGTCCATCGTCGATGACGGCGATGTCGGCGTGACCCATGTCATCCGGGGCGACGACCACGTCACCAATACCGGCGTCCAGATCGCCATCTTCGAGGCGCTGGGCCTGACGCCGCCGGTCTTCGGTCATCACAATCTGCTGACCACGGTGTCGGGCGAGGGGCTGTCGAAGCGCTCCGGCGCCCTGTCGCTGGTCTCGCTGCGCGAAGCCGGCCTCGAACCCATGGCCGTGGCGTCCCTCGCGGTGCTGGTCGGCCTGCCGGGCGCCATTGACGCCATGCCGGATCTCGCGGCGCTGGCGGAGCGGATGCAGTTCGAGGGCAGCTCGCAATCGGCGTCGAAATTCGATCCGTCCGAGCTCGACCGACTCAACGCCGATCTCGTCCATGCCATGCTCTACGCCGATGTCGCGGACCGGCTCGCGGCCATGGGCGTACCGTCGGAAGACGGCGAGGCGTTCTGGCTGACGGTGCGGGCCAACTGCGCGCGTGTTGCCGATGCGGCGGAATGGGTCGAGGTGGCCTTCGGCGATCCCGACCGGACGCCCGAGCTCTCCGACGAGGACCGGCAGTTCGTGACGGCGGCGCGCGACAGTCTGCCGGAGGGAGCGTTCGGCCCCGAGACCTGGCGCGAATGGACAGGCGCCCTGAAGCAGGCGACCGGGCGCAAGGGCAAGGCGCTGTTCATGCCGCTGCGCCTGGCGCTGACGGGCCGCGACCACGGGCCGGAACTCGCCGCCCTGCTGCCGCTCATTGGCCGGCAGCGCACGCTCGCCCGCCTGGGTTAGGTGAGCGCCCGGCGAGGATTCGCCGGGCGCGTCTGATCAGTCGCTGAGCTGCACCGCCTGGGCGGTGGCAATGGCGGCCATGTTGACCACGCCGCGCGAGGTCACCGACGGCGTCATCACATGGGCCGGCGACGACACGCCGAGCAGGATCGGCCCGACATGCAGGGCGCCGGTCATTTCCTTGACCACGTTCAGCGTGATGTTGGCGGCGTCGATATTCGGGAAGACCAGCAGGTTGGCTTCGCCCTTCAGCGTCGACTGCGGCATGGTGCGCTCGCGCATCGTCGTGTTCAGCGCCGAATCGCCATGCATTTCGCCGTCGACTTCCAGTTCCGGTGCCCGCGCCTTCAGCATCTTCACGGCGTCGCGCATCTTGCGGGTCGCGCTGGTGTCGTCGGAGCCGAAATTGGAATGCGAGACGAGGGCGACCTTCGGCTCGATGCCGAAGCGGCGCATCTCGGCCGCCGCCAGAAGCGTCATCTCCACCAGATCTTCCGCCGACGGATCGCGCTGGACATAGGTGTCGAGGAAGAACTTGGTGTCCTCCTGCGAAATCAGGAGACTCATGGCGGCAAATTTGTGCGCCTCGTCACGCACGCCGACGACCTGGCTGATGTCGCGGACATGGTGCGGGAAACGCCCCTCCAGCCCGCAGACCAGCGCGTCGGCCTCGCCGCGCGACACTGCGACGGCGCCGATCACCGTGGTGTTGGTGCGCACGATCGTGCGGGCGGTGTCCGGATTGACGCCCTTGCGGCCGACCTTCGAGAAATAATGGTCGACATAGTCGCGGTAGCGCGGATCGTCCTCGGGGTTGATGACCTCGAAATCCTCGTTCGGCCGGATGCGCAGGCCGTAGCGCTCGAGCCGGGCGGCGATGACGCCGGGACGGCCGATCAGGATCGGCGCGCAGATCTTCTCTTCCAGAAGCACCTGGGCGGCGCGCAGCACCCGCTCGTCCTCGCCGTCGGAGAAGATCACCCGCTTGCCGGAATCCGTCGCGATGCGGAAGATCGGCTTCATGATCAGGCCGGAGCGGAAGACGAAGCGGTTCAGCCGGTCGAGATAGGCCGGCATGTCCTCGATCGGGCGCGCCGCGACGCCGTCGGCCTCGGCGGCCCTGGCAACCGCCGGGGCGATTTTCAGGATCAGCCGCGGATCGAAGGGGGCGGGGATCAGATAATCCGGCCCGAAGACCGGCGTGTCCGAGCCATAGGCCTTGGCCGCGACCTCGGAAACCTCCTCGCGGGCCAGCGCCGCGATGGCGTCGACCGCTGCGGTCTTCATGCCCTCGGTGATGCCGGTGGCACCGCAGTCCAGCGCGCCGCGGAAGATGTAGGGGAAGCACAGGACGTTGTTGACCTGGTTCGGGAAGTCCGACCGCCCGGTGCAGATCATCGCGTCGGGCCGCACCTGCTTGGCGAGGTCCGGCATGATCTCCGGCTTCGGATTGGCCAGCGCCATGATCATCGGCTTGGCGGCCATCTTTTCCAGGAGCTCGGGCTTCAGGACACCGCCGGCCGACAGGCCCAAGAAGACGTCGGCCCCGTCGATGACCTCGGCGAGGGTCCGCTTGTCGGTCTTCTTCGCATAGACCGCCATCCAGCGGTCCATCCGCTTCTCGCGGCCTTCATAGACCACGCCCTCGATGTCGGTGCAGGTGATGTTCTCGCGCTTGGCGCCGAGCTCGACCAGGAGATTGAGGCAGGCGATCGCCGCCGCACCCGCGCCGGAGGTGACGATCTTGGCGTTCTCCAGCGACTTGCCGGCCAGCATCAAGCCGTTGCGGATCGCCGCCGCGACGATGATCGCGGTGCCGTGCTGGTCGTCGTGGAAGACCGGGATCGCCATGCGCTCGCGCAGCCGCGACTCGACCTCGAAACATTCCGGCGCCTTGATGTCCTCGAGGTTGATGCCGCCGAAGGTCGGCTCCATCGCCGCGACGACGTCGCAGATATGGTCGATCTCGTGGGCGTCGATCTCGATGTCGAAGACGTCGATGTCGGCGAATTTCTTGAACAGGACCGCCTTGCCTTCCATCACAGGCTTGGAGGCGAGGGGACCGATGTCGCCGAGACCGAGGACGGCGGTGCCGTTGGAGACCACGCCGACGAGATTGGCGCGGCTGGTATAGATCGCGGCCAGCGACGGATCGGCCTCGATGGCAAGGCACGGCGCGGCGACGCCCGGCGAATAGGCCAGCGCCAGATCGCGCTGGTTGCCCAGGGTCTTGGTCGCCTGGATCGCCAGTTTTCCGGGCTTGGGATAGCGGTGATAGAAGAGGGCCTGTTCGTCGAGATCGCCCATGTTCGGCCGATCCTTGGCGGTTTCCTGTTCGGACATTCCTGCTCCTCCATCCCGGCGTCGCAGCGCGATGATGGCGGCGGCGACGTGTCGCGCTTCTTCTAACGTATCGATCCCGGCAGGCAACCGGACCACGCCGCTCGTCCACCGCCGGAAGCGAGCTGCCGGAGCGTCACACGACTGCAATCAGAATCGTGCATTTCCCGAGCAACGCAAAGGCTTTAACCGGGGCAAGGCACGGGATGGCGACCATGCACAAGCTGACGACGGCGCGGCATTTCCGGACATTGTTCCTGTCCGACGTGCATCTGGGCTCCAAGGCGGCCCAGGCCGAGATGCTGGTCGACTTCCTGCGTCTGCACGATGCCGAGACGATCTATCTCGTCGGCGACATCATCGACGGCTGGCGGCTGAAACGCTCCTGGCACTGGCCGCAGGCCCATAACGACGTGGTGCAGAAGCTGCTGCGCAAGGCGCGCAAGGGCGCCCGTATCGTCTATGTGCCCGGCAATCACGACGAGTTCCTGCGCGATTTTCCCGGCCATCATTTCGGCGGTGTCGAGGTCAAGCGCACCGACATTCACACCACCGCCGACGGCCGCCGCTTCCTGGTGATGCATGGCGACGAATTCGATGTGGTGGTCCGCAACGCCCGGCTGCTCGCCTATCTCGGCGACTGGGCCTACGACATGGCGATCTCGATCAATGTCGTCTTCAACTATGTCCGCCGCCGGCTCGGCTTTCCCTATTGGTCGATCTCGCAATGGGCCAAGCTGAAGGTCAAGAACGCCGTCAATTTCATCGGCGCCTTCGAAACCGCGCTTGCCGACGAGGCGGCGCGCCACGGCTGCGACGGCGTCATCTGCGGCCATATCCACCATGCCCAGATGACCCGCCACGGCGCGGTCGAATATGTGAACACCGGCGACTGGGTCGAAAGCTGCACCGCCGTAGCCGAGCGCCATGACGGCTCCTTCGAGCTCATCCACTGGGCGCATCTGGTCGGCGAGCGCTCAGCGGCGCCCGAGACGGCCTCCGAGCGCGAGACGGCAGAACCAGACGCGGCGCGCGTCGAGGCGGCCTGACATGACCCGCATCCTGATCGCCACCGACGCCTGGGAGCCGCAGGTCAACGGCGTGGTGCGCACGCTGTCGAGCCTTGCCCAGCAGCTTCGCGGCCGGGGCAGGGACGTGCGCATCGTCGGCCCCACCGACTTTCGCACCGTCGCCTGTCCGACCTATCCGGAAATCCGGCTGGCGCTGGCGTCGGCCGACGCGCTCGGCCGCATCATCCGCGACTATCAGCCGGACGTCATCCACATCGCCACCGAAGGCCCGATCGGCTATGCGGCGCGCCGGGCGGCGCTGCGGGCCGGCCGTCCCTTCACCACCAGCTTCCACACGCGGTTTCCCGAATATCTCAGCAAGCGGGCGCCGATCCCGGAGAACCTGACCTATGCGCTGCTGCGGCGTTTCCATGCGCCGGCCACCGCCTGCCTGGTGCCGACCGAATCGATGCGCCAGACGCTGGCGGGGCTCGGCTTCGCCAATCTCGTGACCTGGACCCGCGGCGTCGACCGCAGCCTGTTCCGGCCGCAGCCGAAGGTCGATCTCGGACTGCCGGGACCGGTCTTCCTGACCGTCTCGCGGGTCGCGCCGGAAAAGAACATCGAGACCTTTCTCGATCTCGACCTGCCGGGCTCCAAGGTCGTCGTCGGCGACGGGCCGATGCTGCCCGAACTGCGCCGGCGCTATCCGGGCGTGCATTTTGCCGGCAGCCAGACCGGGGAGGCACTCAGCAGCTATTACGCCGCTGCCGACGTCTTCGTGTTTCCTTCGCTCACCGACACCTTCGGCATCGTGCTGATCGAGGCACTGGCCTGCGGCGTACCGGTGGCGGCCTATCCGGAGCCCGGACCGCTGGATGTCGTCGGCGACACGAAGGCCGGCTGCATCTCCTCAGATCTGCGCGAGGCGTGCCTTGCCGCGCTGACGCTGGAGCGGGCCGACGCGCTGGAGCGCTCGCTCGCCTATAGCTGGGAAGCCTGCGCCGACATCTTCCTGTCGGCGACCGAGGCCCTGCAGGTGCAGCCGGAACTGCAGCTCGCCGGCTGACCGCTTCGACGCAAGCGCCAAATGCGTTGCATCCTCGGCAGAGACAAATCGCCTAGCCCCAGAGCTTCGGGCTCGGCGGCGAGACGGTTGCATCCGTATAGACGAGGCCGCCGCTGCGGTCCTTGGCCAGGAGCAGGGGCCCGTCGAGATCGACGAACTCGGCCACCTGCGCGAGCAGCACCGCCGGCGCCATCGCCAGCGAGGTGCCGACCATGCAGCCGATCATCACGCCGAAGCCCATCTCGTGGGCGCGCTCAACCAGCCGCAGGCCTTCAGTCAGGCCGCCGGTCTTGTCGAGCTTGACGTTCACGAAGTCATAGCGCCCGACCAGCTTGTCGAGATCGTCCGCCGTGTGCACCGATTCATCGGCGCAGATCGGCACCGGATGCGGAATGTCGGCGAGGATGGCGTCGTTACCGGCAGGCAGCGGCTGCTCGACGAGGACGGCGTTGGCCGCGGCCGCCGCCAGCATGTGCTCGCGGATATTGTCGGCGCTCCAGCCTTCATTGGCGTCGAGGATCAGTTTCGAGTGCCGCGAGGCGGCATGAACGGCCCGGATGCGGCCGACATCGTTGTCCGTGCCGACCTTGACCTTCAACAGCGAGCGGTTGGCGACGCGGGCGGCGGCCCCCATGCTGTCGGCATCGCCGAGCCCGATCGTATAGGCCGTTTCCACCGGGCGCGGGGCGCTGCCGCAGATGATCGATGCGGCTCTGCGGCTGTTCGACTTGGCTTCCAGGTCCCACAGGGCGCAGTCGACCGCGTTGCGGGCGGCACCCGCCGGGAGCAGCTCGCCGATCCGTTCGCGCGACGCGCCGGCCTCGATCGCCGCGCGCACCTCCTCGATCTGTTCGCGGACACTGTCGATGCTCTCGCCATAGCGCGCATAGGGCACACATTCGCCGCGGCCCTCGCCGAACTCGTCGCCGATCTGGGTCGTCACGACCACCGCCTCGGTCTTGGCGCCGCGGGCGATCCGGAACTCCTGCGCCAGCGGGAAATGCTCGACTGTGACTGAAAGACGACGCGGCATGGTGAAAACATCCTCAACGGCCGCCGCTGCGGCGGTCATTCCATGACAAGACGTGACTGGACGCCTAAAGGTGGTGCCAGATAGGCCCCGGCTCTGCGTCGCCGCGAATCGGCACCGCGTCAAGCGTGGTGCCCGCCTGTGGCGCTGACATGGTTCTCGAGCAGGTTCTTCCAAGGGAGTGAAGTCGCATATCGATGCTTGATGGCTCCGTAGCCCCATCCTCCGGTCCGGCCGGAGGCCGCCGTTCCACGGTGGCGCCTGCTCTCGAAGGCGAGAAGCGTGACGGCGGGCTTGTGCTGCGGGCGTCGGGCGACTGGCTGGCGCGCACCGTCGGCTCGGTCGAGGACACCGTCGCCGAGGCCGGCGCGGCCGATCTCGGCCGGCAGGTCGTCGTCGATTGCGGCGACGTCGCGCGGATCGATACGGCCGGTGCACTGCTTCTGGAAAAGCTCGTCCGCGACCTCGAAGCGAATGGCCGCGACGTCCGGCTGGAGGCGGTCAGCGATCGCGACCAGCCGCTCTTCGACGTCGTGCGCAAGGCGCTCGACCGGGAACGGCCGCAGCCGGAAAAGCGGAAGACCAACCGCATCGTCGACCTCGTCGCGGCCACGGGCCGGGGATCGGTCGCGGTGAAGGACGAGATGGTCGTCGCCCTCAACATCATCGGCGGCGCGATGGTCGGCGGCGTGCAGCGCCTGACCGGCAAGACCCAGATCCGCCCCGCCGCGATCTTCGCGCAGGTCGAGCAGATGGGCCTGCGCGCGGTGCCGATCATCTTCCTGATGAGCTTCCTCATCGGCGCCATCATCGCCCAGCAGGGCGCCTTCCAGCTGCGCCGCTTCGGCGGCGAGCTCTACGCCGTCAATCTCGCCGCGATCCTCATCCTGCGCGAGATCGGCGTGCTCCTGACCGCGATCATGATCGCCGGCCGGTCCGGTAGCGCGATCACCGCCGAGATCGGCTCGATGAAGATGCGCGAGGAGATCGACGCGCTGCACGTCATCGGCCTGAACCCGATCGGCGTCCTGGTGTTTCCGCGCCTCGTGGCGCTGGTCATCGTGCTGCCGCTTCTGGCCTTCATCGCCAATCTGGCGGGCCTGCTCGGCGCGATGCTGACGCTGAACATGTATTCGGGGATCAGCTTCGCCAGCTTCGGCCAGGGCGTGCAGTACTCCGTCGACATGTTCACCGTGTTCTCCGGCGTCATCAAGGCGCCGTTCATGGCGGTGATGATCGGCCTGATCGCCTCGGCCGAGGGCATGAAGGTCGGCGGCAGCGCCGAAAGCCTCGGCCTGCGCGTCACCGCATCCGTCGTCAAATCCATTTTCCTCGTCATCCTGATGGATGGCCTGTTCGCGATTTTCTATGCATCCATCGGACTCTGATAGGCCTTCGCCCAACGGCCGCGCCACGCCGGACGATGACGACGTCATCATCCGCGCGACCGGCGTGACCGTGAGTTTCGGCGAGAAGACCATTCTCGACAATCTCGACCTCGACGTGCGGCGCGGCGAGATCCTCGGCTTCGTCGGGCCGTCGGGCGCCGGCAAGTCGGTCCTGCTGCGCACCATCCTGGGGCTGAATCCCAAGCAGGCCGGCACGATCGAGATTCTCGGCACCGACTACGAGCGGGCCGATGATGCCGAGCGGCTGGCCGTGGAGCGTCGTTGGGGCGTCCTGTTCCAGCACGGCGCGCTGTTCTCGTCGCTGACTGTGCTGGAGAACATCCAGGTCCCGATGCGCGAATATCTCGACCTGTCGCCCGGCCTGATGGAAGAGCTGGCGCGGCTGAAGATCGACCTCGTCGGCCTTGCGCCGGACGCCGCCGACAAGTTCCCGTCCGAATTGTCGGGCGGCATGATCAAGCGTGCGGCGCTGGCCCGCGCCCTGGCGCTCGACCCCGACATCGTCTTTCTCGACGAGCCGACCTCCGGTCTCGACCCGATCGGCGCCGCCGATTTCGACCAGCTGATCATGACCCTGCGCGATACGCTGGGCCTCACCGTCTACATGGTGACCCACGACCTCGACAGCCTGTTCCAGGCCTGCGACCGGATCGCGGTTCTCGGCGAACGCAAGGTGCTGGTCGAGGGGCCGCTGTCGATGATGCTGGAATTCGACCATCCCTGGGTGCATTCGTATTTCCGGGGCAAGCGCGCCCGCACGATCGTCCAGCCGACCCAAACCGCCAATGCCCCCGTGGGAGCCGCCTGATGGAAACCAAAGCCAATTACGTCCGGGTGGGGCTGTTCACGATGCTGGTCATCGCCCTGTCCTTCGGCTTCGTCTACTGGGCGATCTTCGCCACCAGCGGCAGCGAACGCGTGCGGCTTTTGGTGCGCATCGAGGGCTCGGTCACCGGCCTGCAGCAGGGCAGCCAGGTGCTGTTCAACGGCCTGCCGGTCGGCTCGGTGAAGGCGCTGCGGCTGGATTCCAACAATCCCGAAGTCGTCATCGCGACCACCGAGGTCGATCCCGACCTGCCGATCAAGGCATCGACACAGGCCAATATCGGCTTCCAGGGCCTCACCGGCGCCGCCTTCGTCGAGCTGAAGGGCGGCCAGGCCGACGAGGCCGACATCATCGGCGAAGCCGCCGAGCAGGGGACCGTGCCCGTCATCAAGGCCAATCCGTCCGACGTGACCGACATCCTGGCGACGGCGCGCGACATCGCCGACCGCGCCAACAGCATTCTCGGCCAGTTCGAGAGCCTCGTGGGCACCGTCGGGCCGTCGGTCGAGACGACCGTCGAGAACGTCGCCCAGACCTCGCGCAACATCGAGACCTTCACGGCGAGCCTTGCGGAGAACTCCGAAGACATCGACAATTTCCTCACCAGTCTCAGCCAGTTGTCGAGTTCGGCGAACACGGTGGCTGAAGAGCTGCCGGGCGCCATCCAGCAGGCCAAGAACATTCTCGACGCGGTCGACCCGACGTCGGTCAGCACAGTGGTCGACAATGTCGCCGCCGTCTCCGACACGCTGCGTGCCCAGTCGGACAATCTCGACAGCATCTTCGCCTCGGTGCAGACGGCGGCCGACAGCGTAGGCGAGGTCGGCAACGTGATCCGCCGCAACACCACCGGCATCGACAGCTTCGTCAGCAATCTCGGTCCGCTGGCCGAGAAGGCGACGGCGGTGGCGGACCGGCTCGACACGACGCTGCAATCGGCCAACACGGTCGTCGCGGCGATCGACCCGGCGCAGGTGTCGAAGACCATCGAGGGCATTTCCTCGGCGGCCGAGAACGTCTCGTCGCTGGCCGAGACCATCGGCGCCCAGAAGGAAGCGATCAATTCGGCGATTGCCGGCGCGTCCAACGCCGCGCAGAACGTCAACCGGATCACCACCACCATCGTCGAGCGCAGCGAAGACGTGGACAAGCTCCTGGCGAGCCTCGGCCCGATCACCGACAACATCACCCAGGCGAGCACAGGCTTCAACGAGGCGGTCGCCTCGGCGAACGCGCTCATCGGTTCGGTCGATTCCGCCACGGTCAACCAGGCCATCGGCGACGTCCAGCGCGTGACCGGCGCCGTCAGCGGCAAGACCGAGCAGATCCAGTCGATCATCGACGGCGTCGACCGCACGGTGCAGACCCTCGACACGACGCTGACCGGCTTCACCGAGACGCGGACGCAGTTCGACACGCTGCTCGCCTCGATCGATCCGGGCAAGGTCAACACGGCGGTCGAGAACGTCTCCGCCGCTACCGGCAACGTCGCCGCCGCAGCCGATTCCATCGCCAAGGTCGCCAATGATGTCGGCGCCCGGCGCGAGGACATCGACGCGATCATCACCAATGCCAAGACGACCAGCGAGCAGCTTTCGGCCGCGTCGGGCCGCATCGACAGCGTCGTGAACTCGGTCAACCGGGTGCTGGCGGGCGCCGGCGACGGCACGAGCCTGGGCGTCGATCTGGCCCGGGCACTGCGCTCGGTGCGCGGGGCGGCGGATTCGATCCAGACTCAGGTGACGCCGATCTCGGCCAATCTCCAGCGCTTCTCCGGCGAGGGCCTGCGCGAGGTGCGCGGGCTGATCAGCAACGTCAATCGCACGGTCGATCGCATCGACAGTGCCGTCGAGGACTTCACCACAAATCCGAGCCGGCTGATCTACGGCGGCGAGGATGTGAAGCAGTATGACGGCCGCACCCGCCGCTAGCGGCTGTGGGTAAACGAAAGCTTTCGTTGACAGGCCGGGTTGCGGATGCAAGCAACCGGGGCTGTCGGCGACCGGGTCAAGGTGTACCAATTTTATGCGCGCAGCACTGAAATCGAGCTTTGTCGCGCTTCTGGCGCTCGGACTTTCGGCCTGCGCGTCGACCCCGCCCGACACCTACGAGATCTCGCCGCCGCCGTTCAGCGAGGTGCGCGAGGGCAAGTCCCGGCGCCAGCTCCTCATTCCGGAGCCGACGGCGCTTGAGACGATCGACAGCAAGCGGATCATCGTCAAGCCGTCGCCCAACTCGATCCAGTTCCTCGGCGACAGCCAGTGGAGCGACCGCCTGCCGCGGCTCGTCCAGCTGCGCCTGCTGCAGGCCTTCGAGAACACCGGTTCGATCGGCGCCATCGGCGTGCCGGGGCAGGGGCTGGCGATCGACTACCAGCTGGTGATGGAGATCCGCCGCTTCGAGGTGGACGTAACCGGGGCGCCGACCGCCGAGGTGCAGATCTCGGTGAAGGTGCTGAACGATCGCAACGGCACCGTCGTGCGCACCCGCATCTTCAGTGCCCAGGCCCCCGTCAACGGCGCCGGCAACCCGGCCTTCGTCGCAGCGCTGGACAAGGCGTTCGAACAGGTCTCGGCCGAGATCGTCGCCTGGACGATCCAGCTCGTCTAGTCTCTGGCCAATCGAAGGCAGGCGGCACGTGAGGCGAGCGCGGTTCACATGCCGGTGGGCTGTGTTCAGGTCGGTCGCGGGTGGCGAAGGCCTTAGCCTTCGCCCTCGATGTGCCCGCGATTTAGGTCCCACGCGAGATGGTTGCTGAGGCCAGACATGCGGCCTTGCGGTATGCCGAGGGCCTGCTCCACGGCAATGGCTTTGTGCTTCAGATCATAATATCCGATGCCGGGATTGCGGAGGATCAGCTCGAACACGCGACCGCCGTGGGTATTGGGCCGGCGCGGGTTGGTTGGCACCTTTGCGGTGAACCGTAAGTGCTTGTACGAGGAGCGTCCTGAGGCGTTCTGGCGTTTGGGCATGGTGCTTGTCCTGTAATCGCGCAGTCAAAGCCAACCCTTGCGCTGGCCGTCATGCAGTAGCGCGCGCGCATACTGTTCGGGGGTAGTACCCCGAACGTCGCTACGACGGGTCACACGACCGTCTCGTTCGAAGCTGGCGTATAGAGCGACAGCGCCTTCCTCATTGCCCGTCGTGCGGTACGCTGCCCGCATGCCATCCCGCTGGTTCTTGAATTCAGTGCTCTCGCGCATGGTGGTCCTTCCATTGTTGCGGATTTCGTGACTGCATTCGTTGCGTTGGCTAGGGACGCCGCCGGCACTCGCTTGCCGCTCTCGTGCCGCAGGGGCGCGAACGATCGTCATCTGACTCCGGTGTTTGCTGGCCGGGTCAGGCCCAATACGCAGCGAAGAGTACTTTCGATAGACCATCGGTCGCAAGAAAGACGTGTCCGGTTTTCGCGTCGAAACGCACGTATTCCCCAACGTTAAGGGGCCGTGGTGCCGAGCGCCCGGCGGGGCTGGCGTTGTAGGCGCCAGCGGTGCGCAAGACGCAGTTGCCGGCGGCGTTTTACAGCCCGAATGCAAAAGGCCTCCGCCGCGAATCGCGACGGAGGCCTTTCGATGTCAGTGCATGGCCGCTCAGGCGGCGATGACGGTCTGCTTCTGCTCGCCCAGACCCTCGATGCCGAGGGTCATGATGTCCCCGACCTTCAGATACTGCGGCGGCTTCATGCCCATGGCGACGCCCGGAGGCGTGCCGGTGGAGATGACGTCGCCCGGCATCAGCGTCATGAACTGCGACAGGTACGACACCACATGCGGCACGTTGAAGATCAGCGTGTTGGTGTTGCCGGTCTGGCGGCGCTCGCCATTGACGTCGAGCCACATGGAGAGGTTGTGCGGGTCGGCGACCGCGTCGCGCGTCACCAGCCAGGGGCCGAGCGGGCCGAAGGTGTCGTGGCTCTTGCCCTTGGTCCACTGGCCCTGGCGCTTGGTCTGGAAGTCGCGCTCGGAAACGTCGTTCATCACGGCGAAGCCGGCGACATGGTTCATCGCGTCGGCTTCCGAGACGTATTTCGCCTTGGTGCCGATGACGACGGCCAGCTCGACCTCCCAGTCTAGGGCCTCGGAGTTGCGCGGCATCTCGACGTCGTCATTCGGGCCGCACAGCGCGTTGAGCGCCTTGGCGAAGACGATCGGCTCCGTTGGCGGCTCGGCGCCGGTCTCGGCGGCATGGTCGGAATAGTTCAGTCCGATGCACAGGATCTTGCTGGTCTGTCCGACGCAGGGGCCGAAGCGCGGCGAACCGTCGACCGCCGGCAGTGAGGCCGGATCGAGCGCGGCGAGCCTGGCGATGCCGGCGTCGGACAGGATATCGCCGGAGATGTCGGCGACCTGGCCGGAGAGATCGCGCAGCTGGCCGTCGACGTCGATCATGCCGGGTTTTTCCTGGCCCGCAGGGCCGTAGCGAACGAGTTTCATGGCGTCCTTTCGCATTGTGTCGATGGGTTGGGGAGGGATCAGTAGACGGCGCGGCCGCCGGAAATGTCGAACACCGCACCGGTGGTGAAGGAACAGTCTTCCGAAGCAAGCCAGGCGATCATCGCGGCGACCTCGGCCGGCTCCAGAAAGCGCTGCAGCGGGATCTTCGAAAGCATGAAGTCGATATGCTCCTGGCTCATCTGGTCGAAGATCGAGGTGCGCGCGGCGGCCGGGGTGATGCAGTTGACGAGGACGCCGGTGCCGGCGAGCTCCTTGCCTAGTGACTTGGTCAGCCCGATCAGGCCGGCCTTGGATGCGGAATAATGCGAGGCATTGGGATTGCCTTCCTTGCCGGCGATAGAGGCGACATTGATGATCCGGCCGTAGCCGGCGTCCATCATCAGCGGCACGATCGCCCGGCTGGTAATGTACGGCGCGATCAGATTGACCTCGATGGTCTTGCGCCAGACGTCCGGCGCCAAGTCCCAGGTCTTGCCGTTGCCGCCGGTGATGCCGGCATTGTTGACCAGGATGTCGATCTTGCCGGCGGCGTCCATCGCCTGCCGCGTGGCAGCGGCGACGGCCGCCTCGTCGGTCAGTTCGACGGCCGTGCCGCTGGCGCGCGCGCCCAGATCCGCGACCGCCTTGTCGACCGCCGCGCCGTCGATGTCCCAGAGGACGACGGATCCACCGCTCTCGATGATGCGCTCGGCCGTGGCATAGCCGATGCCGCGCGCCCCGCCGGTGATGATCGCGATGCGGCCTTCGAGATCGATTTTGTTCATGACATCCCCCCAGAAGTCGCGCCGATGGCCGTTCGCACCGTCCCGCCGAGCCGGTCCCCGCGGCTTCGCCGCCATCGCGTTCCCGCCGGGATGCCATATCCACCCGGCGGTTGCAATGTATACGTTGATCCGGCGACGGGATGGGCCGGTCTGGCCGCGCCGGCAGCGGGGGCGCCCCGTCGGCATCGTCGACCGACACGGCTCGCCGATCCGCGAGGTAAGGTACGACTATAGACCATAGTCGAAGCAATTTGCGGTTGCCTCCGGACGGTACTTCACGCAATCATCCGACCATTGCAGAGAGGGGAGGCTCGGCAAGGTGCTTCAGGCGAATGCGCGGACGATGCATGGAGAGCGGGCCAGCCGCACCATGAGCCTGGCGGCCACTTTCGGCCGCCGGATCGCGTCCGGCCGGCTGGCCTGCGGCGAGGCACTGCCCACCGAAAAGGAGTTGCAGACGCAATACGGAGTCTCGCGGACCGTGGTGCGCGAGGCCGTCCGCCATCTGGTCGCCAAGGGGCTGGTCAGCGTCGGTCCGAAGGTCGGCACGCGGGTGCGCGAGCGGATCGAGTGGAACATGCTCGACCCGGACGTGATGGGCTGGCACCTGACCGCCGCGATCCGGCGCCCCTTCATCGAGTCGCTCTACGAGATGCGGCTGATCAACGAGCCCCAGGCGGCACGGCTCGCCTGCGACCGGATCTCGCCGGACCAGGCGGCGCGGCTCCAGGCGGCAATGGCCGGCATGCGCGAGAACCCGCGCGGCTCGCCGGAGCTGATCGCCGCCGATCTCGCCTTTCACCGGGTCATCCTCGAGGCGACCGGAAACCCCATGCTGGTGTCGCTGGGCGCGATGATCGAGCGCAGCCTGTCGATCTCCTTCTCCCTGTCCTGGCGGCAGAACCCGCAGGAGGAGACGCTGCGCCAGCATGGCCGGGTGATGGACGCCATCCTCGCCGGCGACCGGGAGGCGGCGGAACTGTTCATGCGAAGGCTCATCGAGAGTGCCTTCAACGACGTCATCCTCGCCCTCTACGCCGATGACGGCAGCCGGGGCGAAGATGCGGGCGAGGCCGGCGATACCGATGCCGGCATCCGCGAACGGGATCACGGCGCAAGGTCTGCGCCGTGACGGGAGCATTGCAGAGGGCGCGTCATGCGCCGAACCAAGGTCCAGGGAGGACAATCATGAACGTGACGAAGACGCTGATCGCGGGGCTTGCCGCGACGGTCATGGCGCTGTCGGTGCCGCTCGGTGCGAGCGCGCAGGACAAGGGCACCGTGGGCATCTCCATGCCGACGAAATCCTCGGCCCGCTGGATCGCCGACGGCGACAACATGGTCAAGCAGTTCGAAGCGGCCGGCTATGCCACCGACCTGCAATATGCCGAGGACGACATCCCCAACCAGCTCGCCCAGATCGAGAACATGGTGACCAAGGGCGTCGACGCGCTGGTCATCGCCTCGATCGACGGCACGACGCTCTCCAACGTGCTGGCCAATGCCGCGGCGATGGACATTCCGGTGATCGCCTATGACCGCCTGATCCGCGACAGCGAGAATGTCGACTACTACGCCACCTTCGACAATTATCAGGTCGGCGTGCAGCAGGCCGAGTCCCTGGTCGCCGGCCTGGAGCAGCGCTTCCCCGATGCCGAGGCCTGGAACGTCGAGCTGTTCGGCGGCTCGCCGGACGACAACAACGCCTACTTCTTCTACGACGGCGGCATGAGCGTGCTGCAGCCGCTGATCGACGAGGGCAAGGTCAAGATCGTCTCCGGCCAGATGGGCATGGACACGGTCGGCACGCTGCGCTGGGACGGCGCGGTGGCGCAGGCCCGCATGGATAACCTCCTGTCGGCCAATTACACCGACCAGCAGCTGCATGGCGTGCTGTCGCCCTATGACGGCCTGTCCATCGGCATCATCTCCTCGCTGAAAGGCGTCGGCTACGGCTCGGGCGACCAGAAGATGCCGATCGTCTCCGGTCAGGACGCCGAGGTCCCCTCGGTCAAGGCGATCCTGCGCGGCGAGCAGTATTCCACCATCTTCAAGGACACCCGCGAGCTCGCCAAGGTGACCGTGAACATGGTCGAGGCCGTGCTGCAGGGCAACGAGCCCGAGGTCAACGACACCAAGACCTACGACAACGGCGTCAAGGTGGTGCCGTCCTACCTGCTCAAGCCGGTGCTGGTCACCGAGGAGAACTGGGAAGAGGTCCTGGTCGGCGGCGGTTACTACACCGAAGACCAGATCAAGTAGGGCGATCCGGCGGGCGCCTGCCGGCGTCCGCCCTTGCCATGCCGTGGCCGTTCACCAGAGCGGCCGCGGCTTCCAGACGGACGGCCGAAGCGCCGTGACCCATCCATTCGGATCGAGGCGCCGCCCGCGGCTGCCGATCTGCCGGAAGAGCCGCCATGACGACCATCCTGGAAATGCGCAACATCACCAAGACCTTCCCGGGTGTGAAGGCGCTGGACGATGTCAGCCTGAGCGTCGAGGCCGGGGAGATCCACGCTCTTGTCGGCGAGAACGGTGCCGGCAAGTCGACGCTGATGAAGGTGCTGTCCGGCGTCTATCCGCACGGCTCCTATGACGGCGCCATCACCTATCAGGGCGAGGAGTGCCGCTTCTCCGGCATTTCCGATTCCGAACGCCTCGGCATCATCATCATCCACCAGGAGCTGGCGCTGGTGCCGCTCCTGTCGATCGCCGAGAACATCTTCCTCGGCAACGAGCGGGCGACGAACGGCATCATCGACTGGAACGAGACCTTCTCGCGCACCCGCGAGCTGCTCGCCAAGGTCGGGCTGAAGGAATCGCCGACGACGCTGGTCACCGATATCGGCCTCGGCAAGCAGCAGCTGGTGGAGATCGCCAAGGCGCTGTCCAAGGAGGTCAAGCTCCTGATCCTCGACGAGCCGACCTCGAGCCTCAACGAGACTGATTCCGAGGCGCTGCTGAAGCTGCTCCTGGAGTTCAAGGCGCGCGGCATCTCCTCGATTCTGATCTCCCACAAGCTGAACGAGATCGCCAAGGTCGCCGACACCATCACGGTCCTGCGCGACGGCAGCGCCGTCTCGACGCTCGACTGCGGCACCGGCACGATCAGCGAGAACGACATCATCCGCGACATGGTGGGCCGCAGCCTCACCGACCGCTTTCCGCCGCGCGAGCCGAAGATCGGCGAGACGGTGCTGGAGGTGTCGAACTGGACGGCGCACCACCCGATCCATTCCGATCGCAAGGTGGTCGACGATGTCAGCCTGCATGTGAAGCGCGGCGAGGTGGTCGGCATTGCCGGGCTGATGGGGGCCGGGCGCACCGAGCTCGCCATGAGCCTGTTCGGCCGCGCCTATGGCGTCAACATTTCCGGCGAGGTGAAGATCGACGGCCGCAAGGTCGACGTCTCGACCATCTCGCGGGCGATCGACAACGGCCTCTGCTACGTCACCGAGGACCGCAAGACCTACGGTCTCGTCCTCGAGGAGACGATCCGGCGCAACATTCCGCTGGCCAATCTGCCGGGCGTCGCCAACGGCATCGTGCTCGATTCCGAGAAGGAGACGGCCGTCGCGCGCGACTATCGCGACCGGGTCCGCATCAAGAGTTCGAGCATCGGCCAGGAGGTCATCAACCTGTCCGGCGGCAACCAGCAGAAGGTGGTGCTGTCGAAATGGCTGTTCGCCGGTCCGGAGGTGCTGATCCTCGACGAGCCGACGCGCGGCATCGATGTCGGCGCCAAATATGAGATCTACGCGATCATCGCCCAGCTCGCCGCCAGCGGGAAGGCGATCATCGTGATCTCGTCGGAAATGCCCGAGCTGCTCGGCATCACCGACCGCGTCTACGTCATGAACGAAGGCCGCTTCGTCGGCGAACTCCCCACGTCAGAAGCCACGCAGGAGAAGATCATGGCGATGATCATCCGCGCCGGGCACCGAAACCGAGGAAACAGCGATGTCTGATCAGGCGACGCAGCAGATCGATCTGGAAAAGGACCGGGCCGCACCCGGCGCGTCCTGGGGCTTCGTGCGGCGGCACATGCGCGAATACGGCATTCTCGTCGCGCTCGTCGTCATCATGGCCTTCTTCCAGATCATGACCGACGGCATTCTCCTGAAGCCGATCAACCTGACCAACCTCGTCCTGCAGAACAGCTACATCATCATCATGGCCCTGGGCATGCTGCTGGTGATCGTGTCGGGCAACATCGACCTGTCGGTCGGCTCGGTGCTGGGCTTCGTCGGCGCGCTGGCCGCCGTGATGATCGTCAACTGGGACATGAACTATGTCCTGGCCGGGGTCATTTGCCTGTTCGTCGGCGCGGTGATTGGCGCCATGCAGGGCTACTGGATCGCCTATTGGCGCATTCCCTCCTTCATCGTCACGCTGGCCGGCATGCTGGTCTTCAAGGGTCTGACGCTCTGGCTCCTGGCCGGCCAGTCGGTCGGGCCGTTCCCGCGCGGCTTTCAGTTGATCTCCTCGGGCTTCCTGCCGGACCTCTTCGGCGGCGAGGACATCAACCTCTTGTCGCTGGCTCTCGGCGTGGCGCTGGCCGGGCTGATCCTGTTCCTGGCGGTGCGTGCACGCATGCGCAGCCAGGCCCATGGCGGCGAGGACGAGCCCTTCGCCTTCTTCGCGGCGCGGATCGTCATCGTCGTCGGCGCGATCCTCTATCTCGCCTGGATGCTCGCGACCTTCCGGGGCTTCCCGAACGTCCTCATCGTCATGGCGCTGCTGATCGCACTCTATTCCTTCGTCACCTCGCGCACGACCGTCGGCCGGCGCATCTATGCCCTGGGCGGCAACGAGAAGGCGGCCAAGCTCTCCGGCATCAAGACCGAGCGGCTGACCTTCCTGACCTTCGCCAATATGGGCATGCTGGCGGCGCTGGCCGGCCTCGTCTTCGCCGCGCGCCTCAACACCGCGACGCCCAAGGCCGGCCTCGGCTTCGAGCTCGACGTCATCGCCGCGGTCTTCATCGGCGGCGCCTCCATGTCTGGCGGCGTCGGCACCATCGTCGGCGCGGTGATCGGCGCCTTCATCATGGGCGTGATGAACAACGGCATGTCGATCCTGGGGATCGGCATCGACTACCAGCAGGTCATCAAGGGCCTCGTCCTGCTGCTCGCCGTCATCTTCGACGTCTACAACAAGAACAAGGGGTGAGCCTGGTGCGCCGCCAACCAGAACCGCCTGCGGCCCGGCCTGACGATCGTCGGCTTGCGGCGAGCCTCTCCCGATGACCGCGCCGATCCGGCTCGGCCTCGTCGGCGTCGGCAAGATCGCCCGCGACCAGCATATTCCCTCGATCCGCCGCAACCCGGCCTTCGAGCTCGTCGCGACGGCGAGCCGCAGCGCGTCTGTCGACGGGGTCGCGCGCTTTGCGACGCCCGCCGAGATGCTCGACGCCATGCCGCAGATCGATGCGGTCGCCCTCTGCGTGCCGCCCCAGGTGCGTCACGCCATGGCGGCTGACGCGCTGCGCCGGGGCAAGCACGTGCTCCTGGAAAAGCCGCCCGGCGCCACGCTGTCCGAGGTCGTGCATCTCGCCGATCTGGCGGAGACGCAAGGCGTCAGCCTGTTCGCCACCTGGCATTCGCGCTTTGCCCCCGGCGTCGCGCCCGCGCGTCGCTGGCTTGCCGGACGGCAGGTGCGATCGGTGCGGGTGGAGTGGAAGGAGGATGTCCGCCACTGGCATCCGGGCCAGGACTGGATCTGGGAGCCGGGCGGGCTCGGCGTCTTCGATCCGGGCATCAATGCCCTGTCGATCGTCACGGACATCCTGCCGGAGCCAATGTTCCTGACCGGCGGCGAACTGTCCTTCCCCGAGAACCGTGCCGCGCCCATCGCCGCCTCGCTGCGCTTTGCCGGCGCGTCCGGTGCGGCGATGACTGCCGAATTCGACTGGCGCCAGACCGGGCCGCAGACCTGGGACATCCATGTCGGCACCGATGCCGGCGATCTTCTCCTGTCGTCGGGCGGCGCGCGCCTGTGGATCGACGGGGAATCGGTGGTCGATCAGGCCGAAGCCGAATATGACGGCATCTATGCACGCTTCGCCGAACTGGTGGCGAGCGGCGGGTCCGACGTGGATCTCGCGCCGCTCCGCCATGTCGCCGACGCGTTCATGCTGGGCCGTCATCTGACGGTCGAGCCGTTCCACGACCAACCGAACCGGGACACTGCATGAACGCCTATTGCGCGGCCGTCGACTGGGGCACCACCAGCTTCCGTCTCTGGCTGCTGGACGCCGCCGGCGAGATCCTCGCCGAACGCCGCAGCGGCGAGGGCATGCTCACCGCCGGGCCGGACGGCTTTGCCGCCATCCTCGACGCGCATCTGTCGACCGTCGGTGCAGCCGCCGATCTGCCGGTCATCGCCTGCGGCATGGTCGGTGCGCGCCAGGGCTGGGTCGAGGCGCCCTATGTCGAGACCCCGGCGACCGCCGCCTCCATCGCCGCGAGCGCCTGCCGCGTGCCGGGGCTGGAGCGTCCCGTTTACATCCTGCCGGGCGTCGCGCAGCGCAACGCGTCGACGCCCGATGTCATGCGCGGCGAGGAGACCCAGATCCTCGGCCTGCCCGAGCGGGGCGGCGGCGATGGCCGCGATCTCGTCTGCATGCCGGGCACCCATTCCAAATGGGTCGCGCTGGAGGCGGGCCGCATCGCCGGCTTTGCCACCTTCATCACCGGCGACCTCTTCGCCGCGGTGGCCAAGCACACCATCCTGCGCCATTCGGTGGCCGATCCGGCCGCGCCCTTCGATCGGGCCGGCTTTGCCGACGGCTTCCGGGCCGGGCTGGAATCGCCCGCCGAAGCCACCAACCGCATGTTCGCGATCCGGGCCGGCGGGCTCCTCGATGTCGGTGCGGGCGGCGACGGCGGATCGCAACTCTCCGGCCTCGTTCTCGGCCTTGAATTCGCCGGCGCCCGCAGCCGCTTCGGCGCGACGCCGGCGGTCACGCTGGTCGCCTCGGGACAGCTCCTCGACATCTATACGGTGGCATGCGAACTGGCGGGCATCGAAGCCGTGGCCGCCGATGCGGACGCGGCGGTGCGCCGCGGCCTCTTCGCCGCCGCCAGGGAGATCCTCGCATGACCGACCTTCGCTCCGCTCCATGGCCGACGCTGAAGCGCGACCTCGTCGCGATCCTGCGCGGCCTGACGCCGGACGAGTGCGAGCCGGTCGTCGGCGCGCTGCTGGAGGCCGGCTTCGAGGCCATCGAGATTCCGCTGAACTCGCCGGACGCCTTCACCTCGATCGCCGCCGCGGCCCGCATGGCGCCGGATGGCGTGCTGATCGGCGCCGGCACCGTGCTGACACCGGACGACACCGACCGGCTGCACGCGGCAGGCGGCCGGCTGCTGGTCAGCCCGAATGTCGACCCGGCGGTGCTGCATCGCGCGGCGGTCCACGGCATGGTGACCATGCCCGGCGTCTTCACCCCGACCGAGGCGCTGGCAGCGGCGGCGGCAGGGGCCTCGGCGCTGAAATTCTTCCCGGCGAATGTCCTCGGGCCGAACGGCATCAAGGCGATCAGCGCCGTGCTGCCCAAGGGCCTCGCGGTCGGTGCTGTCGGCGGCGTCTCGGAAGCGGACTTTGCCGCCTATGGCGCCATCGGCGTCCGGCATTTCGGGCTCGGCTCGTCGCTCTACAAGCCGGGCGACGATGCGGCGACGGTGCGCACACGCGCCGACAAGGCGGTCGCCGCCTATGACGCGGCGTTCCCCGCAGCGCAGTAGGCGTCCTCTAGACAACGCCCCCCGACTCAAACGCCGAGGGCGCGCTTGTCGTCGATGACCTTGCCGTCATTGGGCAGGGCGCCGTCCTCGGCAAAGGCGACCTCGCCGCGCACCCGGCATTCGGCACGGATCGCCTCGGCCACCGTCTCGGCGAAGGCCGCGCCGCGCTCGGCGCTCTCGATATGCAGCAGCAGCGTGTCGCGGCCGCCATCCTCGCCGACCTCCAGCCGTGCCCGGGCGATCTGCGGGAAGCGCCGCACGATGTTGGCGACCTGGCGCGGATGCACGAACATGCCGCGCACCTTGGTGGTCTGGTCGGCCCGGCCCATCCAGCCCTTCAGCCGGCGGTTGGTGCGCCCGCAGGGGCTTTGCCCGGTCATCACCGCCGACAGGTCGCCGGTAGAAAAGCGGATCAGCGGGTAGGCGGCGTTGAAGGTGGTCACCACGACCTCGCCGACCTCGCCGTCGGGAACCGGATCGCCGGTGCCGGGGCGTACGATCTCTACCAGCGCGTCCTCGTCGATCACCATGCCGTCGCCGGGGCCGGCCGCCTCATAGGCGATCAGGCCGAGTTCGGCGGTGCCGTAGCACTGGCGCACCGCGATGCCGCGCTCGGCGTACCATTGCCGCAGATTGGGAAACAGCGGTCCGCCACTGACCAGCGCCCTGGTCACCGAGCCCAGCGCCACGCCGGCCGCATCGGCCTTTTCCAGGATGATCTTCAGAAAGTCCGGCGTGCCGATATAGCCGCGGACCCCAAGCCGGGCGAAGGCCTCGACCTGCGTCTCGGTATTGCCGACGCCGCCCGGAAACACCGCACAGCCGATCGCGGCGGCGGCGTGGTCGAACATGAAGCCCGCCGGCGTCAGATGGTAGGCGAAGCAGTTGGCGACGATGTCGCCGCGGCGAAAGCCGGCGGCATGAAGCGCCCGGGCCATGCGCCAGTGCTCGTGTTCGGCCTCCGGCTCGACGATCGGGCCGGGCGACAGGAACAGCCGGCGAAAGCCGCCGGCGCTGCGCGGCGTCAGCCCGCCGAAGGGTGAGTGGGCCTCCTGCATCTCGATCAGGTCGGACTTGTAGAGGACCGGCAGCGCAGCCAGCGCTGCCCGGTTGCCGATGGTGTCGGGGTCGATGTCGGCGAGGCTGCCGGCGTAATGCGGCGACGTGGCGATCGCATGCCGCAACTGTACGCGCAGCCGCTCAAACAGGTTGGCCTCGCGGGCGGCGGGGGCGCGGGTCTCGCGGTCGTCGAAATAGTCGCTCATGCCGGAGCCTTCCGGGATCGTTCTGTGCAGGTCGGGGGCAGGGCGCGCGGCGCCGTCACAGCCATCTCTTGCGCCGGCGGAAGCTCTTGACGTTCTTGAACGAGCGCCGCTCGCCGCCGCCGAGATAGAATTCCTTGACGTCCTCGTTGTCGGCGAGCTCGGCGCCGGTGCCGTCGAGGACGATCTTGCCGTTCTCCATGATGTAGCCGTAGTCCGCCGCCTTCAGCGCCATGTTGGCGTTCTGCTCGACCAGCAGGATCGAGATGCCGAGCTCGCGGTTCAGCCGCCGGATGATGCCGAACACCTCCTTTACCAGGAGCGGCGACAGGCCCATGGACGGCTCGTCCATCAGGATCAGCTTGGGCTTGGCCATCAGCGCCCGGCCGATCGCCAGCATCTGCTGTTCGCCGCCCGACAGATAGCCGGCCAGGCCGCTGCGCTCGCGCAGCCGCGGGAAGAACTCGTAGACCTGTTCGATCTCCTCGCGGATATTGGCCTTCGGACGGGTGAAGGCGCCGAGCCGCAGGTTCTCGGTGATCGTCATGTCCTGGACGATGCCGCGGCCTTCCATGACCAGGAAGATGCCGTTGCAGACCTTCTGGTCCGGCGACATGCGGGTGATGTCCTGGCCCTCATAGGAGACCGAGCCGCGGGTGATGGCGCCGTCCTCGGTGTGCAGCAGGCCGGCGATCGCCTTCAGCGTCGTCGACTTGCCGGCGCCGTTGGCGCCCAGCAGGGCCGTGATCTGCCCGCGCTTGGCAGCCATCGACATGCCGCGCAGGACGAGGATGACATCGTTGAAGACCACCTCGACATTGTTGAGGGCGAGAATGTCCTCGGCCGGCGCCGACAGGGGCTCGGGGGCGGAAAGTGGCTCTGCGACGGTCATGGGGCGACCCTTTTCGTTTCCCTGGATGCGGCCGGCCGGGACATCGAGCGCCCCGGCCGATGCGGTCGGGCTTACTGGCCGAGCCAGTCGTCGCGGCGCGGCAGGTCGATCTCGGCGATCTCCTCGATCTCCGCCTTGCCGTCGGTCATCGAGCCGGAATTGATCGCCACGGTCATCAGGCCGCGATGATCCTCGGGGGTCCAGGTCGAGGGCAGGCAGACGCCTTCCAGCCCCTCGGGCACCCACTCGCTCTTCTGGTACATGCCGTCACGGATGCCCTTGCCGGTGATGCCGCCATTGGCCTTCGCCCACTCCATGGCTTCCTTCATGTAGTAGGCCGCGCAGACGCCGCGCAGGTAATGGTGGGTCGGCCGGTCGCCGACCTGCCCGCCGCCGTTTTCGAGGATGGTCTTGACCAGCGCCATGCCCGGCACGTCGGCACCGTAGAACGGCGTCGAGGTCGGGAAGATCAGGTTCTGCGCCTCGGCCGCTTCCACCGTCTGGTAGTCGCCCGCCCAGGGGTTGCCCATGTAGGTCGCCTCGACGCCGACCGTGTTGCAGGACTTGATCAGCGAGACGACCGAACCGCCGAGATTGCCCATGTAGACGTATTGCGCGCCGGTATCCTTGATGGTCAGGCACTGGGCCTTGAAGTCGCCCGGTGCCAGCGGCACCACCACCGGCGGCGCGACCGTCATGCCGAGCTCCTCGGCATAGGCGGCGCAGGCCTCCTTGGGGGCGTTCGGATAGGGATGGTTGTCTCCGGTATGGACGAAGGTCGGGTTGTCGATGCCCTTGCCCTTGGCGTCCTCTGAGGCCCACTGCACCAGCGCCCGGCAGGCGTCGGAATAGGACGGCCCGTAGAAGAAGTTGAACGGCGCCGGCAGCTTGGTGTTGGGGTTCTTGCCGCTCGGATCGGTCAGGTGGGCCGAATAGGAGCCGGAGATGTTGGGGATCTCGTCGCGGGTGATGAAGGTGATCAGCGCCTCGGTGTCGGCCGTGCCCCAGCCCTGCAGCGCGACCATGCCGTTGCCGATCCAGCGCTTGTAGAGCGAGATCGCCTCGGGGACCTTGTAGGCGTAGTCGACCGTGTCGAGCTCGACCATGGTGCCGTCGATGCCGCCATCGGCATTGATCTGCTTGAAGGCGTCGGTCACGCCCGGTGCATACTGCTTGCCGACGAAGGAGGTCGGGCCGGTATAGTCGGCGAGATGGCCGACGAGCACGCTGTCCTGCGCGTGCGCGGTGCCGAGCATGGTGCCGGCGGCGAGCGCCGCGCCGGCCAGGATCTTCAGTTTGGTCATGTCTTCCTCCCGTTCGCGGACTGGTTCGATCCGAAGGCGGCGGTGCCGCGAAGCCCGCCGGACCCGGGGTGCCCGTCCGGTCTGACGCCGGGTTCGGGGCAAGATGGCTAGTGCGAGAAGGGGAAGAGCTTCCAGCTGGCCCGCATCAGCCGCCAGCGATGGACAAGCCCTTCCGGCTCGAGCACGAGGAACAGGATGATCGCCGCACCCACCGACATCTGCTTGATGTAGGCGGTGCCCTGGGCGATGGCGGGAAACACGTCGGCGAGGCCGTTGGCGAAGATCTCCATCACCTGCGGCAGGAGCAGAATGAAGGCCGCGCCGAGCAGCGATCCCGAGACCGAGCCGAGGCCGCCGATGATGATCATCGCCAGGAACTCGATCGACAGGAGAATGGTGAAGCCCTCGCCGGAGACGAAGCCGAGATAATGGCCGTAGAGGGCGCCGCCGATGCCGGCGAAGAAGCTGGAGATGCCGAAGGACATGATCCGGTAGCGGGTCAGGTTGATGCCCATGATCTCGGCCGAGAGATAATGGTCGCGCACCGCCACCAGCGCCCGGCCGTCCCGGGTGCGGGCGAGGTTGGCCACCGCCAGGAAGCAGATCACCACCCAGAACAGGACGAGGTAGAAATAGCGCTCGTCGGTGTTCAGCGGAAAGCCGAACAGGGTCGCGGTCTCGGCCAGCGAGCCGTAGGGGCCGCCCGTGAACCATGCCGCCCGGCCGAAGAAATCCTCCAGGATGAACTGCGAGGCGAGAGTGGCGATGGCCAGATAGAGGCCCTTCAGCCGCGCCGCCGGGATGCCGAAGATCATGCCGACCGCCGTCGTCATCAGGCCGGCGAGCGGGATGGCGATGAGCACGGGGATGCCCTTGGACGCGATCCAGGCCGAGGCGAAGGCGCCGAAGCCGAAGAACGCGCCATGACCGAGCGAGATCTGCCCGGTCATGCCGGTGAGGACGTTGAGGCCCAAAGCGGCGATCCCGTAGATGCCGATCAGGATCATCTGCGACAGGACATAGCCGCCGAAGACCAGCGGCATCAGCGCCACCAGCACGACCAGCGTGACCACCGCCCATTGCTCGAAATGGGTGCGGAACAGCGACTGGTCTGCCTTGTAGCTGGTCCGGAAGTCGCCCGCCGGGCGCGGATTGGGAACGTGGGCCATCAGATGCGCTCGATGTCGGGCGTGCCGAACAGCCCGTAGGGACGGATCATCAGGATCACGATCAGGACGTAGAAGGGCGCGACCTGGTACATGTTGCCGACCTGCAGATACTGGCCGTCGACGAATTCGGCGAGGTTCTCCAGAAGCCCGATGGTCAGGCCGCCGACGATCGCCCCGACGATGGAGTCGAGGCCGCCGACGATGACCGCCGGAAACACCTTGATGCCGATGATCGCCAGCGAGTTGGACACGGCGCTGACGAGGCCGATGACCACGCCGGCGATCCCCGACACCACCGCCGAGATCGCCCAGGCCATGGCGAAGACGCGCCCGACATTGACGCCGAGCGACTGGGCGACCTGCTGGTTGTAGGCGGTGGCGCGCATGGCGAGGCCCCAGCGCGAATAGCGGAAGAACCAGAAGAACATCACCATGACGATGAGCGACAGGACGAGGCTCATCAGATAGGCGGTCTCGACGTTGAGGCCGCCGATGGAGACGGTGCTCCGGTCGAAGACCTGCGGGAAGCGCACCGCGTTGTTGCCGAAGATCCAGTTCATCAGCGCCCGCATGAAGATCGACAGGCCGATCGTCGCCATGATGACCGAGATCACAGGCTCGCCGACGAGCGGGCGCAGCAGCAGCACCTGCACCAGAATGCCGAACAGCGTCATGAAGACGAGGGAGAAGACGAAGGCCAGCCAGAAGGGCAGGCCGAGGGAGACCACGAGGGCAAGGCACACCCAGGCGCCGAGGACGACGAATTCGCCCTGCGCGAAATTCACCACCTGGGTCGATTTGTAGATCAGCACGAAGCACATCGCGACGATGCCGTAGAGCATGCCGACAATGACGCCGTTGATGACGAGCTGGAGAAGGAGTTCGGTGTTCATTCGGCTGCCTCCTGCCTGTGGCCCGCATCCGGTACCAGGGTCTCGATCGGCAGCGTGGTGACGATCCGCTGCTTCGAGCCGTCCTGAAAGTGGATCACCGTGTCGACGTCGACGTGGTCGGCGCCGGAGTAGAGGCGGGCGATGATGTCCTCGTATTTCTCGGCAATCACGCTGCGCCGGACCTTCTTGGTGCGGGTCAGCTCGCCGTCGTCGGCGTCGAGCTCCTTGTAGAGAAGCAGGAACCTCGCGATCCGCTGCTGGGCGGGCAGCGTCGCATTGACCCGCTCCACCTCGGCGCGCAGGAGGTCGTAGACCTCGCGCCGGGCGGCGAGGTCTGAATAGGTGGTGAAGGAGATCCGCCGCTCCTCCGCCCATTTCGAGATGATCGGGAAGCGGATGCAGATCATCGCGGTCAGATAGTCCCGCCGGTTGCCGAGGATCACCGCTTCGGCGACATAGGTCGAGAATTTCAGCTTGTTCTCGATGAATTGCGGCGAGAAGCGCACGCCCTTCGCCGTCGTTGCCAGATCCTTGATCCGGTCGATGACGACGAGGTGGCGCTTCTCGGTCAGGTAGCCGGCGTCGCCGGTCTGGAACCAGCCCTCGGCATCGAGGCTGGCCGCGGAATCGGCCTCGTTGCGGTAGTAGCCGCTCATCATGTTGGGATGCTTGACCAGCACCTCGCCGAGCCCCTCGGGATCGGGGTCGCGGATCTTCAGCGCGCAGCCGGGCATCGGATAGCCCACCGTCTCGTTGTCGACCTCGCCATCCTTGTGGATGGTATGGGCGCCCATCGCCTCGGTCTGGCCGTAGAGCTGCTTGAGCGGCACGCCCATGGCCTGGAAGAAGCGGAAGGTGTCGGGCCCCATGGCGGCGCCGCCGGTGGCCGCGGATTTCAGATTGGTGAAGCCGAGCCGGTCGCGCAGGTGCCGGAACAGGAGAAGGTCCGCAGCGCCCGAATGGCCGCCATGCTCGACCGCGGCCATGCCCTTGGCGACGCCCCAGTCGTAGATCGCGCGCTTCCAGCGCTTGCTGTCCATGATCCGGGCGCGGATGTCGGCGGCGACCGTTTCCCAGACGCGCGGCGAGAACAGGACGAAGGTCGGCCCGATCTCGCGCAGGTCGGCCATGGTGGTCTGCTCTTCCTCGGGGAAGTTCACCTTCATCCGGGCAAGGAAGTTCCAGGCGACGGAATACATCTGCTCCATCACCCAGGAGAGCGGCAGGACTGCTACATATTCGTCGTCGGGTCCGCGCGGGTCGGCCCGCAGATAGCTCGCCGCATGGCCGATGAAGGCGGTACCGGTCCACATGGCCAGCTTGGGATGGGCCGTGGTGCCGGAGGTGGTGCACAGGATCGCGACGTCTTCGCCGCGCGTCGCGCCGACCATGTCGCGCCACAGATTGGGGGAGAGGTCGAGCGCGTCCTTGCCGGCCGCTTCCAGCGTCTCGATCGGGATCAGCCGCGGATCGTTGTATTTCCGCATGCCGCGCGGGTCGGTGTAGACGATGGCGACGACGCTCGGGATGGCGTCGCCGAGGGCGAGCAGCTTGTCGACCTGCTCCTCGTCTTCGGCCACGACGATCTTCGGCTGGGCGTAGTCGAAGAGGTAGCGGATCTCTTCTTCCAGCGCGTCGCGATAGATGCCGAGGCTCATCGCCCGGCAGGCATGGGCGGCGACCTCGCCCCAGACCCATTCCGGCCGGTTGTCGCCGATCAGCGCGACGATGTCGCCGGGACCGAGGCCGAGGCCGGCGAAGCCGACGGCCATGCGCGCGACATGCGTCTCGACGCTCTCCCAGTCATAGGGCACCCAGATGCCGAATTCCTTCTCGCGCTGGGCGATGGCCTTGGGGTGCAGGAGGGCGTTGTGGGCGAGAAGCTTCGGCAGGGTGTCGAGACCGGCGGCCTGTTTCACCTCCGGCGTGTCGTCCGGCCAGGGCAGCTCCGATCCGCTGACGGCGAGGGGGGCGGTCATGCCGGTTCTCCCGTCTCGGCGGCCAGCGCGTCCAGCGTCTCGTCGTCCTCGCCGAGATAGGCGCGCTTGACGTGCTCGTCGGCCAGCACCGCGTCGGGCGTGCCGGCGGAGATCACCTTGCCGAAATCGAGCACGATCACCCGGTCCGACAGGTCCATGACGACACCCATGTCATGCTCGATCATCACGATGGTCATGCCGAATTCCTGGTTCAGCGCGACGACGTAGCGGGCGATGTCTTCCTTCTCTTCCAGATTCATGCCGGCCATCGGCTCGTCGAGCAGGATCAGCTCCGGCTCGATCGCCATGGCGCGGGCCAGCTCGACCCGCTTGCGCAACCCGTAGGAGAGGGTGCCAGCCGGCTCGCCGCGCACATGCTGGATCTCGAGGAAGTCGATGATCTCCTCGACCCGCCGCCGCTCGGCCAGTTCCTCGGTGCGGGCACCGCCGACCCAGTAGGCCATGCCGGTGAAAAGGTTGTTCTTCAGACGGTGGTGGCGGCCGACGAGGATGTTGTCGAGGACGCTCATATGTCCGAACAGCGCGAGGTTCTGGAAGGTGCGACCGATGCCGAGGCGGGCGCGATCGTTGATCGAGCGCTTCAGCAGCGAGCCGCCCTTGTAGAGGACGTCGCCCTCGGTCGGCTTGTAGCGGCCGGAAATGCAGTTGAGCATCGAGGTCTTGCCGGCGCCGTTCGGCCCGATGATCGAGAACAGCTCGCCGGCCTCGACGTGAAAGCTGACATTGCTCAGGGCGCGCACGCCGCCGAAGCGCAGCGAGACATCACGGACCTCCAGGAGGCGTTCGCCTGACGTCACAATTCATCCTCCCGTCGGCCTCTGCCCGCCGACCTGTCCGCGGGGCACCGGCTGCTGTGCCGTGCGGCCCACGTTTCGATGCCCGCTCCCGAGGGCACTGTGTCACGCTGGCAGGCAATTGTTGCGAGAGTTTTTCCAGAAGCGATGCAATGGCGGTTGCGCCTTGCTAGGCTGCCGCGTGGCCGGACAGGGAGGCATCGGCGGCGTTGGGAGAGAGACAGACGGGCGCGGGCGTCGCGGCATCCGAGCGGGGGCAGGCGGGAACACTCGCCATGCTGATGGCCGGGCTCGACCGGCTCGATCAGGGAATCACCCTGTTCGGGCCGGATCTGAAGCTGGTCTTCGCCAACAGCCGGCTGGTGGAACTGGTCGGCCTGCCGCAGGCGCTGGCCGAGCCGGGCACGCATTTCGAGACGATCGTCCGGCACAATGCGGCCCATGGCGAATACGGCCATGGCGACATCGAGGCGATGGTCGCCGACCGGGTCGCGGCGGCCCGGCGCTTCGAGCCGCACACGCTGGAGCGCACCCGGCCCAACGGCGTCGTCATCCGGGTCAGCGGCTGGCCGCTGCCCGAGGGAGGCTTTGCCACCGTCTATACCGACATCACCGACCAGCGCCGGCGCGAATTGCGGCTGGAGCAGCGGCTCCTGCGTCAGACCGAGGATCTCCGGCGCAGCGAGGAGCGGCTGCGGCTGATCGCCAACGAGGTGCCGGCCGGCATCGCCTATCTCGACCGGGACGAGGTGTTCCGTTTCGTCAATCGCCGCTTCGCCCGGGCCTACGGCCTGTCACCGGACGCGATCCCCGGCCTGCGCCATGACGAGGTGCTGAGCGCCGCCACCATGGCCCGCGTGCGGCCGTTCTTCGCCCGCGCCAAGACCGGCGAGGCGCTCGACTTCGACCAGGAGATCGCCTTTCCGGACGGGCGGGTTCTCGACACGCGGACCTTTCTCCGGCCCGACCGCGACCCCGACGGCACGCCGCGCGGCTTCTACGTGCTGACGGTGAACGTCACCAAGGAAAAGGAGGCCGCGGCAGCACTCCTGCAGGCCCAGAAGATGGAAACGCTCGGCCAGCTTTCGTCCGGCATCGCCCATGACTTCAACAATCTCCTGACTATCATTCTCGGCAATCTGACGCCGCTCGTGGCCAGGATCGACGATCCGGTTCTGAAGGCGGAGATGCTGGAGCCGGCCATCCGCGCCACGCGGCGCGGCGCCGACCTGATGCGGCGGCTTCTGGCGGTCGCGCGTCGCCAGCCGCTGGAGCCCGCCGTGGTCGATATCGGCGAGACGATCCGCACGATCGTCGAACTGGTGCGCCCGTCGCTGCATGACGGCACCTGCATCGTGGTGGAGACCGACGGCACGCCTTACGCCTTCGTCGATCCCGCCCAGCTCGAAGCCAGCCTGATCAATCTCGTGGTCAACGCCGCCGATGCCTGCCTGACCGGCGGCCGTATCCGGGTGGCGGCGGAAAACGACGCGGCGAGCGGCGCGGTCGTGATCGTCGTTGCCGACGACGGCAAGGGCATGGACGAGGCCACGCGGCGGAAGATCTTCGAACCCTTCTTCTCCACCAAGACCGGCACCGAACGCTCCGGTCTCGGCCTGACCATGGTGCAGGGCTTCGTCACCGCCTCGCACGGCACGGTGGCGCTCGACACGGCGCCCGGTGAGGGCACGACTTTCACCCTGCGCCTGCCCGCCGCAGAGGTGCCGGCAGAAGACAGGACAGCAGCCGGAAGCGATGCGGCCCTGGACTGCTCCGACGGGCTGAAGGACCGCTTCGTGCTGCTGGTCGACGACGACGAGGAGGTCCGCACCGTGCTGCGCCGCGATCTCCTCGGCTGCGGGGCCCGGCTGATCGAGGCGAGCGGCGGGGCCGAGGCGTTGCAGCTTCTCGAAGCGGTGGATGGCATCGATTTCGTCCTCAGCGACATCACCATGCCGGGCGGCATGTCGGGCATCGACCTCGCTGCCGAGATCGAGCGCCGCCATCCGGGCAAGCGGATCGTCCTGATGACCGGCTTCGGCCAGGACGGCATAAGGGCCGATCTCTCGCCGCGGGTGCGCGTCCTGCAGAAACCGTTCGAGCGGCGGGCCATCGTCTCCGCTTTCACGGCGGGAGCCTGACCATGCCGGAGCCGAGCCGTGCCCGGAGGGTGCCGACGGATGCATGAGCGCATCTTCATCCTCGAGGACGACCGCGATCTCGCGGCCGTCTTCGCCCGCGAGCTGACCGAGCAGGGCTTCGTGGTCGCGACCTTCCAGCGGATCGCCGAGTTCCGCCGCCAGCTCGGCGCCGCGCCGCCGGATCTGTGCATCGTCGATCTCGGCCTGCCCGACGGCGACGGGCTGGCGCTCCTGAAGGACGAACTCGGCCGCCACGGCCTGCCGATCGTCATCGTCAGCGGCCGCGGCGCGCTGGACGACCGGTTGCAGGGGCTGGAAAGCGGCGCCGACGACTACCTGACCAAGCCGGTCGAGCCCTTGGAACTGGCCGCCCGTATCCGCAGCGTCCTGCGGCGCACGTCGCGCAACCGCGAGGGCCACCCGACGCAGCGCGCCGGCGCGACGGCGCGCACCGACATTGCCGAATTCGCCGGCTGGCGGGCCGATTTCGGCTCGCTGACCCTGCGTGCGCCCGGCGGCGCCGAACAGCCGCTGTCACGCTCCGACGCCGAACTCCTGCGCGCCTTCCTGGAAGCGCAGGGCAGGGTGCTCAGCCGCGACTTCCTGCTGGAGCTGTTCTCGGCCAGCGGCGAGGAGGCCTTTGATCGCAGCGTCGACGTGCGCGTCTCGCGGCTTCGCAAGAAGCTGGACGAGGACCCGAAGAAGCCCGTCCATGTGCGCACCGTCTATGGCGCCGGCTATGTCTTCGCGACGCGGGTCGACTGGGTCGGCTGACTGCGCGGCTGTTCGCGCGCCGTCAGTCGGTGACGCCGAGCACGGCGATGCAGTCGCCCGCCTTGACGAGGCCGGGGAAGTGCCTCGCCGCGAGGATGCCGTCCATCTTGGCGGTGTATTCGTAGGGCGCGACGCCGGTGCGGTCGATCGGCCAGGCTCGTCCGATCGGCTGGCCCTTGCGGACCGAGTCCCCAAGATCGACCAGCGGCTCCATCATCCCGTCGATCTCCGAGAAGGTGAAGCAGTCGTCCGACGGCATGTCGAGCCAGCGGGTCTGCCGTTCCTCGACCGCGCCCGACAGGATGCCGGCATGGCGCAGGAGATTGGCCGCGCCGCGCTTGGCAATGCCGGCGCTCTGGGCCGTCGCCGTGCCGCCGCCGCCGAGTTCGGTCGTCACGAACACCTTGCCGAGCTGTTCCACCGTGGTGTCGAACATGCCCACCGCGTCGATCTCGCGCATCTTCACCGACCAGGGGGCGCCGAAGGCGGCCACGGCCGCGATGCACTCCTCTTCCTGCCGGCTGTCGTCCAGCGCATGGGCGGCGGCGAAGGGCAGGAAGTCCAGCGTCTTGCCGCCGGAATGGAAGTCGAGCACGACATGCGCCATCGGCAGCAAATAGCGGGTTACGTAGTCGGCGATCTTCTGGCTCGGCGTGCCGACCGGGGAGCCGGGAAACAGCCGGTTCAGATTGCCCTTGTCGATCGGCGAGGTCCGCGTGCCGGCGCGAAAGGCCGGATAGTTCATCGCTGGCAGGATGATGACCCGGCCGGTGATCTCCTCCAGGGTCAGCCGCCGGGCGAGGTCGAACAGCGCGATCGGCCCCTCATATTCGTCGCCATGATTGCCGCCGGTCAGGAGCGCCGTCGGACCGTCGCCGTTCCTGGCGACGGTGATCGGGATCAGCACCGAGCCCCAGGCCGAATCGTCGCGGCTGTAGGGCATCCGCAGGAAGCCGTGCTGGATGCCCTCGGCCTGAAAGTCGACCGTCTCCACCAGCGGCGAGGGCGCCAGATTGTCCTGCCGCATGGCTCAGTCCTTCACGAAGAGCTGGCGCGGCACGTCGGCCAGAAGCTCGTAGCCGGTCTCGGTGATGGCAATCGACTCGGTGATCTCGATGCCCATGTCCTCCTGCCAGATGCCGGTCATGAAGTGGAAGGTCATGCCGGGCTTCAGCTCGGTGCGGTCGCCGGGACGCAGGCTCATGGTCCGCTCGCCCCAGTCCGGCGGATAGGACAGGCCGATCGGATAGCCGGCGCGGTTGTCCTTGATGATGCCGTAGGTCTTGAGTACCGCGAAGAAGGCATTGGCCAGATCCTCGCAGGTGTTGCCGGGCTTGGCCGCCTCGAGGCCCGCCTCCATGCCCTCCAGCGTCGCCTTCTCGGCGTCGAGGAAGCTCTGGGGCGGCTTGCCGAGGAAGATCGTCCGCGACAGCGGGCAGTGATAGCGGTTGTAGCAGCCGGCGACCTCGAAGAAGGTGCCTTCGCCGCGCTCCATCGGCAAATTGTCCCAGGTCAGGTGCGGCGCCGAGGCGTCGAGCCCCGACGGCAGCAGCGGCACGATGGCCGGGTAGTCGCCGCCATAGCCGTCGACGCCGCGCGTGCCGACGTCCCAGATCTCGGCGACGAGATCGCATTTGCGGATGCCCGGCTCGGCCTTCTCCAGGATGCGCTTGTGCATCGCGCCGACGATGCGCCCGGCGATGCGCATATATTCCAGTTCCTGCGTGCTCTTGACCGCGCGCTGCCAGTTGACGAGGCCGGTCGCGTCGACGAAGCGCGCCTCGGTCAGATAGGTCTGCATCGACAGGAAGGCGGCGGCGGAGAACCAGTAATTGTCCATCTCGACGCCGATGGAGAGGTTCGCCCAGCCGCGATCCTTGATCACCGTGGCGAGGTAGTCCATCGGATGGCGTTCCGACGACTGCACGTAGTGGTCGGCATAGCCGACGATGTTGTCATTGCCGATATAGGCGGTGCGGCGCGCACCGTTGGCGTCCTGCGACCGGCCGAACCAGACCGGGTCGCCCTCCGGCGGCACCAGCACGCCCTGGTGGACGTAGAAGGACCAGCCGTCATAGCCGGTCAGCCACGCCATGTTCGACGGGTCCGACACGAACAGGAGTTCGATGTCCTTCTCGGCCATCGCCGCCCGGGTCTTTTCCAGCCGCTCGGCATATTCCGGTCGGGTAAACTTGAATCGCGGCTCACGCATGGGTGCACCTGTGGTCGGAGGGGTCAGCTGGTAAAGGATGTGCCGGCAGAGGCCGCGACCGCCCGGTCGTTGGCCAGGGTGGCGATCGCGGTGTCCTGGACGCCGGTGCCGGTCAGATCGCAGATCGTCAGGGCCTCAGGCGAGGGACGACCCGCATTGCGGCCGGCGACGATGGCGCCGAGTTCAGCGGAAGGCGCGTCCGCAGAGACCGCGCCGGCGGCGATCGCATGGTGCAGTTCGCCGAGCCGCCGGGTCTGCGACAGGCTGTCGGCGACATAGAGGTCGGCGCGCGCGATGGCGGCCGGATCGAGCTCGTTCTTGTGCTCGGCATCGGAGCCCATGGCGGTCACGTGCTGGCCGGGCGCCAGCCAGCCCGCCATCAGGATCGGCGTTTCCGACGGGGTCGTCGTCACCACGATGTCGGCGCCCGCAACGGCCCGCTCGCCGTCGGCGACGGCGGTGACCGCGATCCCCAGCTCCGCCGAAAGCTCGGCCGCCGCTCTGTCCGCCTTGCCGGCGTCGCGGGCCCAGATCCGCGCTTCGGTGATCGGCCGCACAAGGGTCAGCGCCTTCAGTTGCAGCCGCGCCTGGACGCCGGCTCCGAAGATTGCGGCGATGCTGGAATCCGGCCGGCTGAGATGCCGGGCGGCGACCGCGCCGGCCGCGGCCGTGCGCACGTCGGTCAGATAGCCGTTGTCCAGTAGCAGCGCCTCGACCAGCCCGGTGGTGGAGGACAGCAGCACCATCATGCCGTTGACGCTCGGCAGGCCCAGCTTCGGATTGTCGAAGAAGCCCGGGCTGATCTTGATGGCAAAGCCGGACAGGCCCGGCACATAGGCGGTCTTCACGTCGACCTCGCCGCGATGCTCGGGAATGTCGAGCCGCAGGATCGGCGGCATCGCCACGGCCTTGGTCGCCAGCGCCTCGAAGGCGCCCTCGACGGCGGCGATGGCCTCGAGATCGAGCGGCACCAGCCCGCGCAGATCGGTTTCGGTGAGGATGCGCATCTGCGGCATCAGGCAGCCTCCTCCAGCGTGTTCGCCCCATTGAGGATGGCGCGATGCAGCTGCATGTCGATGTTGCGGCCCGACAGAAGCGCCAGCGTCGGCCCGTTCGGCCGCACCTTGCCGGCCAGAAGCGCCGCGATGCCGACGGCGGCGCCGCCTTCGACGATCTCGCGCTCCTCGGTATAGGCGTGGCGGATGCCGGCAGCGATTTCCGCCTCGTCGAGCAGCACCACCTCGTCGACGAGGCTGCGCACGGCCTCGAAGGTCCAGGCGTTGCCGAGACCGATCCCGCCGCCGAGGGAATCGGCGAAGGTCGGCAATTCCTCTACCTCGACCGGATGGCCGGCGGCGAGGCTCGCCTGCATGGCGGCGCCGCGGCGCATGGAGATGGCGATCACCCGCACATCCGGGCGCAGGCCCTTCACCGCCGCGGCGATGCCGGCGACGAGACCGCCGCCCGACAGTGGCACCAGCACCGTCTCGACGTCCGGCAGGTCGGCGACGATCTCCAGGCCGATCGTGCCCTGGCCTGCCACGATGGCCGGATGATCGAAGGGTGGCACATTGGTCATGCCTTCCTCGGCGACCAGCCGGTCGACCTCGATCTGGGCCTCGTCCTGCGACCGGCCGACGATCCGGATCTCGGCGCCCAGCGCGGCGATGGCATCGAGTTTGTTGCGCGGTACCAGCGCCGACATGCAGACGATGCAGCGCACGCCCTCGGCGGCCGCCGCATGGGCCAGCGCCCGACCATGATTGCCGGTCGAGGCAGCGGTCACGCCCTTCGCGCGCTGCTCTGGCGTCAATTGGAGCAGGGCGTTGGTCGCGCCGCGCAGCTTGAAGGCGCCGGTGATCTGCCGGTGCTCGTGCTTCAGATGGACCGGCACGCCGACCCGGACGGACAGGCTCGGCGAGAGATCGACCGGCGTGCGCCGGACGCGGCCTTCGATCCGGCGGGCGGCAGCTTCGATGTCGGTGAGCGTCACGATCCCCATAACGTCACGCGGCGGCGGGCAGGGACCGCGCCATCAGGCGGCCGGCGTCCGGTCGTGCGGCGAGGGCGCCGCAATGGCCGAGCGTCGCCCAGACCGTCGCCAGATTGCTGGTGACGACCGGCCGGCCGATGCGCGCCTCGATCTCCGGCACCGCGGCGGCCGAGCGCAGGGCCGTGCAGGAGATGAACAGGGCCTCGGCGGACGGAGCGGTCGCGGCGACGGCCGCCTCGACCAGGCTCGCCCGCGACATCCGGGCCATGTCGCCGTCGTCCTCCATCTCGAGGCAGGTGAAGTTTTCCAGCGTGAAGCCGGCATCGACGAAATAATTCGCCATCAGTTCGCCGACCGGCACGACGTAGGGCGTCAGGACGCTGATCTTCTGGGCGTCGAGGGCGCGCAGGGCCATGGCGGCGGCGGCCGGCGGGGTGACGACGGCGGCTTCGGGCTTGGAGGCGTGGATGGCCGCGGCGATTTCGTCGTCGCCGATCAGCACGGTTCCGGAGGTGCAGGAGAAGCAGATCACGTCGAAGGCCTCGCCGGGCAAAAGCAGCCCAGCCGCGGCGGCGAGGCGCGGCTTCATCGCCCGAAGGTTCTCCGTCGTGGTGGGATTGGCGAACTCGATGCGGGTGCCGAAGACATGGATCGTGTCGGAGGCGACCATGCGCGTGAAATCGGCCTCGGTGGACTGGTCGGTCGCCAGAAGAATCAGGCCGACCCGGCGCTCGCAAGCCCGCTCGTCGAGAGCGAGAGGCAGATCCGAGGTGGTGATCGGGACGCTCATGGCAGAAACTTTCAACAGGGAAAACAGAGTTTTGTCGCCATGGCCTGATGCTCTCTGCGAACCCGTCGCCGCCGGTGCATGCGCAAGGTGTCGAGGGTGGAAGCCGGACCGGGCGACACGGAGCCGAAAAGGCGCATTTCCCTTCGCCCCGGTCAACCCGCGAACCGCTTGTTCCCCGACGTTACAGCGCTCAAATGATCACGCCTTGGGCATGCCCGGCAATTAGGCGAACCATCCTTTTTCGCTGGCGCCAGAAGTGTATTCTGCTGCCGGCCCGAACGCATTCGGGCGAACGCTCGCTCGACACGGCGCGATAATATTCGGAAGCTGATCTTCGGCGATCCAGAGGATGCGAACGTTGACTGACGGTCGTCGATGTGCAGGCTTGGGCTCCCTTCAAGCAGGAGCCCGGTGCTTCACGACGGTTCGTGCAATCGAACCCTGTGCTGAGCAGGCGAAATATCCGAGATCGACTGATCTCGCCGGCGATGATCCTGAATTCCATTGCCGATCGTGCGCCGTCGGCGGATTTTTCGCGGGCTACGCTTTTCCTGCTGATTTCGAATGCTATGGTTTGTTGACCTCCTGTCGTCGAACCGAGAAACGGAGATCGTTGAATGACCAATCCGATGAAGACGCGCCGCCGCAATCTGGTGGCCAAGACCCTGGCAGCCACGACCGCGCTGACCCTTCTGGCCGGCCCGGCCTTCGCCGCCGAGTGGAAATACGCCATTGAGGAAGCGCTGGAAGAGGTTCAGGGCGTCTACGCCACGAAGTTCAAGGAGCATATCGAGGCGAATTCGGACCACACCGTCGCCATCTTCCCGTTCGGCACGCTCGGCGAGTCCGCCGACACCACCGAGCTGGCCCAGATGGGCGCCATCCAGTTCGTCGATGCCTCGCCGGGCTTCACCGGCAGCCTGATCCCCGAACTTCAGGTCTTCCTGATGCCCTACGTGCTGCCGGAAGACCCGGCCGTGCTAGCGGATTTCTACAAGACGTCGCCGACGATCAACGAGGATCTGGCCGAGCTCTATGAAGCCCAGAGCCTGCACCTGATCGACATGTTCCCGGAAGGCGAGGTCGTGATGACGACCAAGGAGCCGGTGACGTCGCCGGCCGATCTGGAGGGCGTGAAGTTCCGCGTGATGACCACGCCGCTGCTCGTCGAGACCTACAACGCCTTCGGCGCGACGGCGACGCCGCTGCCCTGGGGCGAGACCTTCTCGGGTCTGCAGCTCAACATGATCCAGGGCCAGGAGAACCCGATGTTCTTCGTGGAATCCACGAAGATGTACGAGGTGACCGACCACATCACCTTCACCGGCCACAACACCTTCACCACCGCCGTGGCGGCCAACAAGAGCTTCTATGACGGCCTTTCCGACGAGGACAAGGCGCTCGTCACGGAAGCGGCCGATGCCGCCTATGACTACATCATCGACTATCAGAAGGGTCTCGAGGACGAGGCGCTCGCCAAGATCCAGGAAGCCAAGCCGAGCATGACGGTGACGCGCCTTACCGACGAGCAGCGCGAGCCGTTCCGCAAGGCGGCCGAGCAGGTCCGCGAGAAGTTCGTCGAGATGACGGGCGACAGCGGCAAGGCCGTGCTCGACGGCTTCGAGGCCGACATCAAGGCCTCGCAGGAGCGGGTCGGCAGCGGCGGCTGATCCGACAGGAATCCGGCCGGCGGTTCGTTCCGCCGGTCGCCGAAAGCTGCTGCCGCGCTATCATCATGCGCGGCAGCATATGTGTGGCGCCATAGGATGGAACGCCGATGAACCGACCCGACCCGTCGACCGACCCGGACGCCCCCGCCGAAAGTCTGGGTGGCCCGAGGCCCTCCGAGGATTCCTCGACGAAAAAGACGGACGCGCCCGAAAGCGGCTTTTCCGGCGTTCTCAAGCCCTTCCAGATTCTCGACCGGTCGATTGCGGTGCTGGAATCCGTCATCCTGACGGCCGGTATCCTGATGATGGCGGTCAATTCGGTCGCCAATGTCATCGGCCGGTTCGCCTTCGGGCGCAGCCTCTATTTCTCGCAGGAACTCAACCAGTTCCTGGTCATCCTGGTGACCTTCGCCGGCATCGGTTTCGCCGCGCGCCATGGCCGCCATATCCGCATGTCGGCGATCTATGACGAGCTGCCCGATCCGGCGCGCCGCGCCCTGATGATCGTGATCGCGCTGGTCACCGCGGCGACCATGTTCGTCCTCGCCTGGTTCTCCTGGTTCTACGTCGTCAGCGTCTTCGACACCGGCCGGATTTCGCCGGTGCTGCGCCTGCCGATCTACCTGACCCTCGTCTGGCTGCCGGTTGGCTTCGTCATCACCGGCATCCAGTACGTGCTGACGGCCCTCGCCAATCTGACCCGGCCGGAAATCTACCTGTCCGTCTCCGTGGTCGATTCCTACGAAGACACCGAAACCCAGATCTGACGCCGCCACCGCCGTCCACCTGCTTAAACATCCGCCGCCGCGCGCTCTGACCAGAGGAAATCCATGGCAACTGCGATGCTCTCGACCATGGTGGTTCTCCTGCTCCTGGGGTTCCCGATGATGGTGCCGCTGCTCATGGCGACACTGGTGGGGTTCTTCTTCTTCCTGCCCATCGGGCCGGAGATCATGGTCCAGCAGATGATCGCCGGCATCCGGCCGGCCGCGCTGGTGGCCGTGCCGATGTTCATCCTGGCCGCGGACATCATCACCAAGGGCCATTCGGCCGACCGGCTGATCGACATGGTGATGCGCTTCGTCGGCCATATGCGCGGTGGTCTGGGCGTCGCGACGGCGATGAGCTGCACCCTGTTCGGTGCCGTCTCCGGCTCGACCCAGGCGACCGTGGTCGCCGTCGGCGGTCCGTTGCGGCCGCGCATGCTGAAGGCCGGCTACAGCGACAGCTTCACTTTGGCGCTGATCATCAATTCCTCCGACATCGCCATGCTGATCCCGCCGTCGATCGCGATGATCATCTACGGTGTCGTGTCCGGCACCTCGATTTCGGAACTGTTCATCGCCGGTGTCGGCCCGGGACTTCTGATCCTGTTCCTGTTCTCGATCTACGCCGTGATCTATGCGCGGATGCACAATCTGGAGACCGAGCCGAAATCGACCTGGCGCGAGCGCGGCCAGGCGATGGTGGCGGCAATCTGGCCGCTCGGCTTCCCGCTGATCGTCGTCGGCGGCATCTATGGCGGCATCTTCAGCCCAACCGAGGCGGCCTCCGTCTGCGTCGGCTATGCGCTGCTTCTGGAGATGGTCATCTTCCGCTCGCTGAAGCTGAGCGACATCTTCGACATCGCCAAGTCGACCGGCCTGATCACCGCGGTGGTGTTCATCCTGGTCGCGGCCGGCGCGGCGTTCTCCTGGGTCATCTCGTTCCAGCAGATCCCGCAGATGCTCCTCGGGGCGATCGGTCTGACCGAGGCCGGGCCGGTGGGCGTTCTGATCGCGATCTCGATCGCCTTCTTCGTCGGCTGCATGTTCGTCGACCCGATCGTGGTCATTCTGGTGCTGGTGCCGATCTTCTCGCCGCTCGTCTCCGGTCTCGGGCTTGACCCGGTGCTGGTCGGCGTGATCATCACGCTGCAGGTTGCGATCGGGTCGGCCACGCCGCCCTTCGGCTGCGATATCTTCACGGCGATCGCGATCTTCAAACGTCCCTATATCGAGGTGATCCGCGGTACGCCGCCGTTCATCTTCATCCTGCTCCTGGTCAGTGCGTTGCTCATCGCATGGCCGCCGCTGGCGCTGTTCCTTCGCGATCTGGCCTTCCGCTAGGCCGCGAAGGGCCGGGGCCTGTCGACACGATCCGAACCGCTCCTGGAGGCGATGCATGTACAAGACGGTCCTCGTGCCCGTGGATGGCTCCCCCATGGCCACGCGCGCCCTCGACGTGGCATCCGAGATGTGCCGGCTCTTTGGCGCGCGCCTGATCACCTTGTGCGTCTATCGGCATCACTCGCCGCTGGAAGCCTCGCTCTCCATGGTCCGGGTCAAGCAGCCGGCCGAGCGACCGGACGATTCCCTCAAGACCTACGCCAGCGAGATCGCCGCAGCCGCCAAGGCCCGGGCCCTCGATTCCGGCGTCGAGGAGGTCACCGCCTATGCCAAGCGCGGCCAGCCCTCGCGCGCCATCGTCGCCTTCGCCAAGCAGCATGACTGCGACCTGATCGTGCTCGGCGCCCGCGGCAATGGCGACATCGAGGGCTTCCTCCTCGGTTCGGTGTCCCACAAGGTGGCCTCCCTCGCGCCCCAGCATTGCCTGATCGTGCGCTGACACCCGTCACTCGGCGGTGGACGCCGGCCAAACCGGCAGTCTATTGAAGGGGATCGACCTCTTCGGACCAGGACTCGCCATGCCACCGGGCCGCATCAAGCTGGACGACCGCGATATCAAGATCCTGACCATCCTCCAGTCGGAGGGGCGGATCCCGAAGGCGACGCTGGCGGAGCGCGTGAACCTGTCGCCGACGCCCTGCTGGGAGCGGCTGAACCGGCTGGAAGAAGCCGGCATCATCGAGGGCTACGGCGCGATGATCGCCGAGAGCACCTACGGGCCGCTCACCGTCCTCTTCGTGATGATGGAGATCGAGAGCCACCGCACGGAGGATTTCGCGGCCTTCGAGGCGGCGATCCGCGACGTGCCGGAGATCGTCGAGTGCTTCTCGGTGTCCGGCGGCTTCGACTATCTCTGCAAGTTCGTCACCCGCGATCTCGCCAGCTACCAGGCAATCATCGACCGGCTTCTGTCGAACGGCTCCGGGGTCAAGCGCTACTTCAGCTATCCGGTGATGACGTCGATCAAGAAGGCGCCGATCCCCATCCAGATGATCGCCGACACGGCGCGCTGAGGCGCGGGCGACGAGCCATCGCCGCAGCGGCCCTTCGGCAGGAGAGAATTCGCTTCCCGGGCCGATCTATGGCCGACGTCTCGCCTGCGAACGCGATAGCGTTCTCCTGACGGAACAGGAGAGCGCCATGTCTGCAGCGATACGCCATCTCGACACCCTTCACCCTCTGGCCGCGCTGGACGACGCGACGCTGTTCATCCAGGCGGCTTTTCTGGGGGGCCGCTGGATCACCAGCGAGACGACCGTTGCCGTCACCGATCCGGCCACCGGCGAGACGCTCGGGTTCATTCCCGCTCTGACCGCCGACGACACGGGCCGGGCGATCGACGCGGCCGAAGCCGCGCTGCCGGCCTGGCGCGCCCTGCTGCCGCAGGAGCGGGCGCGGATCCTCAAGCGCTGGCATGACCTGATCCTGGCGTCGCGCGAGGATCTGGCGCTCCTGATGACGCTCGAGCAGGGCAAGCCCCTGGCCGAATCCCGCGGCGAGATCGACTATGCCGCCTCCTTCGTCGACTATTATGCCGAGGAGGCGCGTCGCATAGCGGTTGAGGGGCTGACCAGCCATCTGCCGAACGCCCAGATGTCCCTCTCCCGCGTGCCGCTGGGCGTCGTCGGTCTGGTGACGCCGTGGAACTTCCCGGCCGCCATGCTGACCCGCAAGGCCGCCGCGGCGCTCGCCGCCGGCTGCACGACGGTGGCCCATCCCTCCTCGGAAACCCCGTTCTCGGCCCTGGCGCTGGCGGCGCTGGCCGAACGCGCCGGCATGCCGGCCGGGGTCTTCAACGTTGTCACCGGCAATGCCGCGACGATCGTCGGCCGCCTCTGCGAGGACAGCCGCGTGCGGGCCATGAGCTTCACCGGCTCGACCGAGATCGGCCGGATCATCGCGGCGCAGGCCGCGCCGACGGTCAAGCGGCTGATCATGGAGCTCGGCGGCCACGCGCCGCTGATGATCTTCGCCGACAGCGATCTCGGCCGGGCCGTCGACATCGCCATGGACGCCAAGTTCGCCACCTCCGGGCAGGACTGCCTGGCGGCCAACCGCATCTATGTCGAGCGGTCGATCTACGAGCCGTTCCTGGCCGCCTTCAAGGCGCGGATCGAGGCGCTGGCGGTCGGGCCGGGCCTCGATGCCAGCACGGAGATCGGCCCGTTGATGCACACGCGCGCCATCGCCAAGGTCGAGACGCAGGTGCACGACGCCGTCGGCCGCGGTGCCCGCTGCCTCGCCGGCGGTGGCCGCGATGCCGCCGGGCCGCTGTTCTACCGGCCGACGCTGCTGGCCGATGTGCCGGAGGACGCGTTGATAATGCATGAGGAGACCTTCGGCCCGGTGGCCGCGGTCGCGGCCTTCGATGCGGAGGACGAGGTTCTGGCCCGCGCCAACGACACCGAATACGGCCTCGTCGCCTATCTGGTGACCCGCGACGCCGCGCGGATCGCCCGCATGACCGCGGCGCTCGAATACGGGATGGTCGCCGTCAACCGGGTCAAGATCACCGGCGCGCCGATCCCCTTCGGCGGCGTCAAGCAGTCGGGCATGGGCCGGGAAGGGGCCCGCCACGGCCTCGAAGCCTTCACCGACCTCAAATATGTCTGTCAGGACATCGGCTGACCGCCGCTTTCGACAGATCCGCATTCAGTCAGGACGCATACAGTCAGGAAAGGAGCAGACGATGCTCGACCGGAACAACGAACTCGCCGCCTTCGACCGCGATCATTTCTTCCACCCGTCGACCCATATGGGCAGCCATGCCCGCGGCGAGACGCCGACCCGGGTGATCGCCGGCGGCAAGGGCGCGACCATCGTCGACACCAACGGCCGCGAAAGCCTCGATGCCTTTGCCGGCCTCTATTGCGTCAATGTCGGCTACGGCCAGACCGAGATCGCCGACGCGATCGCCGCCCAGGCGCACAAGCTGCCCTATTACCACGCCTATGTCGGCCACGGCTCCGAGGCGTCGATCCAGCTCGCCAAGATGATCATCGACCGGGCGCCGGACCACATGAGCCGGGTCTATTTCGGCCTGTCGGGATCGGACGCCAACGAGACCAACATCAAGCTGATCTGGTACTACAACAACATCCTCGGCCGCCCCGAGAAGAAGAAGATCATCTCGCGCTGGCGCGGCTATCACGGCTCGGGCGTGATGACCGGCTCGCTCACCGGCCTGAAGTTGTTCCACAACGCCTTCGACCTGCCGCGCGCGCCGATCTTGCACACCGAGGCGCCGTATTATTTCCGCCGCGAAGACCGCTCGATGAGCGAGGAGCAGTTCTCGCAGCATTGCGCCGACAAGCTGGAGGAGATGATCCTCGCGGAGGGACCGGACACGGTCGCCGCCTTCATCGGCGAGCCGATCCTGGGCACCGGCGGCATTGTCCCGCCGCCGGCCGGTTACTGGGAGAAGATCCAGGCGGTGCTGGCGAAATACGACATCCTGCTGGTCGCCGACGAGGTGGTCACCGGCTTCGGGCGCCTCGGCACGATGTTCGGCTCCGAGCATTACGGCATCAAGCCGGACATCATCACCATCGCCAAGGGACTGACCTCGGCCTATGCGCCGCTGTCGGGCAGCATCATTTCCGACAAGGTCTGGGAGGTTCTCGTCCGGGGCTCCGACGAGATGGGCCCGATCGGCCATGGCTGGACCTATTCGGCGCATCCGCTGTGTGCTGCGGCCGGCGTCGCCAATCTCGAACTGATCGACAAGCTGGACCTCGTCGAGAATGCCGGCACCGTGGGGGCGCATTTCCGCAAGGGGCTCGCCGACGCGCTGGCAGGCCATGCCCATGTCGGCGAGGTGCGCGGCGACGGCCTGATGGCCGCGGTGGAGTTCGTCGAGGACAAGGACGACCGCAAGTTCTTCGATCCGTCGCTGAAGGTCGGGCCGCAGATCGCGGCGGCACTGCTGGAGCGCGGTGTCATCGGCCGGGCCATGCCGGAAGGCGACATTCTCGGTTTTGCGCCGCCCTTCGTCCTGACCCGTGAAGAGGCCGATATGGTGGTGGAGCGCACCGCCGATGCCGTGGAGGCGGTGACAGCCAAACTCGGCTGATCGCCACCGGCGCCTATCGCGCCCAAACCGAAAGCGCCCGGCGTTGCCGCCGGGCGCTTTCTCGTTGTCTGCTTTGAAACGACAGGTCAGACGGCCAGATATTGCAGCCGCATTTCCTTGTCGTCGATGATCTGCTGGGCGGTGCCGTCGAAGACGATCTCGCCCATTTCCAGGATGATCGCGCGGTCGGCCAGATGCAGCGCGGCGATGGCGTTCTGCTCGACCAGGATCGTGGTGATGCCGATCTGCTTGATCTCTTCCAGAATGCGCTCGATTTCCTGCACGATGACCGGCGCCAGCCCCTCATAGGGCTCGTCCAGCAGCAGCAGCTTCACGTCCCGGGCCAGTGCCCGGGCGACGGCCAGCATCTGCTGCTCGCCGCCGGACATGGTGATGCCTTCCTGGGTGCGGCGCTCGGCCAGCCGGGGGAAGTGCTCGTAGATCCGCTCCAGCGACCAGCCGATGGGCGGCTCGATCTGCGCGAGCTTGAGGTTCTCCTCCACCGTCAGGCCGGCGATGATCCGCCGGTCCTCGGGCACGAGTTGCACACCGAGCCGGGCCGCCTCGTAGCCCTGCATGGTGTGCAGCGGCTGGCCGTCGAGCCAGATCTCGCCGTGCTTCAGCTCCGGCGAGCCCGCCCGCGCGATGGTGCGCAGCGTGGAGGTCTTGCCCGCGCCGTTGCGGCCGAGCAGGGCGACGATTTCACCCTCCCGCACCTCGAAGGAAACGCCCTGCACGATGTAGCTCTCGCCGTAATAGGCATGCAGGTCGCGCGCGGCGAAGAAGGGCTGGCCCTCGGACCGGACGGACTCGGCCCGGGCGCTGCGACCATGCGGCCGGACGGCGTCGATCGTGTCGCTCATAGATGGGCTCCCCCCAGATAGGCTTCCTGCACGCGCGGATCGGCCTTGATCGCCTCGGGCGTGCCTTCGGCGATCACCGTGCCCTGCGCCATCACGCTGACGGTCGAGGCCAGCGAGAACACGACATGCATGTCGTGCTCGATGATCACCTTGGTGATGCCGCGCTTGGCGATCGCCTTGAGTAGATCGACCGTGTTGTTGGTGTCGGCCCGCGACATGCCAGCGGTCGGCTCGTCGAGCAGCAGCAGCTTCGGCCGCTGGACGAGGCACATCGCCAGCTCCAGCCGCCGCTTGTCGCCACGGGACATGGAATCGACCCGCTGGTGGCGCTGGGCGGCCAGGTTGAGGTCCTCGAGGATCTCCTCGGCCTCTTCCAGCACGACACGCCGGTCGTTGGCGCGTCCCCAGAGGTTGATCTTGAAGGCACCGTCCTTGCGGGCGAAGGCCGGGATCATGACGTTTTCCATGACCGTCAGCTCGGCGAAGGTCTCCGGCGTCTGGAACACCCGCGCGATGCCGGCCTGGTTGATCTCGTACGGATTGTGCCCGAGCAGCGGTGCGCCGTTGAACTCGACGGTGCCCTCGTCCGGCACGATCCGCCCGACCAGCGTGTTGAGCAGGGTCGACTTGCCGGCGCCGTTCGGCCCGATGATCGCGTGGACCGTGCCTTCCTTGACCCTGAGATTGACGTCGTCGAGGGCTTTCAGGCCGCCGAAGCGCTTGCTGACGCCGTTGATGGTGAGAATATCCATGCCGGCTCTTTCTATTCGTGGTTCGCGCGGGCGGCAGCGGTGTCGCCGGTGGTCCCGTCAGCCGGTTTGGGCTTGTGGAACAGGGCGCCGATGCGGCGCAGCCCCTCCATGATCCCGCCCGGCAGGAAGATGACGATGACCATGAACAGGAGGCCGAGCGTCAGGTGCCAGCCTTCGCCGACGAAGGGGCTGGTGATCTCGACCGCCAGGTTCTGTGCCCAGCCGGGCAGGAAGTCGAAGCTGCGATAGAGGAAGCCGTCATTGAAGGACGAGAAGATCTGCTCGAGATACTTCATCACGGCCGCGCCGATCACCGGACCGAGCAGCGTGCCGACGCCGCCGAGAATGGTCATCAGCACGACCTCGCCCGACGCTGTCCACTGCATCCGGTCGGCGCCGGCGAGGGGATCGGTGACCGCCAGGAGGCCGCCGGCGAGGCCGGCATACATGCCCGAGATGACGAAGGCGGTCAGCAGATAGGGGCGGGCGGCAAAGCCGGTATAGCCCATGCGGTTCTGGTTCGACTTGATGGCGAACAGCATCATGCCGAAGGTCGAGTTGCGGATCCTGAGCGCCAGGAAGAAGCCGAGGACCAGCAGGATCGCGCAGAAATAGAAGCCCGGATAGCCCTGCAGCTCGATGCCGAAGAAGTTCGGCTTGGGCAGGCCCGCGCCGACTTCGCCCAGCGCCCGGTCGATCAGCCGCGGATCTGAGCGGGATATCTGCAGTCCGGTCTCGCCGTTGGTGATCGGCGTCAGCACCGAATAGGCGAGATTGTAGGACATCTGCGCGAAGGCGAGCGTCAGGATCGAGAAGTAGATGCCGGCGCGGCGCAGGCAGACGAAGCCGATGACCAGCGCCAGGAGCCCGGCGACGATGATCGCGAAGGGGATCGCGAAGATCGCGTTCATCGACAGGAGCTTGAACATCCAGACCGCGGCGTAGGATCCGGTGCCGAGGAAGGCTGCATGGCCGAAGGACAGATAGCCGGAGAAGCCGAACAGGATGTTGAAGCCGATCGCGAAGATCCCGAAGATCGCGAATTTCTGCAGGATGTCCGGATAGCCCGCGCCGATCGGCGCGAGCCAGATCGGCATGGTCAGGACGGCCGCCGCGAAGATCGCGGTGAAGGCGTAGTCGCCCATGGTGGTCGCGAAGAACGGCCGCGAGTCGCGGGTCTTGCGGGTGGTCTCGTGCGGCGTGCCGCCGAGGTCGGTCGAGGTGATGGCGCTGTTCATCGATCAGGCCTCCATGACGCCCTTGCGGCCCATCAGTCCACGCGGGCGGACCAGCAGGACGACGACGGCAACAAGGTAGATGATGATCTGGTCGATGCCCGGCAGGATCGCCTTGATCTCGGTCATCGAGGAGAAGGACTGCAGGATGCCGAGCAGGAAGCCGGCGACCACGGCGCCGCCCAGCGACCCCATGCCGCCGACGACGACGACCACGAAGGACAGCACCAGGAAGTCCATGCCCAGATGGTAGTTGGGTGACAGGATCGGCGTGTACATGACGCCCGCCAGCCCGGCGACGACGGCGGCAAGGCCGAAGACGATGGAGAACTTGCGGCCGATATTGATGCCGAGCAGGCCCACCGTCTCGCGATCCGCCATGCCGGCCCGCACCACCATGCCGAAGGTGGTGAGCTGCAGGAAGGCGAAGACCGCGCCGATGATGGCCAGCGAGAACAGGAAGTAGACGATGCGCCACATCGGATAGCTGAGGCCGGGAATGCCGAACCACTGGCCGATATCCGCGCTGCCGGCAAAGGCAGGGGGCGCGGTCATCGGGATCGGATTGGCGCCGAAATAGTGCTTAACGATCTCCTGCAGGACGATGGCGAGGCCGAAGGTCACGAGGATCTGCTCGGCATGGCTGCGCTTGTAGAAGAAGCGGATCAGGCCGCGCTCCATCGCCAGGCCGACGAGCAGCATGAAGGGGATCGCGACGAGGATCGACAAGGGCACCGACCAGTCGAGGATCGTGCGGCCGGTCTCACCGAACCAGATCTCCAGATAGGGGACTTCCTTGTAGGCCTCGAAAAAGGTCACGCTCTCGTCGCGCACGCGCTCAGAGATCGACAGGACCATGGAGAAGGCGACGGCGCAGAAGGCGCCGAGCATGAAGAGGGCGCCGTGGGCGAAATTGACCACCCCGAGCGTACCGAAGATCAGGGTCAGGCCGAGGGCGATGAGCGCATAGGCCCCGCCCTTGTCGAGACCGTTGAGGATCTGAAGAATGATGGCGTCCATGTGCCCCTTGGTCGCTCCTGGCATTGCCGCTTTGAATTGTCGGGGTCGATACGCGCGGCCCTGGCGAGCGGCAGTTCGATTGCCTCGTGTCGCCGTCGCCCGCTGGGCCGGCGCCTGTCGTCTTGATGTCTGCGATGCTGGTCGGTCGCCGGCATGTCTGCCGGCGACCTGATCGGGTCAGGATGCGATCAGCATTCCTTGGCGTCGTAGGGACCGAGTTCGCCGCCGAAGATCGACGCGTCGTAGGTCACGTCGTCGCGCGGCACGACCTTGACGATCTCCATCAGGTCGAACTGGTTGGTCGGCTCCTGCTTGCCGCGCACGACCAGCACGTCCTTGAAGCACTGGTGGTCCTCGGCGCGGTAGAGCGTCGGACCATTGCCCATGCCGTCGAACTCGAAGCCTTCCAGCGCCTTGATCAGCTCCGGCGGATAGAAGGTGCCGGCGGTCTCGGCGGCGTTGGCGTAGAGCAGCGTCTGGACGTAGCAGGTGTGGGCGGCCTGCGACGGCGGGCTGCCATATTCCTCGCCGAAGGACTTGGAGAACGCCTTGGTGGCGGCGTTGTCGAGCTTCCAGTCCCAGTTGGCGGTGCCCAGGATGCCCTTCACGGCCTCGCCCGCACCCTGTGCCATCAGCTCGGAGAACAGCGGCACGACGATCTGGAAGTCCTTGCCGTTGACCTGCTTGGAGCGCATGTCGAACTGGGTGACGGCCTGGCGCAGCGAATTGACCATGTCGCCGCCGTAATGGTTCAGGATCAGGACGTCGGCGCCCGAATTCAGGACCGGCGTCAGATACTGCGAGAAGTCGCCGGCGCCGAGCGGGGTGCGAACGGCCTCCACCGTCTCCCAGCCCAGCCCTTCGGTGGCGTTCTTGATCGACTCTTCCTGGGTCCAGCCCCAAGTGTAGTCGGCGGTCAGATGGTAGGCGCGGCGGTCCTTGCCGTATTCCTCGGCGAGGATCGGGCCGAGCGCCTGGCCGGACATGTAGGCGTTGAAGAAGTGGCGGAAGCCGTAGCGCCGCTTGTCCTTGCCGGTGGTGTCGTTGGAGTGGGTCAGGCCGGCCATGAACATCACGCCCATGTCCTGGCACAGCGACTGCACCGCCACGGCGACGCCCGAGGACGAACCGCCGGAGATCATGATCGCCTTGTCGGCCTCGATCATGCGCTTGGCCGAGGCGCGGGCGGCGTCGGACTTGGTCTGGGTGTCGCCGGTCACGAAGGCGACCTTCTTGCCCAGGATGCCGTTGCCCTTGAGGTTGGACGGCTGCATCGTCGACAGCATGCCGCCGTCGCCTTCGCCGTTCAGGTGCTTGACCGCCAGCTGGAAGGCGCGCAGCTCGTCGGCGCCTTCATCCGCATACGGACCGGACTGCGGCACGTTGAAGCCGAGCGTCACGGTGCCACCGGACGGGTTGTTGCAGAATGCCTGATCCTGCGCCCAGGCCCCGCGCGTGAAGACATGCGGCATGGCGAGACCGGCCGTGATGCCGGCGCCGGTCGTCAGCAGTCGACGACGGGTCCATCCGTCCTTGTAAAATGCCATTGGTCACCTCCCGATTATCCCATTCCGGCCGTAGCGGCAGACAGCACGACATATTGATCGCCCGCCCCAGATCCCGCCGGATGACGCGCATCGTCCACGAGTCCGCGGTTTTCGACTATAGTACTTTCGGATGAACCGGCTTCGACGTCTGTCCTATATTGTCTCTCCGTGCGATCATGCAGTGCAATATTGCAATGCAGCAATATCAATCTGCGCCATGACTGGCCGGTTGCTGACGGGACGCGAGCCGGCGTCGGGCCGGGCCCGTCGGATGACGCATGGCGGGCGCTGCGCCGGCTGGCGAGTTGACCTTCGCTCGGGGAGGGGAGACCTTCGCCCCCAATGCCGGCAGCCGGAGCGAGACCGGCACGATTCGCGGTCGATCCCGAACGCCCGTCCTGCGGACGGTCGGGGTCAGGGAGGAACAGGACGATGTTCGACAAGAGCATGAATTTCGCGCTTGGCGAGGAGATCGACGCGCTGCGCGACATGGTGCGCCGCTTCGCGCAGGAGCGGATCGCCCCCCGCGCGTCGGAGATCGACCGGACCAACGAATTCCCGAACGAACTCTGGAAGGAGCTCGGCGCCCTCGGGCTCCTCGGCGTCACGGTGGAGGAGAAATATGGCGGCTCGGCCATGGGCTATCTCGCCCATTGCGTCGCCATCGAGGAGATCTCCCGCGCCTCGGCCTCGGTGGGCCTGTCCTACGGCGCCCATTCCAATCTCTGCGTCAACCAGATCCGGCGCAACGGCACCGCCGAGCAGAAGGCGAAATACCTGCCGAAGCTCGTCTCGGGCGAGCATGTCGGATCGCTCGCCATGTCGGAATCCGGCGCCGGCTCGGACGTCGTCGGCATGAAGCTGCGGGCCGACAAGCGCAACGACCGCTTCGTACTCAACGGCACCAAGATGTGGATCACCAACGGTCCCGACGCCTCGACCCTGATCGTCTACGCCAAGACCGATCCGGATGCCGGCCCGCGCGGCATCACGGCCTTCCTGATCGAGAAGGACATGGCCGGCTTCTCGACCGCCCAGAAGCTCGACAAGCTCGGCATGCGCGGCTCCAACACCTGCGAACTGGTGTTCCAGGATTGCGAGGTGCCCTACGAGAATATCCTCGGCGAGGAGGGCGGCGGCGCCAAGGTGCTGATGAGCGGCCTCGATTACGAGCGCGTGGTGCTCTCGGCCGGACCCCTCGGCATCATGGCCGCCTGTCTCGACGTCGTCGTGCCCTATGTCCACGAGCGCGAGCAGTTCGGCCAGCCGATCGGCGAGTTCCAGCTGATGCAGGGCAAGCTCGCCGACATGTATGTCACGATGAATGCCTGCCGGGCCTATGTCTACGCGGTGGCCGCGGCCTGCGATCGCGGCGAGACCAGCCGCAAGGACGCCGCCGGCTGCATCCTCTATGCCGCCGAGAAGGCGACCCAGATGGCGCTGGAGGCGATCCAGGCGCTGGGCGGCAACGGCTATATCAACGATTATCCGACCGGCCGGCTGCTGCGCGACGCGAAGCTCTACGAGATCGGCGCCGGGACCTCGGAAATCCGCCGCATGCTGATCGGCCGCGAGCTGTTCCGGGAGACCGCGTAGGTGGCGGTCCTCACCTCGTCCATCTCGCCGCGCTCGGACGCCTTCGCGGCCAATCGCGACGCCATGGCCCGGCAGATGCAGGCAGTCGAGGCGGCCGCCGAAGCCGCCATGGCGGGCGGCGGCGACAGGGCTCGCGAGCGGCATCTGTCACGCGGCAAGCTGCTGCCGCGTGACCGGGTGGAAGGCCTGCTCGATCCCGGCTCGCCCTTTCTGGAGGTCGGTCTGTTCGCCGCCCACGGGCTTTACGAAGGCGCGGTGCCGGCCGCCGGCATGATCGCCGGCATCGGCCGGGTCGCGGGCCGGGAGGTGATGGTGCTCGCCAACGATGCCACGGTGAAGGGCGGGACCTATTTTCCCACCACGGTGAAGAAGCATCTCAGGGCTCAGGAGATCGCCGAGCAGAACGGCCTGCCTTGCGTCTATCTGGTCGATTCCGGCGGCGCCAATCTGCCGAACCAGGACGAGGTCTTCCCGGACCGCGATCATTTCGGCCGTATCTTCTACAAACAGGCGCAGATGTCGGCGAAGGGCATTCCCCAGATCGCCGTCGTCATGGGCTCCTGCACAGCCGGTGGCGCCTATGTGCCGGCGATGAGCGACGAGACCATCATCGTGCGCAATCAGGGCACGATCTTCCTCGCGGGCCCGCCGCTGGTGAAGGCGGCCACGGGTGAGGTGGTCTCGGCCGAGGATCTGGGCGGCGGCGATGTCCATACGCGGCTGTCCGGCGTTGCCGACCACCTCGCCAATGACGATCTCCATGCGCTGGAACTCGCCCGCCGCGCCGTCGCCAATCTGAACCGGCCGAAGCCGTTCACGGTGGAACTGCAGGCGCCCGAGGCGCCGGCCTACGATCCGGACGAACTGCTCGGCATCGTGCCGGCCGATCCGAAGACGCCCTACGACGTGCGCGAGGCCATCGCCCGCATCGTCGACGGCTCGCGCTTCGACGAGTTCAAGGCGCGCTACGGGCCGACGCTGGTCTGCGGCTTCGCCCATGTCTGCGGCATCCCGGTCGGCATCGTCGCCAGCAATGGCGTGCTCTTCGCCGAGAGCGCCGTGAAAGGCGCGCATTTCGTCGAGCTCTGCTCGCAGCGCAGGATCCCGCTGGTCTTCCTGCAGAACATCACCGGCTTCATGGTCGGCCGCGCCTATGAGGCGGGCGGCATCGCCAAGCATGGCGCCAAGCTGGTCACCGCCGTCGCGACGACGTCGGTGCCCAAGGTGACCATGCTGATCGGCGGCTCCTATGGCGCCGGCAATTACGGCATGTGCGGCCGTGCCTACAGTCCACGTTTCCTGTGGACCTGGCCGAACAGTCGCATCGCCGTGATGGGCGGCGAGCAGGCGGCCGGCGTGCTGGCGACAGTGAAACGCGACGGCATCGAGCGGCACGGCGGCGAGTGGTCGGCGGAGGAGGAAGCCGAGTTCAAGCGCCCGACCATCGAGATGTTCGAGCGCCAGAGCCATCCGCTCTACGCTTCCGCACGCCTCTGGGACGACGGCATCGTCAATCCGGCCGAGACCCGCGAGATCCTGGCCCTGTCGCTCTCGGCCTCGCTGAACGTGCCGATCCCGGAGACCCGGTTCGGCCTGTTCCGGATGTGATTGGTCTCGGCGTCCGCAAGGGCTATCATTATGATGGCATCAGGAGGCGACGATGGCCCAGATCACGGTTCGAAAACTGGATGATGATGTGCTCGACGCGTTGAAGGCGCGCGCGAGGGCCAACAAGAGGTCCACCGAAGCAGAGATTCGCGACATCCTGAAGCGCGCCACCGATGCTGCGGAATCGGACGAGCGGGTCTCGCTGTGGGCACTGGCCGGCTCGGCTCCGAGTTCGCGCACGGTCGAGGAGATCGTCGAAGACGTCCGCAAGCTGCGGGATGAATGGGAGCGGTGAGTGAGGCGGGGCGTGAGCGGTTCTACCTCGACAGCAACACGATCATCGCGATCGTGGAGAGACAGAGCGCATTCACGCCGGCGCAGGAACGGTTCCTGAAAGCCGCGGACGCGGGAGAGATACGCGTGTTTTCGAGCGGAGTTGCCTTGGCCGAATGTCTCGTCAAACCGATCCGCGACGGCGATCGGGTTCGCCTCGGGGCGCTTCTGAGGTTCTTCGAAGACGAACGGACCCTGCCGCTCGTTCCGGCCGATCGCGGCATCTTCGTGCGGGCGGCGGAGTTGCGGGCACTCGACTATCTGCAGTTGCCGGACGCGATACACGTCGCCTGTGCGCTCCGCGCGGGATGCGACGTGTTCCTCAGCGCCGACAGGCGGCTGCGTATGCCAGACACCATGCAGCGCATCGCTTTCGATGACCTGCAGTTCGGTCCGGAGTAGGCCATGATCACCTCCCTCCTCATCGCCAATCGCGGCGAGATCGCCTGCAGGGTGATCCGCACGGCGAAGCGGCTTGGCATCCGCACCGTCGCCGTGTTCTCCGATGCCGATCGCGATGCCATGCATGTCGCCATGGCCGACGAGGCGGTGCGGATCGGACCCGCGGCGGTGGCGGGCAGCTATCTGCGCGGCGACCGGATCATCGAAGCCGCCCGCCGCACCGGCGCCGAGGCCATTCACCCGGGCTATGGTTTCCTGTCCGAGAACCCGGATTTCGTCGATGCCGTCACGGCGGCGGGGCTGATCTTCGTCGGCCCGTCGGCTTCCGCCATTCGGGCGATGGGCCTGAAGGATGCCGCCAAGCGGCTGATGCACGAGGCCGGCGTGCCGGTGGTGCCCGGCTATCACGGCGACGAGCAGGACCCGGAGTTTCTGGCCGGCGAGGCCGACCGGATCGGCTATCCGGTGCTGATCAAGGCGCGCGCCGGCGGCGGCGGCAAGGGCATGCGCCGGGTCGACGATCCGGCCGAGTTCCGCACCGCGCTGGAGGGCGCAAGGCGAGAAGGGCAGGCGTCCTTCGGCGATCCCCACTGCCTGATCGAGAAATATGTCGAGAAGCCCCGGCATATCGAAATCCAGGTCTTCGGCGACAGCCACGGCAACGCCGTGCATCTCTTCGAGCGCGACTGTTCGCTGCAGCGGCGCCACCAGAAGGTGATCGAGGAGGCGCCGGCGCCCGGCATGCCGGACGAGATGCGCGCGGCCATGGGCGAGGCGGCGGTCACGGCGGCCAAGGCCATCGGCTATGCCGGCGCCGGCACGATCGAGTTCATCGTCGACGCGTCCGACGGGCTGCGGCCCGACCGGTTCTGGTTCATGGAAATGAACACCCGCCTGCAGGTCGAGCATCCGGTCACCGAGGCGATCACCGGGCTGGATCTGGTGGAGCTGCAATTGCGCGTTGCGTCCGGCGAGCCACTGCCCTTCGCCCAGTCCGATCTGGCAATCGACGGCCACGCCTTCGAGGCGCGGATCTATGCCGAGGATGCGGCGCGCGGCTTCCTGCCGGCGACCGGCACGCTGACCCACTTGCGCTTTCCGGCGGCAGGCGTCCGCATCGACACCGGGGTGCGGGAAGGCGACCGGATCACCCCGCATTACGACCCGATGATCGCCAAGCTGATCGTCCACGGACCCGACCGCGCGAGTGCCCTGGGGCTGTTGCGCGCCGCGCTGGCCGAGACACGCATTGCCGGGTCGGTGACCAACGTCGCCTTCCTGTCGCGGCTGGCAAGCCATGCGGGTTTCGCGGCCGGCGACGTCGATACCGGCCTGATCGGGCGCGACCAGGAGGCGCTGACCGCGCCCGAAGCCCGCTCCGCCGAAGCCGCGGCAATCGCCGCGCTGGCGCAGCTCGGCCATGTCCCGGCAACCGGCGAAGGGGCGGGCGACCGGGACGCCGATCCCTGGGCGCACCTGCGCGGATTTCGCGCCTGGGGCGTTGCCCGTCAGGCCGCGCGTTTCGAAGGCGAGGGGAACACGCGCCACGACCTCATCGTCTCCGATCTCGGCAAGGGTCGCTTCTCGGTCGCAGCCGAAGGCGCGGCGCTGGAACTTGCGCTTGCCGAGTCTCCGGGGGGCGACACGATCCGCATCGAGGCCGATGGCCGCATCTTCGGCGCCGCAATTGCCCGTGAGCCGGACGCACTGACCGTCTTCCTCGACGGGGCTGCGCATCGCTTCGCCGATTACAGCGCCATGGCCCATGCCGACGAGGGCGCCGGCGGCGACCGCGTCGCCGCACCGATGCCGGGTCTGGTCAAGTTGGTGGCCGTGAAGGCCGGCGCAACGGTGACGAAGGGCGAGGCGCTGATCGTGCTCGAGGCGATGAAGATGGAGCACACGCTGAAGAGCCCGCGCGACGGCACGGTCGCCGAACTGCTGGTGGCCGAGGGCGATCAGGTCGAGGATGGCGCGCTGCTTCTGGCGCTGGAGCCGGAGGCCGGATGACCCTCACCCTCCACCATTGCCACGAGGCGCGCTCGATGCGCTCGCTCTGGCTGATCCACGAGCTGGGGCTGGACGCGGACGTGATCGTCCATCCTTTTGGCCGGGAGTTGCGCGATCCCGCCTACCTTGCGGTGCATCCGCTGGGCCGGGTGCCGGCTCTGATCGACGGGCCGGTGTCTTTATTCGAAAGCGGCGCCATCGCCGAATATCTCTGCGAGACCTATGGGCGCGACTCCGGCCTCTGGCGGGCGCCCGGCACGCCGGAGCGGCCCGAATGGCTGCAATGGCTGCATTATGCCGAGACGGTCTCGGTGCATGTGGCCAGCCTCACCCAGCAGATCCTCGTCATTACCGATCCGGCGCTGCAATCGCCAACCCTCGTCAAGCTGGAGACGCGACGTCTGGAAAAGGCGCTCGGCGTCGTCGAGGACCGGCTGGACGGCCGCGACCATCTGCTGTCCTCGGGCTTTTCGGCGGTGGATGTCGGGGTCGGCTACAGCATCCACATCGCGCGGCTGTTTACCGACCTTGCCGCCTTTCCCCAGGTCGCGGCCTATTACGCGCGTTTGGCCGAGCGGCCGGCCTTCCGTGCCGCGCTGCCGGCCCCGGATGCGGCCCATCGCATCTATACGCGCGAACGCTATTTCGAGCCGTCATGACAACGCCCGACATCACCCTCTTCGAGATGAGCCCGCGCGACGGGCTGCAGAACGAAAAGCGCCTGATCGCCACGGACGCCAAGATCCGGCTCGTCGATCTCCTGTCCGCCTGCCGCTTCGCCAAGATCGAGGTGACGAGCTTCGTCTCGCCGAAATGGGTGCCGCAACTGGCCGATGCAGCAAGCGTGCTGGCCGGCATCGCCCGGCGGCCGGGCATCGCCTATACGGCGCTCACGCCCAACCTGCGCGGCTTCGAGGCGGCGCGCGCGGCGAAAGCCGACGAAGTGGCGATCTTCGGTGCAGCCTCGGAGAGTTTCAGCCGGAAGAACATCAATTGTTCGATCGCCGAGAGCCTCGAACGGTTCCGCCCCGTGGCCGAGGCGGCGAAGGCCGCAGGCGTGCCGGTGCGCGGCTATGTCTCCTGCGTCACCGACTGCCCATATGAAGGACCGGTCGCGCCCGGCGCGGTGGCTGCCGTCACCGAGGCGCTCCTCGCCATGGGCTGCTACGAGGTCTCGCTGGGCGACACGATCGGCCATGGCACGCCCGAGACCATCGCCGCAATGCTGACGGCGGTGCTGGACGTTGCACCGGCCGAGCGGCTTGCTGGCCATTACCACGACACCACCAACCGGGCGCTCGACAACATCCTTGCCAGCCTGGAATTCGGCCTGCGGACCTACGACGCCGCCGTCGGCGGACTGGGCGGCTGCCCCTATGCGCCTGGCGCCAAGGGCAATGTCGATACGCTGAAGGTCGACGCGCTGCTGCGTGAGCGCGGCTTCGAAACGGGGCTGGACCCCGCCGCGCTGGCAGAGGCCGCCACCTTCGCGCGCACGCTACGGCCGGCCGAACCCGCGAACGCCTGATCGGATGACGGCCGACAGGGCCGGGGAGACACCATGACCGACACGATCCGCATCGACACCGACGACAGGGGCGTCGCGACGCTCACTTTGACGCGGGCGGAGCGCCACAACGCCATGGATGCGGCGATGATCGGCGAATTGCACGAGGCGGCGCACCAGCTCGGCGGTGACCCGGCGGTGCGGGTGGTCGTCCTGACCGGCGAAGGGCGCAGCTTTTCGGCCGGCGCCGATCTGAACTGGATGAAGGCCCAGTTCGCCGCCACCCGCGCGGCCCGCGTCGCCGAGGCGATGAACCTCGCCGGCATGCTCAGGGCGCTGAACGAATTGCCAAAACCCCTGATCGGCCGGATCAATGGCCAGGCCTTCGGCGGCGGTCTCGGGCTGATCTCCGTCTGCGACGTCGCCATCGCCAGCGACGCGGCGCGCTTCGCCTTCACCGAGGCGAAGCTGGGCCTGATCCCGGCGACAATCTCCCCCTACGTCCTGGCCCGCATGGGCGAGGGCCGGGCCCGCCGGGTGTTCATGTCGGCCCGCCTGTTCGGCGCGGCCGAGGCCGTCGATCTCGGGCTGCTGGCAAAGGCGGTTCCGGCGGACGATCTGGATACGGCGATTGCCGCCGAAGTGACGCCCTATCTCGCCTGCTCGCCCGCCGCGGTGGCGGCGTCCAAGGCCCTGGCCCGGTCGCTGGGTCCCGTCATCGACGATGCGATGCTGCAGGAGACCGCCCGCCGGCTGGCCGACACCTGGGAGACGGCCGATGCCCGCGAGGGCGTCGGCGCCTTTTTCGACAAGCGGGCTGCCGCCTTCGCCGGCTGACGCCGTCCGGTCTGCGGCCGCCTTGGCGCGCGCCCGCAGGATCGTCGGTCTATTCGCCCGCGAGGCAGCTCCGCAGCGAGCCCGCCAGATTGCCGATCAGGGTGAAATACAGCTCCGGCCCCTCGGGGATGCCTGCGCCCTCCGGGTCGAGGACGCCGGAACGCGCGCCCGATCCCTCGATCGCCACGTCGACGAGCTGCGGTTCGAACTGGGGTTCGGCGAAGACGCAGGCGGCGCGGCTGTCGCGCACCTTCGCCTGGATCTCGGCGATCCGCTGGGCGCCCGGAAGCCGGTCGGGACTGACGGTGATCGAGCCTGCCGCCTGCACGTCGAAGCGCTGCTCGAAATACTGGTAGGCGTCGTGGAAGACGATGAAGGGCGTGCCGCGTACATCGGCGAGCTGCCCGTCGATCTCGACGATCAGCCCCGCCAGCCGCGCATCGAGCTCCTTGGCATTGTCCTGATATTTGGCGGCGTTCTCGGGGTCGGCATCCGCCAGGACGCTGGCGATATGCGCGGCCATGGCGCGGGCATTCGTCGGGTCGAGCCAGACATGCATGTCCACCTCGCCATGATCGTGATCATGCGCTTCGCTGGCGTGCTCCTCGCCCCTGTGGTCGCCGTCGGCCTGCGCATGGTCTTCATGGCTAGTCTCGCCATGCTCGCGGCCCTCATGCCCGGCCTCGTCGCGACCGTCTTCCTCGTCCTCATGCTCCTCGAACGGGCCACCCTCGCGGAACGGCAGTGTTTCCAGCCCCGGCGTATCGATCAGCTCGACGCTGGTGGCGTCGCCGGCCATCGTTCCGATCGGCTTGACGAGGAACGTCTCCAGCGCATCGCCGACCCAGAAGACGATGTCGGCGTCCTGCAGGGCTGCGGCATCCGACGGCTTCATGGCGTAGGTATGCGGCGACGCCGACCCCGCGACCAGCAGCGTCGGCTCGCCGACGCCCGCCATGACCGAAGAGACGAGCGAATGGACCGGCTTGATCGACGCGATGACCTTGGGCGCCTCGGCCTGCGCCGGCGCGAAGGAGGCCAGCGACGTGGCGCTGGAAAGAAGCAGGAGGCGAAGCATGCGCATGGTGGGAACCTTCCAGTGTCAAAACGGAGCGATATGTTATGTCATAACGTCTGGCTTGCGTAATGCTATAACGTCTGCCATATCGCCCGACAAGCCCTCATTCGCAGGTATTGCATGCGCCACCAGCCTCCGACGGAACCGAACGCCCTGGTCGAAATGCGCGGGGTCGGCGTGCGCCGGTCCGGCCGCTGGCTGGTGCGCGGCATCGACCTGACCTTGCGGCGCGGCGAGATCGTCACGCTGATCGGGCCGAACGGCTCCGGCAAGTCGACGACCGCCCGCAGCGCCATCGGCGTGCTGACCCCGGACGAGGGCACGGTGCGCCGGGCCGCGAAGCTGACCATCGGCTATGTCCCCCAGAAGCTGTCGATCGACTGGACCCTGCCGCTGAGCGTCGAACGGCTGATGACGCTCACCAAACCGGCCACGCGGTCCGCCGTCGAGGCGGCGCTGGCGCGCGTCGGCATCGGGCATCTGGCACGCTCGGAAGTGCATCATCTGTCCGGTGGCGAGTTCCAGCGCGCGCTGCTGGCCCGCGCCATGCTGCGCAAGCCCGATCTCCTGGTCCTCGACGAACCGGTGCAGGGCGTCGACTTTTCCGGCGAGGTGGCGCTCTACGATCTGATCTCCGACATCCGGGACAGCGAGGGCTGCGGCATCCTGCTGGTCTCCCATGATCTGCACGTGGTGATGGCCAAGACCGACACGGTGGTCTGCCTCAACGGCCATGTCTGCTGCCAGGGCTCGCCCCAGTCGGTCACGTCCTCGCCGGCCTATCAGCGCATGTTCGGACCGCGCGCCGCCGAGACGCTGGCGATCTACGCCCATCATCACGACCATGCCCATCTGCCCGACGGGCGGGTGCGCTTCGCCGACGGCACCATCGGCGACGAATGCACCCCCGTCGCCGCCCACCATGGCGCGCATGATCACCATGCCGGCCATGACCACCATCACCACGGGCCGCACGCGACGCCGGCTGAAGCCGAGAACGCGGGCACGATTAGCAAGGAGCCCGTCGATGCTCGATGATTTCTTCGTCCGCGCGGTGCTCGCCGGCATCGGCATCGCGCTGGTCGCGGGCCCGCTCGGCTGCTTCGTCGTGTGGCGGCGCATGGCCTATTTCGGCGACACCATGGCGCATTCGGCGCTGCTCGGCGTCGCGCTGTCCACAGCCTTTGAGATCGACCTGATGCTCGGCGTCTTCGGCGTCGCGGCGATCGTCGCCGCCGCGCTGGTCCTCCTGCAGCGGCGCGGCGGGCTCTCCACCGATGCGCTGCTGGGTATCCTGTCCCATTCCACGCTTGCCCTCGGACTGGTGCTGATCGCCTTCATGACCTGGGTGCGGATCGATTTGATGGGCTTCCTCTTCGGCGACATTCTCGCCGTCTCCCGCGTCGATCTCCTGGCGATCTATCTCGGTGGCATGGTGATTCTCGTCGGCATGCTGTTCCTGTGGCGTCCGCTGCTCGCGTCGACGGTGAGCGCCGAACTCGCCGAGGCCGAGGGCCTGTCGCCCGAGCGGACCCGCTTTCTGTTCATGCTGCTGATGGCGCTGGTCATCGCCATCGCCATGAAGATCGTCGGCATCCTGCTGATCACCTCGCTGCTGATCATCCCCGCCGCAACGGCCCGGCGCTTCGCCGCGACGCCGGAGCTGATGGCGCTGCTGGCGGCCGGAATCGGTGCGGCCGCGGCGGCGGGCGGCCTCTTCGGCTCGCTGCATTTCGATACGCCGTCGGGCCCGTCCATCGTCGTCGCCGCGCTCGCCTTGTTCCTGATCAGCCTGCTGCCTTGGCCGCTGCGCGGCGCGGCGCGCGACCCGGCCGCGGAGGCATCGCGATGAGCGCCCGCCCGAATCTCACCCGCAACCAGAGCCTCGTCTTCGACACGCTCGACGGGGCGGACGAACCGCTGAGCGCCTACACCATTCTCGATCGCCTGCGCGACGAGGGGTTTCGCGCGCCGCTGCAGGTCTATCGCGCCCTCGACAAGCTGATCGATTGCGGCCTGATCCACCGGATCGACAGCCGGAAGGCCTTCGTCGCCTGTACGCATCCGGGCGAGCATCACGGCAGCGCTATGATCGCCTTCGGCATCTGCGAATCCTGCGCGCGGGTCTGGGAATTTTCCGACGATGTGATCTGCGAGAGGCTGCAGGGCTGGGCGGAATCGGAAGGTTTCCGGCCGGTGCGCACCTCGATCGAGATCAACGGCCGCTGCGCCGAATGCAGCCGGAACGAGGCCGGGACCTGAGCCGTCCGGCGCCCGATCGCGAGAGCGCAAGCAGGCCGTCGGCACCGCCGGCGGAAAATGCGAAATTTGCACGACAGAATGCGTGATCTGCGCTTGCAGGCGAAGGACACCGTCGCTATACACCGCGGCGCAGGTCACGGAGTGTAGCGCAGCCTGGTAGCGCACCTCGTTCGGGACGAGGGGGTCGCAGGTTCGAATCCTGCCACTCCGACCATGCACTTCTCCGAAGACGGTATCCGTCTTCGTCGAGAGCACGATTTCCCGATCATTCTTTCAGACTTCAGTCGCTGTCTTGCGGCGGGCGCGGAAGCTGCTGGAGCAGGCCTTTTGCGCCTTTGCCCCGTGATGGCCAGGGCAATGCACGCGGGCTCGGTCCTCCCTCAACGCCTATACATCGCGAAAAGCGCATGTATGAATGCGGTCAACAGGTTTTAAGGGAGGACGCCATGATCACGCGACGCAATCTGATGGTCGGCGGGGCCGCCCTGGCCGGCGCGATCGCGGCCGGGGGTATGGTCCGCGCGGCATCGCCGGCGGATCCGCTGGCGACACTCAGCGATGGCCATCTGGAACTGCCGGCGTCGTTTCTCCTGTCCGGCCTGCCGGACGAGGATCGGAGACAACTCGGTCTTCCGGCGACGGGCGAGGGGACGGTGCTGACGCCGCCCTGCAATCTGACCCTCTATCGCAGCGGCGAGCGTCTGGTCCTGTTCGATGCGGGATCGGGGCCGAACTTCATGCCGAGCGCAGGCCGCCTGTCGGACAGTCTCGACGCGGCGGGCATCGATCCCGGCGCGATCACCGACGTCATCTTCACCCACGCCCATCCCGATCACATCTGGGGCGTCCTCGACGATTTCGACGAGATCGCCTTTCCCGAGGCGGCCTTTCACATCTGCCGCACCGAGTGGGATTTCTGGCGCTCCGAAGCGGCGCTGACCGGTCTGCCGGAGGAGCGGCAGAGCTTCGTCGTCGGGGCGCGCAGCCGCTTCGATGCCATCGAAGAGAGGACGACGCTCTTCGACGCCGGTTCCGAGCCGGTTGCCGGCGTCGAGGCCATGGCAGCCTTCGGGCACACGCCGGGCCATTGCGCCTTCGTACTGCACGGCCTCGATGCGCCGGCGATGGTGGTCGGCGACGCCATCTCCAACGACCCGGTCTCCTTCGCACGGCCGGATCTGCCATGGGGCGCCGACCAGGACCCCGAGATGGGCGCGGCGACCCGCCGCCGTCTGCTCGACCGCCTGGCAGCCGACAGGCTGCGCTTCGTCGGCTTCCACCTGCCGCAGGGCGGGCTGGGCCGCGTCGAGACGGACGGCGCCGCCTATCGCTTCGTGCCGGAAGCCTGAGCTATTCGGCCGGCCGCCGCTCGATGCCGCGGAAGGCGTGGCGGATAGACCCTTCGAGGATATAGGCGAGGCCCAGCCGCGCGCCGATGGCGATCGAGATCAGCACGATCGGCGCCGAGATGGTGAGCAATGAGGCGGCCGAGATGCCCTGGCCGATCGTGCAGCCCAGCGAGAATACCCCGCCGACCCCCATCAGCATTGCGCCGACGAGGTGCCGCGACAATTCGCGGGCGTCGTCGCAGGCTTCCCAGCGCACGTCGCCGCGACGCCAGGCGGCAAGCGCCGCGCCGACGACCACGCCGAGGACGAGCCCGACGCCGTAGTCGGGCAGGGCGCCGGTATAGGCAACGATCTGCAGGATCAGGTCGCCGGGCGGCACCACGAAGGAGGCGCTTTCCACCTGCACCGGCACGAAGGAGAGGCCGGCAACATGCGCCGTCGCCAGCCAGCCGAAGGCCACGGCAGCGCCGATGACGATGCCGGCGAGGATCTTGCCACGGTCGGCGCGGAAGCTGGCGGAGCGGAAGACCCAGGTGCCGAGCGCCGCGACGACGGCGAGGGTCATCAGCCATCTGAGGTCGCGGCCGGCAAGCGCGCTGGCGACGGCGCCAAGGGTCTGGTCCGGCGCCCCGAGCCGGCTCAGATCATAGGCCTGCGAATCGACGAGGGCGACGCGGCCGAGCGCCAGGACGCCGCGCTGGGCGGCGAGGGCCGACAGGCCGAGCACGATGATGACCACCAGCCCGCGCAGCGAGCCGCCCCCCAGCCGCACCAGCGCGCCGAAGCCGCAGGTGCCGACCAGTGCCATGCCGACACCGAAGGCGAGGCCGCCGAGGATCGCCCCGGTCCAGCCGAAGGCGGGGGTGAGATAGAAGCTCTGCTCCGGGGCGAACCGGCCGGCAAGGACGAGAATCTGGGTGAGCAGGATCGCCACGAGAATGGCGAGGCCCCAGGCGCGCAGGCCGTTGTCGTCGCCGGCGTACCAGCGCCGTTCCAGCGCCGAGAGGGTGCAGAAATGATGTCTGCGGGCGACATAGCCCATCGCCGTGCCGGCGAGCAGTCCCGCCAGCGGCAGCGCAAGGCCGCTTTCCACCAGCATGTCGGTGCCTCCCGAGCGCCCGAGGGGCGCATCCATCTGCGAGCCTATGCCCGGCCCGCAGCGCTGACAAGCCGACCGCCGTCGTACCCGGCGGGCTACTCACCCGCCGAAGACGCTCAGCGCGGCGCGTCCGGCGCGCCTCTGACGGGCGCGCAGAACAATTCGTACAGCGTCCCGATCAGCGAGGTGACCTCCTCGCTGGCGAGGCTGTAATAGACCGTGCGCCCCTCGCGCCGCGTCTTGACCAGCCGGTCGAAGCGCAGTCGGGCGAGCTGCTGCGACACCGCCGCCTGGGGCATCGACAGGATCGCCTCGATGTCGCCGACGGAGCGCTCCTTCTCCGACAACAGGCACAAGATGACGAGCCGCGTTTCGTGCGACATCGCCTTCAGGAGATCGCTCGCCTTGCGGGCCTGTGCGAAGAAGGCCTCGGTCTCTTCAGGCGAGGTCGAGGGATCGAATTTGGGAACGGCCCAGTTGGTCAGATTGCTCAAGTCACTCGCTCGGTCGGGTCGGTGCGCGCGAAGCCGCGGTCCTGGCCGGCAGGTCGGCCAGCATGTCGTCGAGAAGGCCCCAGAAGAAGTCTTCGCCGGGATAGCCGCGCAGCCGCGCGATCTCCCGGTCATTGTCGACCAGAATGAAGGTCGGTGTCACCCGCTCCGGCGCAATATGCTGCAGATCGTCCGGCCACGGCTCGCTGACGTCGACCCGGCGCAGCGGAGCGGTGCGGCCGGCCTCGGTCTTCGGATAGGCCGGCGCGATCTCCGCGTCGAAACGCGCGCACCAGATACAGCCGGGCCGTTCCAGCATCAGGAGTTCGGCGGCGAGGGACGGGCTTGCGGTCACACCCAGCAGCGTCCATGCGAAGACCGCGGCCACGATCGACCGTCCGACTCGCCCAACGGGGCAGCGCGGGCGCCCGGTCGGTGGAATTGCAATAGATGATAACATATGCATTCTTCTATCTAATGGCCGGATCCCGCCGGAGCAAGCCGGCGACCGTTGCTGGCCTCAGATAAGTTCGCAATCGGAAACGTCCAAATGCTCGATGTCGGCTATGGCGCCGCACTGCTGGCGGGGCTTCTCAGCTTCGTCTCGCCCTGCGTGTTGCCGATCGTTCCGCCCTATCTCGCCTATCTGGCCGGGCTGAGCTTCGACCAGGTTCGCGAACGCGGCACCGAACCGGCCGTGGCGCGGCAGATCATGCTGGCCTCGCTGGCCTTCGTGGCCGGTTTCACCACGGTCTTCGTCGCGCTCGGCGCCACGGCGAGCCTGGTCGGGCAGGTGATCGCCCAATGGTTCGATGTCCTGTCGGTCGTTGCCGGCATTATCATCATCATCATGGGCCTGCACTTTCTCGGCGTCTTCCGGCTGTCGCTGCTCTACCGCGAGGCGCGGGTGAACGTCGCCCAGAAGCCCGCCGGGCCGCTCGGCGCCTATGTCATCGGCCTCGCCTTCGCCTTCGGCTGGACGCCTTGCGTCGGGCCGGTGCTGGCGGCAATCCTGTTCGTCGCCGGGTCGCAGGACACCGCCTTGCGCGGCGCCGGGCTGCTGGCCACCTATTCCATCGGGATCGGCGTGCCGTTCCTGCTGGCCGCCGCCTTCGCCACAAGGTTCCTGGCCTTCGCGGCACGGATGCGCCGGCACATGGCGACGGTCGAGAAGATCATGGGCGGCGCGCTGGTGTTCACCGGTATCCTGTTCGTCACCGGACAGATGGCCACCATCTCCTACTGGCTGCTCGAGACCTTTCCGGTCTTCGCGACGATCGGCTAGAAGGAAGCCGGCCGCTCCGGGGCGGCGGGCGCATGCAGGGCAGGCGGGGCCTCCAGTCGGTCTCGCCAAGGATGATCGCACGTCGAGGAGGACGATATGGCACGGATCTTCATGCTGTCGCTGGTGGCGTTTCTGGCCGCGATGACGCTGTCTCACGCCGCCGAGATCGGCGACGATGGCCTGCACAAGCAGCCCTGGTTCTCGCTGTCGTTCCGGGACGTCGCCGAGGACATCGAGACCGCCCGCGAGGAGGGCAAGCGCCTCGCCATCGTCTTCGAGCAGCGCGGCTGCATCTACTGCCGCAAGATGCACGAGGAGGTGCTGTCCGATCCGCAGGTGCGCGACTACATCACGGCGAATTTCAACGTGGTGCAGTACAACATGTTCGGCGACGAGGAGGTCACCGATCTGGACGGATCGTCGCTGTCGGAGAAGACCGCGGCCCGCCGCTGGAGCGTCGTCTTCACCCCGACCATCCTGTTCATGCCGGAAATTACCCCGGCGGACGGAACCGTCGGGGAGGCGGCTGTCGCGACCATGCCCGGCGCCTTCGGCAAGTCGACGTTCCTGCATATGTTCCAGTGGGTTCGCGAGAAGGGCTACGAGGGCGACGAGCACTTCCAGAAATACCATGCGCGCAAGCTGGCGGCCGACGGCGGGGCGATGGAAACGACTGAATGACTTGCTGCAGTGCAGCAAGATTATTGCACTGCTACAATACATTCGAAAATAACAATACTTGAATTGATGTCGCCGTCCTGCTTTACTGGGTCGACAGGATCGAAGCAGATCGGCTACCCAAAGCCGACATTCGGGAGGAAGCCTTGTCCATGATGCGTTCGTTCGCGCTGAGCCTTGCATTGTCCGTGGCCCTGACGCCGCTGGCACTCGCTGCAGAAACCGCCCCGGCCGATGTGTCCTTCGCAGACATGGCGGTGGCGGATTCGCTGACCGGTCAGCCGGGCGACCCGGTCGAGGGGCGCAAGGTCTTCGCCAATCGCGGTCTCGGCAACTGCCTTGCCTGCCACATGGTGCAGGATCTCGAGAGCGAGCTGTTCCACGGCAATGTCGGACCGGCGCTCGACGGCGTCGCCGAGCGCTGGGAGCCGGGCCAGATCCGCGCGATCGTCGCGAACGCCAAGGAAATCTTCGGCGAGCAGACCATCATGCCGGGGTTCTACACGCTGGATGTCGGCGTGGACGTGGCCGAGAAATTCCAGGGCAAGACGATCCTTTCGGCCCAGCAGGTCGAAGACGTCGTCGCCTATCTGGCGACGCTCAAGGGCGAATAGGAAGGACATTCCATGTACGTGACGAGACGCAAGCTTTTCGCCCTGTCCGCCGGAGCGGCCACGGCGGGCATGTTCGCCTTCGCGCCGGGCCGGGCCTTTGCCACGGTCGAAGCGACCGAGAAGGCGCTGTCGGACTTCACCGGCGGCAAGACGCCGGAAACCGGCAAGATCACCCTGACGGCGCCCGAGATCGCCGAGAACGGCAACACCGTGCCGATCTCCGTCGATGTCGAGAGCCCGATGACCGACGACAGCTACGTGGAATCGGTGACGATCTTCGCCGAGGGCAATCCCAATCCCGAGGTCGCGACCTTCCACTTCACGCCGATGAGCGGCGCCGCCGCCGCGACGACGCGCATCCGGCTGGCCAAGACCCAGAACGTCATCGCCGTCGCCAAGATGAGCGATGGTTCGACCTATTCGGATCGCAAGGAAGTCAAGGTGACGATCGGCGGCTGCGGCGGCTGACGCCGAGGCGACCGCTTCACCCACGAGGATCGATGCGTGACCCGGCCCGCTTAGGCGGATGGTCACCCCAGGAGAACGAGACATGGCAACGCCGAAGCCGAGAGTGAAGGTTCCCAAGAGCGCCAGCGCCGGGGAAGTCATCACCATCAAGACCCTGATCAGCCACGAGATGGAATCCGGCCAGCGCAAGGACAAGGACGGCAATCCGATCCCGCGGCAGATCATCAACAAGTTCACCTGCGAGTTCAACGGAACCAAGGTGTTCGAGTGCGAGATCGAGCCGGCCGTGTCGGCCAATCCCTATTTCGAGTTCACCGCCAAGGTGCCCGAAAGCGGGACGTTCAAGTTCACCTGGGTGGACGACAACGGTGAGACCTACACCGACGAACAGACCATCGAGGTCAAGTAGACGCCGGACGGGGGAGCGGTATCGGTCGGTCCGGCGCCGAGCCTCGAAATGGGAGGAAATTGCGTGAAGAAGACTGTTATCGCCCTGTTGAGTGTGTCCTGCCTGGGAAGTCTCACGCTCGTTTCCGGTGCTCTCGCCGACCCGGTCGACGAGGGCCTGTCCATCGACGGCCAGGAAATGATCACCGTCGCGCCCGCGCCGACCGAGCCGGAGGGCCATCCCTTCGACAAGGTGCGCTCCGGCTGGCTCTACCGCGAAGCCGAGACGCGTCAGGTCGAGTCCGACAGCTTCGAGAATCCCGGCATGCTGAATGTCGAGCGGGGCGAGGATATCTGGAACACGGTCGAGGGCGCCGCCGGCAAGTCCTGCGCCACCTGCCACGAGGACGCCTCCGAGAGCATGGCCGGCGTCGGCGCCAGCTATCCCAAATGGGACGCGGCGAACAGCAGGCCGATCAATGTCGAATTGCAGATCGATGCCTGCCGGACCGAGCACATGCAGGCCGAGCCCTACAAGTTCGACGCCCAGGACCAGAAGGACCTGACCGCCTTCATCAAGCACCAGTCACTGGGAACGCCCGTCGAGGTGGATCTGGCAGCCGGCGAGATGATGAGCTGGTGGGAGCGGGGCAAGGAGCGCTATTATCTGCGCACCGGCCAGCTCAACCTGTCCTGCGCCTCCTGCCACGAGGACAATAACGGTCGCTACATCCGCGCCGACCACCTCAGTCAGGGCAACACCAACGGCTTTCCGACCTATCGTCTGAAGCAGGCCAATCTCGTGTCGCTGCACAACCGTTTCCGCGGCTGCATTCGCGACACCCGGGCCGAGTTCCCGAAGGCCTTCTCCGACGAGCTGATGGCGCTGGAAGTCTACACCGCCTGGCGCGGTAGCGGCCTGTCGGTCGAGACGCCGGCCGTTCGCCAGTAGCCAGTCGCGGCGAGGGCGGCTGCGGTCGCCCCTCGCGCATCTGACAATTCGATACGGAATCAAGTCCGGACCGCCCGTGCGATCCGGACCGGGGGTGAGCCATGTTCTCCAGACGTGAGTTTCTGACCGCGACCGTCGCGCTGGCGGCGCTCACCGGTTCCGGTCTGTCGGGACGCTGGTCCCGCGCCGCTGCCCAGCAGGCGCTGAGCGAGGATGCCTTGCTCGGCGCGCCCGATTTCGGCAATCTGACGCTGCTCCACGTCACCGACATCCACGCCCAGCTCAAGCCGGTCTTCTTTCGCGAGCCCGCCGTGAATATCGGTATCGGCGAGGTCGCTGGCCTGCCGCCCCATGTCAGCGGCGCGGACTTTCTGAAGCTCTACGACATCGCGCCGGGATCGCCGGACGCCTATGCGCTGACCTCCGAGGACTTCTCGGCGCTGGCCTCGCGCTACGGCCGGATGGGCGGTCTCGATCGGATCGCGACCATCGTCCGTCGGGCGCGGGCCGAGCGCGGCGACGACAACGTGCTGCTGCTGGACGGCGGCGACACCTGGCAGGGCAGTTATACCGCCAACAAGACCGCCGGCGCCGACATGATCACGGCGATGAACGTCATCGCGCCGGACGCCATGACCGGCCATTGGGAATTCACCTATGGCACCGAGCGGGTGGAGGAGGCGATCGCCGCGCTGCCATTCCCGTTCCTCGGCTCCAACATCTTCGACCGCGAATGGGACGAGCCGGCCTTCGAGGCATGGAAGATGTTCGAGCGCGGCGGCTCCAAGGTTGCGGTGATCGGCCAGGCCTTTCCGTATACGCCGATCGCCAACCCGTCCTGGCTGATCCCCGGATGGTCTTTCGGCATTCGCGACGAACAGATCGCCACCCATGTGGAAGAGGCGAGGGCGGCCGGGGCCGATCTCGTCGTGCTCCTGTCCCACAACGGCTTCGACGTCGACCGCAAGCTCGCCTCGCGCGTCGACGGCATCGACATCATCCTGACCGGCCACACCCACGACGCGCTGCCCGAGCCGGTGCAGGTCGGCAACACGCTGCTGATCGCCTCGGGCTCGAACGGCAAGTTCCTCAGCCGCCTCGATCTCGACATCGCCGACGGACGCCTGAAGGATTTCCGCTACCGGCTGATCCCGGTCTTCTCCGACGTGATCACCCCGGATGCGGAGATGGCCGCCGTCATCGACGAGGTCCGCGCGCCCTATGCGGACGAGCTCCAGCGGGTCATCGGCCACACCGACGGGCTTCTGTATCGGCGCGGCAATTTCAACGGCACCTGGGACGACGTCATCTGCGACGCGCTTCTGGCCGAGCGCGACGCCGAGATCGCGCTGTCGCCGGGCTTCAGATGGGGCACGTCCGTCCCCGCCGGCAGCGACATCACCGTCGAGGATCTGCACACCGTCTGCGCCATGACCTATCCGGAGGTCTACCGCAACACGATGAGCGGCGAGACGCTGAAGGCGGTGCTGGAGGATGTCGCCGACAACCTCTTCAACGTTGATCCGTATTACCAGCAGGGCGGCGACATGGTCCGCGTCGGCGGTCTCGGCTACGGCATCGATCCGACGAAGGAGATCGGATCGCGGATCTCCGACATGACCGTCCTCGCCACGCAGGAGCCGATCGAAGCCGGGCGCGACTATGTCGTCGCGGGCTGGGCGTCAGTGAACGAAGGCACCGAGGGACCGGCGATCTGGGATCTGGTGGAAAGCTATCTGCAGACCCACCCCGAGATTTCGCCGACGGAAAACCGCAGCGTGACCGTGCGGGGCTGACAGCCGCGCCTCGACAGGCGCCTTGCCGCATGATATATGCAAAATATCATATATTTATATGTCGGGAGGAATGCGGATGAGCGACGGACCCGGAACGAGCGAACGCGGCCTCTCCCGCCGCAACCTCCTGAAGCGCGGTCTTGCGATCGGCGGAACCGCAGCCGCGGGGCTGGCCGGCCTGCGAAGCGCCATCGCGGCCCCCGCCGGCGGGGATCCGGCGATCACCGAGATCCAGGACTGGAACCGCTATCTCGGCGAAGGCGTGGTGGCGCGGCCCTATGGCACGCCGTCGCCCTTCGAGGCCCATGTGGTGCGCCGGGACGTGTCCTGGCTGACGGCCGATGCGACGAGTTCGGTGAGTTTCACGCCGCTGCACGAGCTGGAGGGGATCATCACCCCGAACGGCCTCTGCTTCGAGCGCCACCATGCCGGGATCGCCGAGGTGCCGCCGGACGAACATCGCCTGATGATCAATGGCCTCGTCGATCGTCCGCTGGTCTTCACCATGGAGGATCTCAAGCGCTTTCCGCGCGAGAACCGCGTCTACTTCCTCGAATGCGCCGCCAATAGCGGCATGGAATGGCGCGGTGCCCAGCTCAATGGCTGCCAATTCACCCACGGCATGGTCCATTGCGTCATGTATACCGGCACGCCGCTCCGCTATCTGCTGGGGGAGGCCGGGGTGAAGACCGCCGGCAAATGGCTGCTCGCCGAGGGCGCCGACGCCGCGGCGATGACCCGTTCGATCCCGATGGAGAAGGCTCTCGACGACTGCCTCGTCGCCTGGAAGATGAACGGCGAGGCGCTACGGCCCGAACAGGGCTACCCGGTGCGCCTCGTCGTGCCCGGCTGGGAAGGCAATATGTGGGTCAAATGGCTGCGCCGGCTGGAAGTCGGCGACCAGCCCTGGGAGCAGCGCGAGGAAACCTCGAAATACACCGATCTCCTGGCGAACGGCACGGCGCGCAAATTCACCTGGGGCATGGAGGTGAAGTCGGTCATCACCAATCCGAGCCCGCAGGCGCCGATCACCCATGGTCGCGGCCGCACCGTGCTGACTGGGCTCGCCTGGTCGGGCAATGGCAGGATCAAGCGGGTGGACGTGTCCCTCGACGGGGGACGCAACTGGCACACAGCGCGGATCGACGGGCCGAGCCTGCCGATGGCGCTGCACCGATTCTACTACGATTTCGACTGGGACGGCTCCGAACTGCTGCTGCAGTCGCGAGCCATGGACGAAGAGGGCTTCGTCCAGCCGACGAAGTCCGCGCTGCGGGCCGCGCGGGGCGAGAACTCCATCTACCACAACAACGGCATCCAGACCTGGCACCTGAACGCCGAGGGAGGGCTCGAGAATGTCGAAGTGTCCTGAAACGATCCTCGCCGTTGCCATGATCGCTGCCGGCCTGTTCGCCGCGCCGGCACTGGCGCAGGAAGGGGATGCGGCCGCCGGCAAGAAGGTCTTCAACCGCTGCCGCGCCTGCCACGATGTCGGCGAGGGGGCGAAGAACAAGATCGGCCCGCATCTCAACGACCTCTACGGTCGCGCCGCCGGTGGCCTCGACGACTACAATTACTCGCCCGTCGTGAAGACCGCCGGGGCGGAGGGGCTCGTCTGGAACGACGAGACGCTGGCGGCCTATCTCGCCGATCCGCGCGGCATGCTGCCGGGCAATAGGATGGCGTTTCCGGGCCTGAAGAAGGACAAGGAGCTCACCGATCTCCTGGCCTATCTCGCGACCTTCTCGGCTGAACAGAAGGCCGAGGCCGCACCGGCTGCTGCCGAGGATGCTCCCGCCCAGCCCGAAGCCGAGCCGGAGCCCGACGCGGAGGCGCAGGCATCGCCGCACGGCCGCCCCGCGCCGGCAACCGTGCCAACGCAGCATAGCGAATCGTCCACGGGCCCGATGCGTCTCGGCCGCGCCGCGACGGAGGCGGAAGTCGCCGCCTGGGACATCGATATCCGGCCGGACGGCAAGGGACTGCCGGTCGGCAGCGGCACGGTCGCAGACGGCGAGGTGATCTTCACCGAGCAATGCGCTTCCTGCCACGGCGATTTCGGCGAGGGCAGGGGCCGCTGGCCGGTGCTGGCCGGCGGGCGGGACACGCTCACCCGCGAACGGCCCGAAAAGACCGTCGGCTCCTACTGGCCGCATCTGTCGACGTCCTACGACTACATCCGGCGGGCCATGCCCTTCGGCAATGCGCGGTCGCTGAGCGACGACGACGTCTACGCGCTGACGGCCTATGTCCTCTATCTGAACGACGTGGTGACCGACGAAGAGTTCGAACTGTCCAACGAGAACTTCACCACCATCGAGATGCCGAATGCCGGCGCCTTCATCCCCGACGACCGCGCATCGGAGCCCCATTACAAGGCCGATGCCGATCCCTGCATGTCGGATTGCAAGCCGGGCCCGGTGTCGATCACCTCGCGGGCGCAGGTTCTCGACGTGACGCCGGACAGTGGCGCCGAAGGGCCGGCGGGTGGTAACGTCGACTGACGCGGGGCCGGTAGGGTCCGCGCCGGGCCTGCGGGCCCGGGTCAGACCCGAGTGAAAGGCATCGCCATGAAAATCGCCCTCCTAGCCGCCGCCGCGCTGGTCGCGTCGTCGCTCGTCGCCCAAGCCGGTCCGGACGACAAATCGTCCTTCGAGCCCGTGCAGTACGAGGCGCAGAAGGTGCTCTACGATTTCAATTTCGATGCCCCGTTCGACGGCGTGCGGGCGCTCGGCTTCATCCGCAACCACATCAAGGCCGCCAAGGAGTTCGGCGATTTCGAGGGCTCGAAGTTCGTCGTCGTCGCCCATGGCAACGAGCTGCATGGCTTCTCGCGCCTCAACCGCGCGGCCTTCCCGGACGTCTATGATGCGGTCAAGGAGCTGGCCGACGAGGGTGTCGAGTTCCATATCTGCCGCAACGCCGCCAAGGGCCGGGGCTACGCGCCGGACGAATTCTACGACCTGTTCACCGTCGTCCCGGCGGCGGTGATCGACATCGCGAAATACGAGAATGCCGGCTACAGCTACATGTATCCGGCGCTCACGCCGCGGATGAACCGCGACGACGTGATCGCGAAATATCCCGAGCTCGAGCTTCAGTAACGAAAGGCGAGACCATGGCCAGCAACGCCCCCGCACCGATCGCGCTCCGGCGCACCCGGCTGACCGCGGCGCTGGCCGGTCTGGTCTTCGCCGCCGCCGCCATGCTGGCGGCCGGTCAGACCGTCACCGCGGCTTCGGCGCAGGACGCCGAGGATGACAGCGGCTTCGTCACCCACAAGCTGGCGCTGCAGGTCTCCGACAATGACGAGGCGGCGATGCGGTCGGCGCTCGACATCGCCGCCAATGTCTCGCGCTTCTACACGGCCAAGGCCGAGGAGGTGGAGATCCGCATCGTCGTCTACGGCCCTGGCATCGAGATGCTGCGGCCGGAGCGCACCCCGGTGATGGACCGGCTGACCTCCTTCGACCAAAGCATGCCGAATGTCGGCTTCGTGGCCTGCGGCAACACGCTCGATTCGCTCGAGCAGGCCGAGGGCGAGCGGCCAGAGATCGTCTCCTTCGCTGACGAGGTGGAAGCCGGCGTCGCCGAGCTGATCCGCCTCGACGAGACCGGCTACACCATCGTCAAGCCGTAACCTCCGTGAGTAGCCCATCGGCCCCAAGAGCCGGTCGCGATACCGTCGAGAACGCCCGGACCTGACCGATACCGGCCGGGGGGAACGAGAATCCACGCAGCGCCCGTTTGCCGCAAAGCTGTTTCCGCCTGCAGCCCCGGCCCGCATTCCTGTAGCGCGAATACATCGCGAACTCCGCATATGTTCCGGCTATTGCAATGGCACCGGGACCTATGGCGATGGATTTCGTTCCCCTGATCGATCTCGTCGGCGAGAACGCCACCGCGCTTATCGGCGGCGCCGTCGTCGGCGGCCTGTTCGGCATCTTCGCCCAGCGCAGCGCGTTCTGCACGCGCTCGGCCGTTCTGGATCTTACCCGGCGGCGTGGCCTGTCCGCGCTGGCGGTCTGGGCCGGCGGCTTCGCGGTGGCGGTGCTCGGCATCCAGCTTCTGCTCAATTACGGCTATGTCGACGTGCGCGAGACGCGCTTCTTCTCCACTGCCCAGAGCCTGTCCGGCGCCATCATCGGCGGCCTCGTCTTCGGCCTCGGCATGGTGCTGTCGCGGGGCTGCGTCTCCCGGATGATCGTGCTGGCGGCATCGGGCAATCTGCGCGCGCTCTATACGTCGGTGATCGTCGCGATCGTCGGTCTGGCAACCTATAGCGGCGTCCTCGTCCCCTTGCGGGATGCGGCAGGCGGCCTGTGGAGCACGGCGGCGATCGGCGGCAACGACCTCCTCGCCCATGCCGGGCTTGGTCAGGGAGCCGGCATCGCCATCGGCGCGATCCTTGCCGTTTCCGCGCTGGCCCTTGCGCTGGTCTCGAAGGTGTCCGTCTGGCGTTTCATCGGCGGCATCGGCGTTGGCGCCAGCGTCGTCGCCGGCTGGTACTTCACCTACACCCTGTCGCTGCAGGTTTTCGAGCCGATCCAGGCCGAGAGCCTGTCCTATATCCGGCCGCTGGCCACCACCGGCGCGCTTGCCACTGATCCGGACAGCTTCTTCGGCCTCGATCAGGGCGTCCTGATCGGCACGCTCGTCGGCGCGTTCCTCGCAGCAATCCTGTTCGGCAATTTCCGTATCGCGACCTTCTCCGAGCCCGGCACGCCGTCGGTCTTGCGCTATACGATCGGCGCCGTGCTGATGGGTTTCGGCGGCATCCTGGCGGTCGGCTGCACCATCGGCGCGGGCTTCACGGGCGGCGCGGTTCTGGCGGTCTCGTCACTGGTGGGCCTTGCCGCGATGGTTGTGGGCGCCGCGCTGGCCGATCGCTTCGTCGACCGGGAGCAGTCCCCCGCGGCGGACACGCTGCACGACGCGTCGCTCTCGCCGGCCGAATAATCCGGCCGGAGGGCGTCAGGCGTCAGGCCTCGCGAGCATCGGCAGCACTGCGCGCGTCATGGCGATTCCCCGCCATGATTGAAACGCGCCGCACTCCCGGTTTTTCTTGCGTTATCGCTTCGGGAGACCCAGGCAGTCGGCCACATGATCGGCGATCGCCAGGCTCGCGGTCAGGCCCGGACTCTCGATCCCGAACAGATTGACCATCGCATCGACGCCGTGGACCTGTGGCCCGTCGATGCGGAAATCGGCCGCCGGCTGGCCCGGCCCCGACAGCTTGGAGCGGATGCCGCTATAGGCCGGGGTCAGCGAATCGTCGGGCAGGCCCGGCCAGTAGCGCCGGATTTCCGCATAGAAGCCCGCCGCCCGGTCGGGGTCGACGCCATAGTCGATGCCGTCGATCCACTCGACATCGGGTCCGAAGCGCATCTGGCCGCCGAGATCGAAGGTGAGGTGAACACCCAGCCCGCCATCCTCGGGCACCGGATAGATCAGCCGCTCGAATGGCGTGCGGCCCGGTGCGGCAAAGTAATTGCCCTTGGCATAGGTCGCGGCCGGAACGTGATCGGCGGGAAAGCCCTCGATGGCGCCGGCGAGACGCTGGGCATGCAGACCGGCGGCATTGACCAGGAGGTCGGTGGTGATCTCGGTCTCCTCGCCGCTTGCCCGGTCCCGGGTGACGAGCCGGACGCCGCCATCCTCAAGCCGGCCCGAGGCGATCGTGGTGTTGAACACCACCTGGCCGCCCGCCGCATCCAGATCGCCGAGATAGCTCTGCATCAGGGCGTGGCTGTCGATGATGCCGGTCGAGGGGGAATGCAGGGCGGCAACGCAGGTGAGCGCGGGCTCCATCTCCATCGCCTCAGCACCGGACAGAAGGACCAGATCGTCGACGCCGCAGCGCGCCGCCTTTTCCCTGATCTCGCCGAGCCTGGCGACCTGCGCCTCGGAGGTGGCGACGATCAGCTTGCCGGTGCGCGCATGCGGCACGTGGCGTTCGGCGGCATAGGCATAGAGCGCCTTGCGGCCGGCAACGCAGAGCTGCGCCTTCAGGCTGCCGACCGGGTAGTAGATGCCGGCGTGGATGACTTCGGAATTGCGCGAACTGGTCTCGGACCCGAAATGGTCCGCCGCTTCCAGCACCAGCACCTCGCGTCCGGCAAGCGCCAGGCGCCGCGCGATCGCAAGGCCGACGACCCCGGCGCCGGCGACGACGCAGTCCGTATCACTCATGAACCCGGTTTCCGCATGTCACGTGATCTGAAAGGGGCGGGGCATGGCAGACGCGATGGGGCCGGAGAGACGGCGACGTCCGCGGCGGGAATGGTGGGCGATGACAGGCTCGAACTGCCGACATCCTCGGTGTAAACGAGGCGCTCTACCAACTGAGCTAATCGCCCGCGCGCAAATCTCTAGGGTTTTCCGCACCGCGCCGCAAGCCCGCCATGCGCCTGTCGCGGTGCGCCGGCCTGTGGGAGCCGACCGCGACGATCCGCAGCCGAACCATTGGACGACTGCAGTCTGGCGGCCGATGGCCAGCACGCGGGAAGGGCGCGCTGGCGTCGTCGACCGTCGCGCTCCGCCATGTCGCGCGCAGTCACGTCATTCCGGCAGACTTGTCGGACCAAGCTCGTTGACCTCAAGGCGAAGCCGATCCGGTCGCTGGCGCTGTCAGACTCGGCGATGCCCAAGAATCTGATGCTCCAGGGCCCAATCGCCGCCGACGGATCCGACGCCGGACCCAAAGAATACGGCGCGGGCGTTTCGGTCTCGTCCCCTCGAAGCGAATCCATCCGTGAATCGCGAAAAAGATGCCGGTTCGATTCGTCCGGATTCTGGCTGCGAGCGGATTCGGCAGCGGTTCGCCGCGGCAATCCGCGTGTCGTCCCGTCGTCGCAAAACCGCGGTAAACTGGGCTTCCGTGCGGCGCAGCCGGATCATCTTGCACTGCGATGATTTTTGTCCCGGCTTGTCGCTTGACACTCCCCGGTCTTGGCCGTAAACGACCGCTCATCAGCCGCTTCCGAGCGGTGGAGCGCGGGTGTAGCTCAGTCGGTTAGAGTGCCGGCCTGTCACGCCGGAGGTCGCGGGTTCGAGCCCCGTCACTCGCGCCACTTTTTCTTTCAGAACAATCAGTTCCGAACCGACGAGCCCCGATGGCTGCCGCGAGGCAGCGTCGGCGCATCGCGCGTCTGGACGCCCCATGGCGCGTGCCGCTGATCCGATCGCAACAGTTGGTCCGCGTTGCGCGTCCGGCTCAGATGCCCGATCCCGATTCCTCCTCGAAATCCCGTTCGTTGGCCGGCTGCGGCCAGGATGTCTCCGCTGCCGCCGATGGCAGGGTCGGGGAGGGGATGGGCATCCAGGCGACCAGCTCGTCGTCGCCATAGGTCACCAGGCAGGCCGGGTCGGAATCGGTGGCGATCCACTCCGGCTCGAAGGCCCCGCGCGGCGCGGCCCAGCGCACCACGTCCACCTCGGCCGGTCCCTGCTCGCTGGCCCGCACGGTCGCCAGGATGCGGCTCCCGTCGCGCGGCGCCTCGCGCATCGCGCGCCAGTCCGTGACCTTGTCCTCACGCATGTTCATGGCTGCTCCTCCGCTCGCGGGGCGTTCCCGCGCCCGGCATGATCGTCGGATGCTTGGGGGCGGAACGCAACGGCCACGCGTCGGCTCCGCCCGCAGGGTGCCGATCCGGCGCTGCCGCCGGCGCCCTGCGGCCCCGGATCGCAGGTCCCGATACCGGCGCTTCCCGCCTTGCTTCGCCAGGGAGAAGGCGATAGTTCTCGCCGCAGCGCGAAAGGCCCTTGTTTTCGCCGTCACGATCCGCCGATCCCCGGTGCCTCCGGTCCGATCGGCTCTCCGGCGGCCTGCGGAAGGGATGATCGCGAGTTTGCGGCCGTCCGATCGGTCGCCATTGATTCTGGGGACATCGAGATGCCCGAACTTCTCGCATCCTATCTGCCGATCGTCATTTTCGTCGGCGTCGCGCTTCTCATCGGACTGGCCCTTCTGGTCTCTCCGTTCCTTCTGGCGTTCAAGGCGCCGGACGACGAGAAGCTGTCCGCCTACGAGTGCGGCTTCGACGCCTTCGACGATTCCCGCATGAAGTTCGACGTGCGGTTCTATCTCGTCTCGATCCTGTTCATCATCTTCGACCTCGAGGTCGCCTTCTTGTTCCCCTGGGCCGCGACCTTCGGAACCCTCGGCTGGTTCGGCTTCTGGTCGATGATGGTGTTTCTTGGTGTCCTGACGGTCGGCTTCATCTACGAGTGGAAGAAGGGAGCACTGGAATGGGATTGATCGATACGTCCCGCCCGCTCGTCGCACATGCGCCATCGACGGATGCCGGCGTCGCCGGGCCCAAGATGGTCGCGCCGACGGCCGATCCCTTCGTCACCGACGTCAACAACGAGCTGGCCGACAAGGGCTTTCTCGTCACCTCGACCGAGGATCTCATCCAGTGGGCCCGCACCGGCTCGCTGATGTGGATGACCTTCGGCCTGGCCTGTTGCGCCGTCGAGATGATGCAGATGTCGATGCCGCGCTATGACGCCGAGCGCTTCGGCTTCGCGCCGCGCGCCTCGCCGCGCCAGTCCGACGTGATGATCGTCGCCGGCACGCTGACCAACAAGATGGCCCCGGCGCTGCGCAAGGTCTACGACCAGATGCCGGAGCCGCGCTACGTCATCTCGATGGGCTCCTGCGCCAATGGCGGCGGCTACTACCACTATTCCTATTCGGTGGTGCGCGGCTGCGACCGGGTGGTCCCGGTCGACATCTACGTCCCGGGCTGTCCGCCGACGGCCGAGGCTCTGCTCTACGGCGTCCTGCTTCTGCAGAAGAAGATCCGCCGGACCGGCACGATCGAGCGCTGAGGTTAGAGATGATTCGCGAACACGCCACGAAGGATCTGACCGACTATGTCGTCGAGACGCTCGGCGACACGCTGATCGAGACGATCACCGCGTTCGGCGAGCTGACGCTGATCGTCGCGCCGGCCGACATCGTCCGGGTGCTGGCCTTCCTGCGAGACGATCCGCAGACCCAGTTCATCAACCTGGTCGACATCTGCGGCGTCGACTATCCGGAGCGCGCGGAGCGTTTCGAGGTGGTCTATCACCTGCTGTCGCCGCGCCAGAACCAGCGCATTCGCATCAAGGTCCGCACCGGCGTGGACGCGCCCGTGCCGTCCGTCACCGGCGTCTTCGCCGGCGCTGACTGGTTCGAGCGCGAGGCCTACGATTTCTACGGCATCCTGTTCACCGGCCATCCGGACCTGCGCCGCATCCTCACCGACTACGGTTTCGAGGGCTATCCGCTGCGCAAGGACTTCCCGCTGACCGGCTTCGTCGAGGTTCATTACGACGAGGCCAAGAAGCAGGTGGTGTACGAGCCGGTCGAGCTGCGGCAGGAATTCCGCAATTTCGACTTCCTGTCACCCTGGGAAGGAACCGAGTATGTTCTGCCGGGAGACGAGAAGGCCAAGCAGTAGCGCAGGGAGCGTGTGATGGGGACGAAGCGGCTTCAGGCAAAGTGCCTTTGCGGCGGCGTGCGGATCGATGCCGATTTCGAGACGCTGGACGTCGGCGTCTGTCACTGCGACACCTGTCGCCGCTGGACCGCCGGCCCGTTCATGGCGCTCGACGGCGCCAGCAACGTGGTCGCCGCTGGGACCGACCTCATCGCCACCTACAGCTCCTCCGGCTGGGGCGAGCGCGGCTTCTGCAAGGTCTGCGGCACCTCGCTCTTCTGGCGCAGCCTCGACGGCGCGCACTACGCCATGTCGGCGACTTTGTTCGACGGGCTGAGCAACACGCAGCTGACGCAGGAAATCTTCATCGACTCGAAGCCGTCCTGGTACGCCTTCGCCAACGAGACCGAACAGATGACGGGCGCCGAATTCTTCGCGAAGGTCGCGCCGCAGCAGGAAACGCCGCATGGCTGAGATCGACGTCCGCAACTTCAACATCAATTTCGGCCCCCAGCATCCGGCCGCCCACGGCGTGCTGCGTCTGGTGGTCGAGCTCGACGGCGAGATCGTCGAGCGCGTCGATCCGCATATCGGGCTTCTGCATCGCGGCACCGAGAAGCTGATCGAGCACAAGACCTATCTTCAGTCGATCCCGTATTTCGATCGTCTCGACTACGTCGCCCCGATGAACCAGGAGCATGCCTTCTGCCTGGCGGTCGAGCGTCTGACCGGCGTCGAAGTGCCCAAGCGCGGGCAGCTGATCCGCGTCCTGTATTCCGAGATCGGCCGCATCCTCTCGCATCTCCTCAACGTGACGACCCAGGCCATGGACGTCGGCGCGCTGACCCCGCCGCTGTGGGGCTTCGAGGAGCGCGAGAAGCTGATGGTCTTCTACGAGCGTGCCTCGGGCTCGCGCCTGCACGCGGCCTATTTCCGTCCCGGCGGCGTGCACGCCGACCTGCCGCAGCAGCTCATCGAGGATATCGGCGCCTGGTGCGATCCGTTCCTCAAGGTCTGCGACGACATCGAAGGCCTTCTGACCGACAACCGCATCTTCAAGCAGCGCAATGTCGATATCGGCGTCGTCGGCATAGAGGATGCCTGGGCGATGGGCTTTTCGGGCGTGATGATCCGCGGCTCGGGCGTTGCCTGGGATTTGCGCAAGTCGCAGCCCTACGAATGCTACGACGAGATGGATTTCGACATCCCGGTCGGCAAGAACGGCGACTGTTACGATCGCTACCTGATCCGCATGATCGAGATGCGCGAATCGGTGAAGATCATGAAGCAGTGCATCGCCCAGCTCACCGGCGAGCACAGCACCGGCCCGGTCTCGGCGACCGAAGGCAAGATCGTGCCGCCGAAGCGCGGCCAGATGAAGCGCTCGATGGAAGCGCTCATCCATCACTTCAAGCTCTACACCGAGGGCTTCCACGTCCCCGAGGGCGAGGTCTATGCGGCGGTCGAGGCGCCGAAGGGCGAGTTCGGCGTCTATCTGGTCGCCGACGGCACCAACAAGCCGTATCGCTGCAAGATCAAGGCGCCCGGCTTCGCCCATCTGCAGGCGATGGACATGCTGTGCCGTGGGCACATGCTGGCCGACGTCTCGGCGATCCTCGGCACGCTGGATATCGTCTTCGGCGAAGTCGACCGTTGATTTGTCACGGCGCCGCGCGCTCGCGCGGACGGCCGTGACCTCGGCGCTTCGGCGCCGCTTTGTTCGACCCGTCGCGGGTTTGCCGCCCGCGATGCCAACACTTGGGGAAACCGCGCCTTTGTCGGGCTTTGATGCGGCTTCTGGCCACTGGCCTTTTGCGGATCGTGTGATAGAACGCGCCGCAACATAGCATGTTGAACTGGTTCTAAAGTCGAGGTCCGATGTCTGTCAGACGTCTCGCGGACGATGCCTTCCAGCCTCACGGCTTCGCCTTCACCGATGAAAATGCGGCCTGGGCGCAGGCGACGATCCGTAAATATCCGTCGGAGCGCCAGCAATCGGCCGTGATTCCGCTGCTGATGCGCGCGCAGGATCAGGAGGGGTGGGTTACCAAGGCAGCAATCGAGCATGTCGCCGACATGCTGGAGATGCCGCTCATCCGCGTCCTCGAGGTCGCGACCTTCTATACCCAGTTCCAGCTGAAGCCGGTCGGCACGCGTGCCCATATCCAGGTCTGCGGCACCACGCCCTGCATGCTGCGGGGTGCCGAGGATCTGAAGGCGGTCTGCCGTTCGAAGATCCACGCCGAGCCGTTCCATCGCAACGAGAGCGGCACGCTGTCCTGGGAAGAGGTCGAGTGCCTTGGCGCCTGCGTCAACGCGCCGATGGTCATGATTTTCCATGACGCCTACGAGGATCTGACCCCCGAGCGGCTCGAAGAGATCATCGACGAGTTCGAGGCCGGTCGCGGCGGCGATGTGAAGACCGGACCGCAGAACGGCCGCCATGAATCGGTGCCGATCGGTGGTCTGACGACGCTCAAGGGCGATTACGACGACCTGATCGCCGACCAGAAGTCGCAGGGCGGACCGGCCAACGGCGCACCGTCGCAGGGCTCCGGGGCAGGGCAGGCGATCTCCACCCCGCCGTCCAAGGCCGGGCGTCCGGATACGGCCGCCGCCGAGACCAATCCGACCATCGCTGCCCCCGGCAAGGCTGGCGACGCCAGTGTTGCGCAGGGCGCCGAGAAGGAAGAAAGCGACACGCTGGTCGCCGAGGCCGGCCCGGGTGCGGGCCAGACCGGCGGTGCGCGGGAAGGTGCCACCGGCGAAGCCGATCGCGATGCGGTCGAGGCGAACCAGGTGTCCGCCGACACGCCGGGCGCCGATGCTTCGACCAAGGGCAATCTGGCGGCCAAGGAAGGTGCCGCCGAGGCCGCCGTGGTACAGGACGCGCGGCGTCCCGACGACGTGCCGGCCGTGCAGGAGCGGGATGCCGAATCCGCCGACCTGACCGGCCGCGACCAGGTGTCCCCGGGCGAGCCGGAAGGCCTGCGCACGCATACGTCCGATACGAGCCCCGGACCCGGCAATGCCGACCATTTCGCCAGCAAGGCCGAGCCCGAGGCAGTACCCGCACAAGTCGGCGACAAGCCTTCCGATCTCCTGGACGCGCCGCAGGGCGATAAGGACGATCTGAAGAAGATCAAGGGCGTCGGCCCGGTCATCGAGGCCAAGCTGAACGGCCTCGGCGTCTTCCACTTCTGGCAGGTCGCCAAATGGCGCGAGACCGAGCTGATCTGGATCGACGACTATCTGAACTTCCGCGGCCGTGCGGTGCGCGAAGGCTGGATCGAGCAGGCGAAGGTCCTCGCGACCACGTCGTCTTCCGGTTCGGGCGAGCGCTGATGCGTGCGAGGAGAATCTAGATGCTGAACGATCAGGATCGCATCTTCACCAACATCTACGGCCTGCGGGACAAGAGCCTGAAGGCCGCGATGAAGCGTGGCCATTTCGACGGCATCGCCGACATCATCGGCAAGGGCCGCGACTGGATCATCAACGAGATGAAGGCGTCGGGCCTGCGCGGGCGCGGCGGCGCTGGCTTCCCGACGGGCCTGAAATGGTCCTTCATGCCCAAGCAGTCCGATGGCCGTCCGCACTACCTCGTCATCAATGCCGACGAGTCCGAGCCCGGCACCTGCAAGGACCGGGAGATCATGCGGAACGACCCGTTCACGCTGATCGAGGGCTGCGTCATCGCCGGTTTCGCGATGGGCGCGAACACCTGCTACATCTATGTGCGCGGTGAATATATCCGCGAGCGCCAGGCGCTGCAGCGGGCCATCGACGAGTGCTACGAGGCCGGGCTTCTCGGACGCGACAACAAGTGCGGCTGGGACTACGACATCATCGTCCACCACGGTGCCGGCGCCTATATCTGCGGCGAAGAGACGGCGCTCCTGGAAAGCCTCGAGGGCAAGAAGGGCCAGCCGCGGCTGAAGCCGCCATTCCCGGCCAATGTCGGCCTCTATGGCTGCCCGACCACGGTCAACAACGTCGAGTCGATCGCCGTGGCGCCGACGATCCTGCGCCGTGGCGGCGGCTGGTTCGCCGGCCTCGGCCGTCCGAACAACACCGGCACCAAGCTGTACTGCATCTCCGGCCATGTCGAGCAGCCCTGCACGGTCGAGGAAGAGATGGGAATTCCCTTCCGCGAGCTGATCGAGAAGCATTGCGGCGGCGTCCGGGGCGGCTGGGACAATCTTCTGGCGGTCATCCCGGGCGGTTCCTCGGTTCCGCTCGTGCCCGCAGCCGACATCATCGATGCGCCGATGGATTTCGACGGCCTGCGCGAGATCAAGACCTCGCTCGGCACCGCCGCCGTGATCGTCATGGACAAGTCCACCGACATCGTGAAGGCGATCGCCCGCATCTCGTATTTCTACAAGCACGAGAGCTGCGGCCAGTGCACGCCGTGCCGCGAGGGCACGGGCTGGATGTGGCGCGTCATGGAGCGCATGGCGACCGGCAACGCCCAGAAGCGCGAGATCGACATGCTGCTCGACGTGACCAAGCAGGTCGAGGGCCACACCATCTGTGCGCTCGGCGATGCCGCCGCATGGCCGATCCAGGGTCTCGTGCGCCATTTCCGCGCCGAGATCGAGCGCCGCATCGACGACTACTCGCGCAATGCCGACACTGACCGCCGTCCGGTGCTCGAGGCAGCGGAATAAGCAGGACAAGTCTATGACCAAGCTCAAAGTCGACGGCAGGGAAGTCGAGGTTCCGGATCACTACACGCTGTTGCAGGCGTGCGAGGAGGCCGGCGCCGAGATTCCGCGTTTCTGTTTCCACGAGCGGCTGTCAATCGCCGGCAACTGCCGCATGTGCCTCGTCGAGGTGAAGGGCGGACCGCCCAAGCCGGCGGCGTCCTGCGCCATGGGCGTGCGCGACCTGCGCCCCGGCCCCGAAGGCCAGCTTCCGGAAGTCTTCACGACCACGCCGATGGTCAAGAAGGCCCGCGAAGGCGTGATGGAATTCCTGCTGATCAACCACCCGCTGGATTGCCCGATCTGCGATCAGGGCGGCGAGTGCGACCTGCAGGACCAGGCCATGGCCTATGGCGTCGACAGTTCGCGCTACCAGGAGAACAAGCGCGCCGTCGAGGACAAGTACATCGGCCCCCTGGTCAAGACGATCATGACGCGCTGCATCCACTGCACGCGCTGCGTCCGCTTCACGACGGAAGTGGCTGGAATCTCTGAGCTTGGCTTGGTCGGCCGCGGCGAAGACGCCGAGATCACCACCTTCCTCGAGCAGGCGATGACCTCCGAGCTGCAGGGCAACGTCATCGACCTTTGCCCGGTGGGCGCGCTGACCTCGCGGCCCTACGCCTTCCAGGCGCGTCCGTGGGAGCTGTCCAAGACCGAGACCATCGACGTCATGGACGCCGTCGGCTCCAACATCCGCGTCGACACGCGCGGCCGCGAAGTGATGCGCATTCTTCCGCGCATCAACGAGGAGATCAACGAGGAGTGGATCTCCGACAAGACCCGCTTCATCTGGGATGGCCTGCGCACCCAGCGCCTCGACAAGCCCTATGTCCGCGAGAACGGCCGTCTGCGCCCCGCCAGCTGGCAGGAAGCCTTCGCCGCGATCAAGACGAAGGTCGATGGCGCCGCCGCTGACCGCATCGGCGCCATCGCCGGCGATCTGGCCGCAGTGGAAGAGATGTGGGCGCTCAAGCGCCTGATGGCCGAGCTCGGTTCGACCAGCGTCGATTGCCGCCAGGACGGGGCGAAGCTCGATCCGGCGGACGGTCGGGCCTCCTACCTCTTCAACACCACCATTGCCGGCATCGAGGATGCCGATGCGCTGCTGATCGTCGGCTCCAATCCGCGCTTCGAGGCGTCGGTGCTGAATGCCCGCATCCGCAAGCGCTGGCGCATGGGCGGTTTCCCGATCGGGGTCGTCGGCGAGAATGTCGATCTGCGCTACGACTACACCTATCTCGGCGCCGGCGCCGAGACGCTGTCGAACCTCGAAGGCGCAAGCCAGGGCTTCTTCGATGCGCTGAAGAACGCCGAACGTCCGATGATCATCGTCGGTCAGGGCGCGCTTACCGGCGACTACGGCGCCGAGCTGCTGGCCTCGCTCGCGGCCCTGTCGCGCGAGATCGGTGCGGTCACCGATGGTTGGAACGGCTTCAACGTCCTGCACTCTGCGGCCTCGCGCGTCGGCGGCCTCGACATCGGCTTCGTGCCGGGGGAGGGCGGTCGCAACGTCGCCGAGATGACGAACGGAGCGGTCGACGTCCTGTTCAATCTCGGTGCCGACGAGGTCGAGATCGCGCCCGGCGCCTTCGTCGTCTATATCGGCACCCATGGCGACCGCGGCGCCCATCGCGCCGACGTCATCCTGCCGGGCGCCGCCTATACGGAGAAGTCCGGCACCTGGGTCAATGTCGAGGGCCGTGCCCAGACCGGCAGCCGCCCCGGCTTCCCGCCGGGCGACGCCCGCGAGGACTGGGCGATCATCCGCGCGCTGTCGGCGGTTCTCGGCCATCCGCTCGGCTTCGATTCCCTCGGCGCATTGCGCAGCGAGATCTACCAGTCGCATCCCTGGATGCGGACCGACCGGATCGAGCCGGCGGATGCGGCGGCCATCACCCGTCTGGCCGACCGTGCCGGAACGCTGAACGGTGGCAGCTTCGCCTCCAATATCGGCGACTTCTACCTGACGAACCCCATCGCCCGTGCGTCGAAGGTCATGGCCGAGTGCTCGCAGCTCGCCAAGGCTGAGCATCTGGAAGCAGCGGAATAAGGACGGCTGGCAGTGGCTGATTTCACCTCCCTCTATCTTTGGCCGGGCCTGATCATTCTCGGGCAGAGCCTCCTGTTTCTGGTCGTGCTGCTGGTTCTGGTGGCCTACATCCTTTTGGCCGACCGCAAGATCTGGGCGGCGGTGCAGATGCGCCGGGGCCCGAACGTCGTCGGTCCCTGGGGTCTGTTCCAGTCCTTTGCCGATCTCCTGAAGTTCGTCCTCAAGGAGCCGGTCGTGCCGGCCAGCTCCGACAAGATCGTCTTCCTGCTCGCGCCGCTGGTCGCGGTGACGCTGGCCCTGGCGACCTTCGCGGTGGTGCCGGTCGCCGACGGCTGGGTGATCGCCGACATCAATATCGGCATCCTCTACGTCTTCGCGATCTCCTCGCTCGAGGTCTATGGCGTGATCATGGGCGGCTGGGCGTCGAACTCGAAATACGCCTTCCTCGGCGCGCTCCGCTCGGCGGCGCAGATGGTCTCCTACGAGGTCTCCATCGGCTTCGTCATCGTCACCGTGCTGCTGTGCGTCGGCTCGCTGAACCTCACCGACATCGTACTGGCCCAGCAGACCGGCCTCGGCACCATGATCGGCCTGCCCAACACCTTCCTCGACTGGCACTGGCTCGGGCTGTTCCCGATGTTCGTGATCTTCTTCATCTCGGCCCTGGCCGAGACGAACCGGCCGCCCTTCGATCTGCCGGAGGCCGAATCCGAACTCGTCGCCGGCTTCATGGTTGAGTACGGCTCCACCCCGTACATGATGTTCATGCTCGGCGAATATGCGGCCATCACCCTGATGTGCTGCCTGATGACCATCCTGTTCATGGGTGGCTGGCTGCCGCCGGCAAACTTCGCGCCCTTCACCTGGGTGCCGGGCGTTGTCTGGTTCCTCGCCAAGGTCGCGCTGGCCTTCTTCATGTTCGCCATGGTCAAGGCCTTCGTGCCGCGCTACCGCTACGACCAGCTCATGCGTCTGGGCTGGAAGGTCTTCCTGCCGATCTCGCTGGGCATGGTGGTGCTGGTCGCCTTCGTGCTGCAGGTGATGGGCTGGGGCGCGGCGGCCGTATGATGGAGCCCGCACTCATCGGTGCGCTGGCCGGACTGGTGCTGGGGATCGTCGATTTCATGATCCTCGGCTATGTCCGCAACCGCCGGGACCGCCCCCATGGCGGGGAGGGGGACCCCGCGGGTCTTGCCCTCAACGTCGCGCGCTATTCGCAGCTTGTTCTGTTTCCGGTCGTCGGCTGGTTCGCCGCGCCGATCATCGCCTCGAATCTGGGAGGCTAGAGCCTTATGAGTGCCATTGCACAGACCGTCCGGTCGCTGTTCCTCGTCGAATTCGTCAAGGCCATGGGCCTGTCGATGCGGTACTTCTTCGCGCCCAAGGCGACGGTGAACTACCCCTTCGAAAAGAATCCGCAGAGCCCGCGCTTCCGCGGCGAGCATGCCCTTCGCCGCTATCCCAACGGCCAGGAGCGCTGCATCGCCTGCAAGCTGTGCGAGGCGATCTGTCCGGCCCAGGCGATCACCATCGAGGCCGGCCCGCGCCGCAACGACGGCACCCGCCGCACGGTGCGCTACGACCTCGACATGGTGAAGTGCATCTATTGCGGCTTCTGCCAGGAAGCCTGCCCGGTCGACGCCATCGTCGAGGGGCCGAATTTCGAGTTCTCCACGGAGACCCGCGAGGAACTCTACTACGACAAGCAGAAACTGCTCGATAACGGCGATCGCTGGGAGCGCGAGATCGCGCGCAACATTGCGCTCGACGCGCCTTACCGGTAATCGGGCGCAGAGTTTTCGGCGGCTGAGAATCGCCGGTTCCGCTGCTTCGTAAGAGCGCCGGACCGGTCTTCGACATGACGTTCAGGGCAGGCACGCGGCACCTTTCGCCGCCGTGTCCGCCAGCAAAAGGAGCCCGAGGATGCTGGGCCTTCAGGCAGTCTTCTTCTATCTGTTTGCGCTGGTCGCCGTCGGCTCGGGCCTGATGGTCGTGCTGGCGCGCAACCCTGTGCATTCGGTGCTGTTCCTGATCCTCACCTTCGTGGCGGCGGCGGGTCTCTTCCTTCTGGCCGGCGCCGAGTTCCTCGCGCTGATCCTGATCGTCGTCTATGTCGGCGCCGTGGCGATCCTCTTCCTCTTCGTCGTCATGATGCTCGACATCGACTTCGGACGGGTGAAGCGGGACACGCTGAAATACGCCCCGATCGGCGTGATCATCGGCGTCGTGCTTCTGGCCGAACTGGTGATCGCCGCCACCGGAAATTACTACGACCCGCAGATGGCGCTGGCGACGTCCATGCCGATCCCGCCGCTTGAGGAAGTTTCCAACATCGAGGCGCTCGGCAGCGTCCTCTACACCCGCTACATCCTGTTCTTCCAGCTGGCCGGCCTGATCCTCTTCGTCGCCATGGTCGGAGCGATCGTCCTGACGCTGCGCCACAAGGAGGGCCTGAAGCGCCAGTCGATCCCGCAGCAGGTGGGGCGCACGCCCGCGACCGCGGTGGAGATCCGCAAGGTCGAGAGCGGCAAGGGCATCTGAGAGCGAAAGGAACGGATACGATGGAAGTCGGTCTCGGACACTACCTTACCGTCGGGGCGATCCTGTTTGTCACGGGCGTCTTCGGCATCTTCATGAACCGGAAGAACATCATCACGATCCTCATGTCGGTCGAGCTGATCCTTCTGGCCGTGAACATCAATTTCGTGGCCTTCTCGGCCTTCCTGAACGACCTTGTCGGCCAGATCTTTGCGCTCTTCGTGCTGACGGTCGCGGCTGCCGAGGCGGCGATCGGCCTGGCCATCCTGGTGGTCTTCTTCCGCAATCGCGGCTCCATCGCCGTCGACGACGTCAACACGATGAAAGGCTGATCGGGCGTGTATCAGACCATCGTTCTCCTGCCGCTCGCCGGCTTCCTGATCGCCGGCCTGTTCGGCAATGCGATCGGCGCCAAGGCGTCCGAATATACGACTTCGGCCTTCCTGGTGGCTGCCGCGGTCCTGTCGTGGATCGCCTTCATCAGCTTCGGCTTCGGCGGGTCCGAGACCCTGCGTATCACGCTGTTCCAGTGGATGCAGTCGGGCGGTCTGGACGTGTCGTGGTCGCTGCGCATCGACCGGCTGACGCTGGTCATGCTGGTCGTCGTGAACACGGTCTCGTCGCTGGTCCACATCTATTCGATCGGCTACATGCACCACGACCCGCATCGGCCGCGCTTCTTCGCCTATCTGTCGCTGTTCACCTTCGCCATGCTGATGCTGGTGACGTCGAACAACCTCGTGCAGATGTTCTTCGGCTGGGAGGGGGTCGGCCTGGCGTCCTATCTGCTGATCGGTTTCTGGTACAAGAAGCCCTCGGCCAACGCCGCCGCCATGAAGGCTTTCATCGTCAACCGCGTCGGTGACTTCGGCTTTATCCTCGGCATCTTCGGCGTCTTCGTGCTGTTCGGCTCGGTCAGTTTCGACACCATCTTCGCCGGTGCCGCCGATCTTGCTAGCCAGATGGGCGGGGAGGGCGCAGAGGCCGCTGCCGGTGCCGGTGCGCCGGTCCTGAACTTCGCCGGCTACGCGCTGCCCATGGCAGGCGCGCTGACCGCGGTCTGCCTGCTCCTGTTTCTCGGCGCCATGGGCAAGTCGGCCCAGCTCGGCCTGCACACCTGGCTGCCGGACGCCATGGAAGGCCCGACCCCGGTCTCGGCGCTCATTCACGCCGCGACCATGGTCACTGCCGGCGTCTTCATGCTGGCGCGCATGTCGCCGATCTTCGAGCTGAGCCACACCGCGCTCACCGTCGTGACCTTCGTCGGCGCCACCACCGCGCTGTTCGCGGCGACCGTCGGTCTCGTCCAGAACGACATCAAGCGCGTCATCGCCTATTCGACCTGTTCGCAGCTCGGCTACATGTTCGTCGCGCTCGGCGTCGGCGCCTATGGCGTGGCGATCTTCCACCTGTTCACCCACGCCTTCTTCAAGGCGCTGCTGTTCCTGGGCGCCGGCTCGGTGATCCACTCGGTCTCGGACGAGCAGGATATGCGGCGCATGGGTGGGCTGCGCAAGCACATCCCGGTCACCTACTGGACCATGGTCATCGGCACGCTGGCCCTGACCGGCTTCCCGTTCACCGCCGGCTACTTCTCCAAGGACGCGGTCATCGAGGCGGCGTTCGTCGGGCACAATTCCTTCGCCATGTATGGCTGGGGGCTGACGGTGATCTCGGCGCTTCTGACCAGCTTCTATTCCTGGCGCCTGATCTTCCTGACCTTCCACGGCAAGCCGCGCGCCTCGGCCGACGTCATGCACCACGTGCATGAATCGCCGATGGTCATGCTGGCGCCGCTGCTGATCCTGTCGGTGGGCGCGCTGTTTGCGGGCATCGTCTTCGAAGGCTTCTTCGTCGGTCACGAATATGCCGAGTTCTGGGGCGCCTCGCTGTTCACCGGCCCGGACAACCACGTGCTGCACGATCTGCACGAGGTGGCCTTCGGGATCGCGATCATCCCGACGGTGATGATGGCGCTGGGCTTTGCCATCGCCTGGGCCTTCTACATCCGCAACCCGTCGCTGCCGGGGCAGGTGGCTGCCCGCCATCGCGGCCTGTACCAGTTCTTCCTGAACAAGTGGTACTTCGACGAGCTGTACGACTTCCTCTTCGTCCGCCCGGCCAAGGCGATCGGCACCTTCCTCTGGAAGACCGGTGACGGCAGGGTGATCGACGGGCTCGGCCCGGACGGCATCTCCGCCCGCGTCGTGGACGTCACCAACCGCGTTGTCCGGCTGCAGACCGGTTACCTCTATCACTATGCCTTTGCGATGCTGATCGGCGTCGCGGCGCTGGTCACCTGGATGATGCTCGGGGGCGTGAACTGATGACCGAATGGCCGATCCTCTCGACCGTCACCTTCCTGCCGCTGGTCGGGGCTCTGCTCATCCTGTTCATCCGGGACGACAGCGAGCTCGCGCGCCGCAACATCCGTAATGTCGCGCTGCTGACGACGCTGTTCACCTTCGTCGTCTCGCTGTGGATCTGGATCGATTTCGACAACAGCGACGCCGGCTTCCAGATGGTCGAGCGCCTCGACTGGCTGGGCGGCGGCATCACCTACCACATGGGCGTCGACGGCATCTCCATGCTGTTCGTCATCCTGACGACCTTCCTCATGCCGTTCTGCATTCTCGCCAGCTTCGAGTCCGTGCAGAGCCGCGTGAAGGAATACATGATCGCCTTCCTGGTGCTGGAAACGCTGGTCGTCGGCGTGTTCTGCGCCCTGGACATCGTGCTGTTCTACATCTTCTTCGAAGGTGGCCTGATCCCGATGTTCCTGATCATCGGCGTGTGGGGCGGCAAGCGGCGCATCTATGCCAGCTACAAGTTCTTCCTCTACACCTTCCTCGGCTCGGTGCTGATGCTCGTCGCGATCATGGCGATGTTCTGGACTGCGGGCACAAGCTCGATCCCCGAGCTCCTGGCCTACGATTTCCCGGCCTCGATGCAGACCTGGCTGTGGTTCGCCTTCTTCGCCAGCTTCGCGGTGAAGATGCCGATGTGGCCGGTGCACACCTGGCTGCCCGACGCCCATGTCGAGGCACCGACCGCCGGCTCCGTCATCCTGGCGGGCATCCTCTTGAAGCTCGGCGGCTACGGCTTCCTGCGCTTCTCGCTGCCGATGTTCCCGCTGGCCTCGGCCGAGTTCGCGCCGCTGGTCTTCACCCTGTCGGTCGTGGCGATCATCTACACCTCGCTGGTCGCGCTGATGCAGCAGGACATAAAGAAGCTGATCGCCTATTCCTCGGTCGCCCATATGGGCTTCGTGACCATGGGCATCTTCGCCGCCAATCAGCAGGGCGTCGAAGGCGCGATTTTCCAGATGCTGTCCCACGGCCTCGTGTCGGGCGCGCTGTTCCTGTGCGTTGGCGTCGTCTACGACCGCATGCACACCCGCGAGATCGCCGCCTATGGCGGTCTGGTGAACCGCATGCCGCATTACGCCGCCGCGATGCTGATCTTCACCATGGCCAATGTCGGCCTGCCGGGCACGTCGGGCTTCGTCGGCGAGTTTCTGACCCTCATCGGCGTCTTCCAGGTCAACAGCTGGGTGGCGATCTTCGCGGCGACGGGCGTCATCCTGTCGGCAGCCTACGCGCTGTGGCTCTACCGCCGCGTCGTCTTCGGCGCGCTGGAGAAGGAGAGCCTCCGGTCGATCCTCGACCTGTCGGGCCGCGAGAAGATCCTGCTCTACCCGCTGATCGTGCTGGTCATCTTCTTCGGCATCTATCCGATGCCGGTCTTCGACGTGACCGCCGCCTCCGTGGAATCCATGGTCAACCGCTACACCGCAGCCATCGAGGCGGCCTCCTCGGTCGCTCTGGCACAATAAGCTCGGGATCGCACGCCAATGTATTCGAACATGCTCGCATCGAGCCTTCCGATCATCGGTCCCGAGCTGATCCTTGCGGTCGGCTCGATGGTCCTTCTGATGATTGGCGTCTTTCTGGGCGAGAAGAGCGCGCAGACGGTCACCGGCCTCTCGGTGGCGCTGATCATCATTGCCGGGCTTTGGATGGTGTTCGTCACGCCATATGGCGTGGCCTTCGGCGGCTCCTTCGTCCTCGACCCCTTCGCCGGCTTCATGAAGGTGCTGGTGCTGATCGGTGCGGCCGCGGCCGTCATCATGTCGGTCGGCTACGCCGAGAGCGAGCGCTTCAACCGCTTCGAGTTCCCGGTTCTCATCCTACTGTCGACCACCGGCATGATGGTCATGGTCTCCTCCGGCGACATGATCGCGCTGTATCTGGGTCTCGAGCTGCAGTCCCTGTCGATCTACGTCCTCGCCGCCATCAACCGTGACTCGGTCCGCTCGACCGAAGCCGGCCTGAAATACTTCGTCCTCGGCGCGCTCTCCTCGGGCATGCTGCTCTACGGCGCGTCGCTGGTCTACGGCTTCACCGGCCAGATCGAATACACCGCCATCGCCGAGGTGGTCGCCACCAGCGAACGTTCGATCGGCATCGTCGTCGGCCTCGTCTTCGTCCTGTGCGGCCTCGCCTTCAAGATCTCCGCCGTGCCGTTCCACATGTGGACGCCGGACGTCTACGAGGGCGCGCCGACGCCGATCACCGCCTTCCTGGCCGGCGCGCCGAAGGTCGCGGCGATTGCCCTGATCACCCGCTTCACCGTGCAGGGCTTCGAGCCGCTGGCGGTCGACTGGCAGCAGGTCATCATCTTCATCTCGATCGCCTCGATGGCGCTCGGTGCCTTCGCTGCCATCGGCCAGCGCAACATCAAGCGGCTGATGGCCTATTCCTCGATCGGCCATATGGGCTTCGCGCTGGTCGGCCTCGCCGCCGCCAATTTCTCCGGCGTGCGCGGCGTCCTCCTCTACATGGCGATCTATCTCGCCATGACCCTCGGCACCTTCGCCGTGATCCTTGCCATGCGCCGCAAGGACGGCGTCGTCGAGGAGATCGACGATCTCGCTGGCCTGTCGAAGACCAACCCGATCATGGCGCTGATGCTGACCATGCTGATGCTGTCGCTGGCGGGCCTGCCGCCGCTGGCCGGCTTCTTCGCCAAGTACTTCGTGTTCATGGCGGCGGTTCAGGCCGGGCTCTACGGCCTTGCGGTGATCGGCGTTCTCGCCAGCGTCGTCGGCCTGTTCTACTACCTGCGCATCGTCAAGGTGATGTGGTTCGACGACCAGCCGTCCAGCGAGTTCGTGCCCATGGCCACCGAGCTGCGGGTGGTACTCGGCGCTGCCGCGCTGTTCATCTTCCCGGTCTATCTGCTTGTCGGCGGTCCGATCTTCGCGGCGGCGGAGGCGGCGGCCCGGACCTTCTTCTGACGGTGGCCCTCGGCGCCTCGGCAAGCCGGCGACGGCTGACACTGGGCGAGGTCTCGTCGACGAACACCATCGCGCTCGAAGCCGCGCGCGCCGGTGATCCCGGCCCCTTGTGGGTGACGGCCGAGAGGCAGTCGGCTGGACGCGGACGTCGCGGTCGCAACTGGGTGTCGGAACGCGGCAATCTCTATGCGAGCTGGCTGCTGATCGACCCGGCGCCGCTGACGCAATTGTCGAACCTGCCGCTGGTGGCGTCGCTTGGTGTCCGCAACGGTCTGGCGCGGCTCGTGGCTGAGAGCGACACCGTCGCGGTCAAATGGCCGAACGACGTGCTCATCAAGGGTCGCAAGACGGTCGGCATCCTCTTGGAGAGCGAACGTCTGCCGGATGGCCGCATGGCGGTGGTCGTCGGCTGCGGCATCAACGTCGCCCATGTGCCCGACGACACGCCCTATCCGGTGACGAGCCTTGCGCTGGAAGGCGCGACGCACGATCTGGAGGCAGTGTTCGGCGCCGTGGCGGCCGAGATGGAGCGGGTGCTGGCGATCTTCGCCGGCGGACGCGGTTTCTCGGAAATACGCAACGAATGGCTGGCCCATGCCGTTGGCGTCGGTCAGCCCTGCCGGGTCAATCTTGCCGACGCGGTCCTGACGGGACGGTTCGAGGCCCTCGACGAACACGGCCTCCTGTTGCTGCGGGACGCGGCCGGACGCGTGACCGCGGTCTCGGCTGGCGATCTGTTTTTTCTGGAGCGGGACGAGCGCGTGGCGCCGTCCGGCGCCGGCGCTGCGTGAAGCGGCGCACCCGACGACGAATGTGAACTGAAGAACGAAACGATGCCGCCCCGCCAATGCGCGGACGGCCCACCCAGGAAAGAAGTCTGAACTTGAACCAATTGTTGTTCGTGCCGCTCGGCGGCATCGGTGAGATCGGTATGAATCTCGCCCTCTACGGCTATGGCCCGGAACATGCACGCGAATGGATCGCCGTCGATGTCGGCATCTCCTTCGCGGGCGCCGATTTCCCCGGCGTCGATCTCGTCTTCCCGGACATCCGCTTCATCGAGGAACTGGGTGACAAGCTGAAGGGCATTGTCATCACCCATGCCCATGAGGACCATTACGGCGCCTTGCTCGACCTCTGGCCGAAGATGAAGGTCCCGGTCTATGCCACTGCGTTTACTGCGGCCATGCTCGCAGCCAAGCGCGAGGGCGAGCCCGGCGCACCCAGGATTCCGGTGACGCAGTTCTCGGCAGGCGACCGCTTCAAGGTCGGCCCCTTCGAGATCGAGGCGATCAACGTCACCCACTCGATCCCGGAGCCGGTCGCCCTGGCGATCCGCAGCCCGGCGGGCACGGTCGTCCACACCGGCGACTGGAAGATCGATCCGACCCCGGCGCTGGGCGCGCCGACCGACGAGAAGCGTCTGCGCGAGATCGGCGACGAAGGCGTCCTCGCCATGATCTGCGATTCGACCAATGCGCTGCGCGAGGGCGTCAGCCCGAGCGAGAGCGAGGTCTCGGCCTCGTTGGGGGAGATCATCCGCGGGGCCAAGGGACGCGTCGCCGTCACCACCTTCTCCTCGAATGTCGGCCGCATCCGCTCGATCGCCGCAGCGGCGCGCGACGCCGGACGCCAGGTGCTGCTGATGGGCCGCTCCATGCGGCGCGTCGTCGATGTGTCGACCGAGCTCGGCTACATGGACGGCATCCCGCCGTTCCTCGGCGAGCAGGATTTCGGCTACATCCCGCCGGAGAAGGCTGTCATCATCCTGACCGGCAGCCAGGGTGAGACCCGTGCGGCGCTGGCGCGACTGTCGCGCGACGAGCACCCGACCGTGGCGTTGTCGCAGGGCGATCTTGTCATCTTCTCGTCGCGGGCGATCCCCGGCAACGAGAAGATGATCATCGACATCAAGAACGCGCTCATCGAGCGCGGCGTGCAGATCCTCGAGGACGGCGAGAAGCTGGTCCATGTGTCGGGCCATCCGCGCCGCAGCGAGATGCGCCAGATGTATGAATGGGTTCGTCCGACGATCGCCGTGCCGGCCCATGGCGAGGCGGCGCATCTGAGCGCCCATGCCAAGCTGGCGCGCGAACTCGGCGTCAAGCAGGTCGTGCCGGCCCGCAACGGCAAGATGGTGCAGCTGTCGCCGGGCGCCGCGAGCGTCATTGCCGACGTTCCGGTCGGGCGCCTGTTCAAGGACGGCCGCCTGATCGGCACCGCCGAGGCGATGGGCGTCAACGAGCGTCGCCGGCTGTCCTTCGTCGGCCATGTGTCGGTGCTGGTCGAGTTGGACGCCAAGCTGGAACTGCGCGAAGATCCGGACGTCGTGGCCCTCGGCCTGCCCGAGGACGACGCGGCGGGCGACGAGATGGAGGAGATCCTGATCGACGCGGCCGCCGGCGCGGTGGAGAGCATTCCGCTGAAGCGCCGCAAGGATCTCGACAAGGTCAGCGAAGCGGTGCGGCGTGCCGTGCGCGGTGCGGCCTTCGAGGCCTGGGGCAAGAAGCCCATTGCGACCGTCTTCGTGACGCGGTCCTGATCGAACGGGGGAGGCGCCGGTGCTTGGCAGGTTGAACCATGTGGCCCTGGCGGTGCCGGCACTTGCCGACGCCGTCGCGCGCTATCGCGACATGCTGGGCGCGACGGTGTCCGAGCCGCAGGCGCTTCCCGAGCACGGCGTCACCGTCGTCTTCGTGGAGCTCGACAACACCAAGATCGAGCTCCTCGAACCGCTGGGCGAAGGCTCGCCGATCGCCGCCTTCCTGGCCAAGAACCCGAAGGGCGGCATGCACCATGTCTGCTACGAGGTGACCGACATCGTCGCCGCCCGCGACCGGCTGGTGGCGGCGGGCGCGCGAGTGCTCGGCGACGGCGAACCGAAGATCGGCGCCCATGGCCGCCCGGTGGTGTTCATCCATCCGGGCGACATGTTCGGGACACTGACCGAACTCGAGGAGGTATAGGATGGGCTGGGTCTCGGGACTGGCGATCTATTTCATCATCTGGTGGACATCGCTCTTCGTCATCCTGCCGCTCGGCCAGCGCAGCCAGGCCGATGCCGACGACATCACCCTCGGCACCACCCACAGCGCACCGGCCCAGCACCGTATGGGCTGGAAGCTCCTGCAGACGACGATTCTCGCCTGCGTCGTCTTCGCCGCCTTCTACGTGGTCACCCAGGTCTACGGGCTGAGCCCGGACGACTTCCCGAAGATGATTCCCGGTACCTAGCAAGCGCCGGCCGGACCACCCGGCCTCGCTGCCGGACGTAGACAGCCGCCGTGCCCGGCAGGCTTCGCTTCGATGTGGTCATTCGCCGATTCGGACGGCGATCTTGCCGATATGGGATTTGGTCAGGAACGCCTCCTGTGCCGCCTTGAGATCTCGCAAGGCGAATGCCTCGGCGATGACCGGGCGAATCTCGCCCGCCGCGATATAGCCGATGAGATCCGTGAAGATTTCCGGCGGCTGATAGGTGCTGCCAAACAGGGTCAGATCGCGCAGATACAGTGTCCGCAGATCGAGCTCGACGATCGGGCCCGCAATGGCACCCGACGTCACGTAGCGCCCCCCATCGCACAGGGTTTCCAGAAGCTGTGGCCAGCGCGGCCCGCCGACCAGGTCGAGAACCACGTCGAACGCGCGATCCGGCAGATCGGCATCGCGGGCAAGAATCGCGTCGGCACCAAGGTCGAGAAGCGCATCGGCCTTGGCCGGGCTGGTCATCGCCGTCACATTCGCACCCCGGCGTTTGGCGAGCTGGATTGCCGCCGATCCAACGCCGCCGGACGCACCGGTGATCAGCACACGCTCGGTGCCGAGGCTCGAACGCTGGATCATGCCCTCCGCGGTTGAGAAGGCGCAGGGGAACGACGCAAGCTCGAGATCGGAGAGCGGCGATTCCACGCGGATCGCATCGCCGGCCGTCACCGTCAGATATTGCGCGAAGGCGCCGTCGCTTTCCGATCCGAGCGTCACGATCGAATCCTTGGAGCCCAAGGGACCGCGCGACTGTATGGTGCGCACCATCACGCGTTCGCCGATCCGCGCCGCATCGACCCCTTCGCCGACCGAGACGATCTCGCCGCAGCAATCGGCCCCTTGGATACGGGGAAAGGACAGGCTGCCCGACCACCCGCCATCGGCTTCTGAAGCGGCCCCGTAGCCGCCGGATGCGCCCGATGCCGTGTCGCCGCGCACGCTCTTCGAATACCACCCGGTGCGGGTGTTGATGTCGGTGTTGTTGACCGCCGAGGCGCCGACCCGGATCAGGACCTCGTCGCGCGCCGGCGCGGGGACCGGAACATCCTCCCGCCATTCCAGCCGGTCGAGACCGCCATGGCCGGTCAGCACCATCGCCTGCATCGTCGCGGGTATCGGCATTTTGTCTCTCCTGAATGGGTAGAATGGATACTCTACTTGCACAGGTAGAGGGATCATTCTACACCGTCAAGCATGACCGATACGATGAAAAGGATTGCCGGCGGGCTCGAACGGGCTTTCGCGGCAAACGGCTTCGCCGAACCGAGCGTCGAGGACCTGCGCGATGCTGCGGGGGTCAGCCTGCGCACGCTCTACAAATACGCGTCGTCGCGGGAAGCCATGGTGCTGGCGGCTCTCAACCATCGTCACGAGCGCTACATGGCGCTGGTCTTCAACGATCTGCCGGAGAGCGGCGAGGGGGCCCTGGCTACGATCATCGATCGAGTCGCCCAGTGGATGGACCGCGAGGCAAGCCATGGCTGCCTGTTCCATGCGGCGGTTGCCGCCGCGCCGCACGACGAAAAGCTGCGCGCTCTGCTCGCCCATCACAAGCGGGAAGTGGCGAGAGAGGCGGTCGCGGTTGCGAATCTCGCCGGCCGCGAGGTCGACGTGACGCTCATCCTGGATGGTCTGATGCAGAGCTGGCCGCTGCACGGCGATGCTGCCGTTGCGAGCGCCAAGCGACTGGCCGGGTCGCTCGTTCCGGCGGGCTGACGGGCAGGCGGATATTGCGACCCGACCTGCTGGCGAATATGCGACGACAAATCGGGCATGCGGTCGCAAGGCAAAAAAAATGCAAGGCTTTCGCCTTGCATCCAAAGTCGCGTGTCTGGATTTCGCTCCGATGACGTTGATCGGGGCTGCGGCAACTGCCGCGCCGGAAATCGCGTCCTCCCAAGACTAGACCGCAGAAATCGCACCTGCCGGCGCCTTTTGTTATGGTCGCGAGCGTATCCAGCCGAATTCGCAATGTCACGCGTTTTTCCGGGCTCGTGTCATTATTCTGCCACGCCGCCCCCGACGCGGTCCGCAGGTGCAAATTTGGCGCGGAGCTTGCTAACGCGCGCGCCACTGACTTTCCAATCGCCCGGGGAGCGGTTAAGACGCGCAAAAGCGCCTCTGCGCCAGTCGAACCCCGCATCCATCGGACGTCCCATGCGCCTGTCGCGATATTTTCTGCCCATTCTCAAAGAGACCCCGAAGGAAGCGGAGATCGTTTCCCATCGGCTGATGCTGCGTGCCGGCATGATCCGCCAGCAGGCGGCCGGGCTTTACTCCTTCCTGCCGCTCGGCAAGCGGGTGCTCGACAAGGTCTGCGCGATCATCCGCGAGGAGCAGAACCGCTCCGGCGCCATCGAGCTCCTGATGCCGACCATCCAGTCGGCCGATCTGTGGCGCGAGAGCGGACGCTACGAGGATTACGGCAAGGAGATGCTGCGCATTGAGGACCGCCACGGTCGCGACCTGCTCTACGGTCCGACCAACGAGGAGATGATCACCGACATCTTCCGGTCCTATGTGCGCACCTACAAGGACCTGCCGCTCAACCTCTACCATCTGCAGTGGAAGTTCCGTGACGAGGTCCGGCCGCGCTTCGGCGTCATGCGCTCGCGCGAGTTCCTGATGAAGGACGCCTATTCCTTCGATCTGGACTACGACAACTCCAAGATCGCCTATGACCGGATGTTCGTCGCCTATCTGCGGACCTTCGAGCGCTGCGGCCTGAAGGCCATTCCCATGCGCGCCGACACCGGCCCGATCGGCGGCGAGCTCAGCCACGAATTCATCGTCCTCGCCTCCACCGGCGAGAGCGAGGTCTTCTGCCATCGCGACTATCTCGACCTGGCCGTGCCGGGCGAGGGCGTCGATTTCGACGATGCCGCGGGCCTCGCAGAGATCGTCAAGGCGTGGACCACGCCCTATGCGGCGACGGACGAGATGCACGAGACCGCGACCTGGGACCAGCTGCCGGAGGACGACAAGGTTGCCGCACGCGGCATCGAGGTCGGCCACATCTTCCATTTCGGGACGAAATATTCCGAGCCGATGAAGGCGGTCGTCACCGGCCCCGACGGCAAGGACGTGCCGGTGCACATGGGCTCCTACGGCATCGGCCCGAGCCGGCTTCTGGCCGCAATCATCGAGGCATCCCACGACGAGAACGGCATCATCTGGCCGAAATCCGTGGCGCCCTTCGATGTCGGCCTGATCAACATGAAGCCCGGCGACGCCGATTGCGACGCGGCCTGCGAGGATCTCTACCGCCAGATGCAGGCGGCGGGCATCGACGTGCTCTACGACGACCAGGACACCCGCGCCGGCGCCAAGTTCGCCTCGATGGACCTGATCGGCCTGCCCATGCAGGTCATCGTCGGGCCGCGCGGCGCCAAGGCCGGCGAGGCTGAGATCAAGCTGCGCGCCACCGGCGAGCGGGAATCGCTGCCGCTGTCGTCGGTTCTCGCCCGGGTGCAGGCATGAGCGAAGCCAGCGCGGTCGCCGCACCGTCGGCCGGGGCCCGCCATTCGACGCGACCCTTCGCGCGCTTCGAATGGATGCTCGCCGGCCGTTATCTGCGCTCGCGGCGCCGCGATGCCGGCGTGTCGGTCATTGCCGGCTTCTCCTTTCTCGGCATCATGCTGGGCGTCGCCGCGCTGATCATCGTCATGTCGGTGATGAACGGCTTTCGCGGCGAGCTGCTGACCCGCATTCTCGGCGTCAACGGCCATGTCGTCATGTATCCGATCGACCGGCCGCTCGACGATTTCTCAGATGTGACCGCCGCGGTCGAAACCGTGCCGGGCGTCGCCTTCGCGATGCCGCTGGTGCAGGGGCAGGTCCTGGCCTCGGGCCTTGCCAGCAGCAGCACGGGCGCGCTGGTCAAAGGCGTGCGCGGCGAGGATCTCGCCGATCTGAAGCCGGTCTCCGAGAACATCAGGCAGGGCACGCTCGACGGCTTCAGCGAGGGCGGCGGGCTGGCCATCGGCAGCCGGCTGGCGGAAGCGCTGGGCCTGCGGCTCGGCGACAACATTACCCTGGTCTCGCCCGACGGCGACGTGACGCCGCTCGGCACGACGCCGCGGGTGAAGGCCTATCCGGTGGCGGCGATCTTCGAGATCGGCCTGTCGGAATACGACGCGTCCTACGTCTACATGCCGCTCGCCGAAGCCCAGCTCTTCTTCAACCACGAGGGGCTGGCCCAGTCGGTGGAGATCTTCGTCGACGATCCCGACCGGGTGCAGGACCTGCAGCGCACGATCGAGACCGCGGCGGGGCGTCCGAACTACACGGTGACCTGGCAGACCCAGAACCAGTCCTTCTTCTCGGCGCTGGAAGTCGAGCGCAACGTCATGTTCATCATCCTGACGCTGATCGTGCTGGTGGCCGCCCTCAACATCATCTCCGGCCTGTTCATGCTGGTGAAGGACAAGGGCCGCGACATCGCCATCCTGCGCACCATGGGTGCGACCCGGGGCGCGGTGATGCGCGTCTTCCTGATCACCGGCGCGTCGATCGGCTTCGCCGGCACGCTGGCCGGGCTGATCCTGGGCGTCGTCTTCTGCCTCAACATCGAGAACATCCGGCAGTTCTTCTCCTGGCTGTCGGGCACGATCCTGTTCAATCCGGAATTCTATTTCCTCAGCCAGTTGCCGGCCGAGATCGATTCCGGCGAGGTCGTGCTGGTCGTCCTCATGGCCATCGGCCTGTCTTTCCTCGCGACGATCCTGCCGTCCTGGCAGGCCTCGCGACTCGATCCGGTCGAGGCGCTGCGGTACGAATGATGACAGAGACTTACGCACTTCAGCTCACCGGGGTCGGACGGCACTTCGACCAGGGCGAGGACCGCCTGACGATCCTCGACGACGCGGCGGTCGGCGTCGCCGCCGGCGAGATGGTGGCGCTCGTCGCCCCGTCGGGTGCCGGCAAGTCGACGCTGCTCCACATTGCCGGGCTCCTGGAACGGCCGGACACCGGCGAGGTGCTTGTCGGCGGCCAGCCCTGCGGCACGCTCGGCGACGACCGGCGCACCGAGATGCGGCGCCGGGCGATCGGCTTCGTCTATCAGTTCCATCATTTGCTGCCGGAGTTCTCGGCCCTCGAGAACGTCATGATGCCGCAGATGATCCTCGGACAGTCGCGGTCTGCGGCTGCCGAGCGGGCGCGGGAACTGCTCGAATATATGCGGATCGGCAAGCGCGCGGCGCACCGACCGGCCGAACTCTCGGGCGGCGAGCAGCAGCGCGTCGCCATCGCACGAGCCGTGGCCAACGCGCCGCATGTCCTCCTGGCTGACGAGCCGACCGGCAATCTCGACCCGACCACCTCGGGCTATGTCTTCGACGCGCTGACCGCGCTGGTGCGCCAGTCGGGCGTCGCGGCGCTGATCGCCACCCACAATCACGAGCTGGCCGCCCGCATGGACCGGGCGATCACGCTCGAGAACGGCAAGATCGTTCCGCTCCAGCTCGGCTGACACACGCGTCCACCGCGTCCACGCTCCGGTGCGCGCGGATTCCGCGTGCGCCGGATCGGCCCCCGCCCTAACCTGTGCCCCTATGATCCGGCAAAGAGCGGAGAAGAGGCATGGTCGTGAACGGCATTCATCATGTGACGGCGATTGCGGGACGCGCGGACCGCAATCTCGACTTCTACACCCGCACGCTCGGGCTTCGGCTGGTCAAGAAGACCGTCAATTTCGACGACCCCGGCACCTATCACCTCTATTACGGCGACGAGACGGGGCAGCCGGGCACGATCCTGACGTTCTTTCCCTGGGACCATGCGGCACCGGGACGGCTCGGTGTCGGCGAGACCCAGGAGATCGTCTTCTGCGTGCCGGAAGGGGCGATCGGCTTCTGGAGCCATCGGCTGATCGAGAAGGGCGTGCCGCACGATTCGCTGGTCAGGCGCTTCGGCGAGACCGTCCTGGCCTTCCGCGATCCCGACGGCCTGCGCCTGGCCTTCGTCGCACGCGCCGGCGATGACCTGCTGCCCGGCCACGCGACCTCCGACATTCCGGCCGAACACGCGATCCGCGGCTTTCACAGCATCAGCCTGCTCCTGGAAGAGGCCGAGGCGACCGCGGCGATCCTCACAGACATCCTCGGTTTCCGCGAGATCGGCCGCGAGGAATCGCTCATTCGCTTCGTCTGCGATGCAAATTTCGGCCGGATCATCGATCTGCGGGCTGTCGGCGGCTTTCTGAAGCCGCGCGTCGGCGCCGGATCGGTCCATCACGTTGCCTTCCGCGCGGCCGATGATGCGCAGCAGGCCGAGATGGTGCGCAAGCTCGCCGAGAACCACGGCATAGCCGCCACCGAGCAGAAGGACCGCAATTATTTCCGCTCTGTCTATTTCCGCGAGCCGGGGCATGTCCTCTTCGAGATCGCCACCGACGCACCGGGATTTGCGGTGGACGAAGCGCCGGAGGACCTCGGACAGGCCCTGCGCTTGCCGCCGTTTCTTGAATCAAGACGTGAAGAGATCGAGGGGCGGCTGCCGGACCTCGGCTGACGACCGACACCCGTTGTTCGCTGTTTTCCCAGGTTCTTACCGTTAAAAGTGCGCTGCAACATACCGGCGCAAACGCAGGGAATGATTCCGGTTTCTCGGTGAATGTGCTGCGGGGAGATGATCCGCGCGGGCGGCTTTGCCGGCAACGGTCGACACCTCGGCCGTCCGAATGCGAGGCCGGAAGGCGGCCGTTGACGATCCGGCGCGGCGGGAGGTGTCGTTTTCGCGTCGGAATGCTATGGAGCGGCCATTCCCCGGTTCGTGCATCTGCATGCAGGAACCCGTCAGACATCAAGCGGGCAGTTATTCCATGATCCTCGGCTGTATCGGCGACGACTTCACAGGCTCCTCCGACCTTGCCAACACGCTGGCCAAGGGCGGCATGCGCACGGTCCAGTACAGCGGTGTCCCGACGGGCGATGGCGCGCCGGACGTGGAAGCTGGTGTGGTCGCGCTCAAGTCGCGCACGATCCCGGTCGCCGAGGCCGTCAGCCAGTCGCTCGCCGCACTGGAATGGCTGCGCAGCCAGGGCTGCCGGCAGTTCTTCTTCAAATATTGCTCGACCTTCGATTCGACCGACGAAGGCAATATAGGTCCGGTCGGCGAAGCGATCGCCAGGGAACTGGGCGCCGGTGCGGTCATCGTGTGCCCGGCATTTCCGGCGACCGGCCGCACGGTCTATCAGGGCCATCTCTTCGTGAACGACCGGCTGCTGTCGGAATCGGGCATGGAGAATCATCCGCTGACGCCGATGCGCGACGCCGATTTGCGCCGGGTGCTGGCGCGTCAGACCGATGCGCCGGTGTCGCACGTGCCCTACGGCGTCGTCGCAAAGGGCGAGGCGGCCATCGCCGACGCGCTTCGCCAGGCCGGCGCCGACGGCCTCTGCTTCGTCGTCACCGATGCCGTGCTCGACGCCGATCTCCACGCCACCGGACACGCGGCGCGCGACCTGCCGCTGATCACCGGCGGCTCGGGCATTGCCCTCGGCCTGCCGGAGAATTTCCGCGCGCAGGGGCTGATCGGCTCCTCGACCTCGCCCTGGTCGGGCGTCGTCGGCCGCGCGGCAGCACTTGCCGGCTCGGTCTCGACCGCCACCCGCCGCCAGGTCAGTGTCCATCGCGACGCGGGTCACCCGACCTTCGAGCTGGGTGCCGATGCCGTGATGGCCGGCGAGGTGACGGCCGCCTCGCTCACCGAATGGGTTCTTGCGCAGTCCGGCGTGCCGCTGATTTATTCCTCGGCCGACCCGGAGACGGTCGCCGCGGCCCAGCAGCGCCATGGCAGGGAAGCGGTCGCCACTGCGATTGAGCGGCTGTTTGCCGCCACTGCCGCTGCGCTGGTCGAGGCAGGCATCACCCGGCTGGTGTCCGCCGGCGGCGAGACCTCGGGCGCGGTCGTCACCGGGCTCGACGTCCAGTCGCTGGAGATCGGCCCGGAGATCGATCCGGGCGTTCCCGCCGTGCGCGTCGAAGGCCGCGAACTGGCGCTGGCGCTGAAGTCCGGCAATTTCGGCGCCGACGATTTCTTCGCCAAGGCGGCTTCCCGCCTGGGAGGCGAGGCATGAGCGAGGAGGCCCGGCTCCGCGAGGACATCTGCCGCTTCGCCAAGTCGATGTTCGACCGCGGCCTGACCTGCGGCTCCAGCGGCAACATCTCGGCGCGGCTCGGCGACGGCACGATCCTGGTCACCCCGACCAATGCCTCCTTCGGCTTTCTCGACCCGGCCCGGATCTCCCGGCTGGACGAGGAGTTCCGGCACCTGTCCGGCGACAAGCCGACCAAGGAAATCCCGCTCCACAGCGCCTTCTACGAAACCCGGCGGGCGACGACCGGGGCGGTGGTGCATCTCCACAGCACGCATTCGGTGGCGCTGTCGATCCTGCCCGACACCGACCCCGACGACGTCCTGCCGCCGCTGACCGCCTATTCGGTGATGAAGCTCGGCCGGGTAAAGCTGCTGCCGTATTTCATGCCGGGCGATCCTGCGATGGGCGAGGCAGTGCGCGGCCTTGCCGGCAAGCGTTCCGCAGTGCTTCTCGCCAATCACGGTCCGGTCGTTGCCGGAACCGAGCTGGCGGCCACGGTCTTTGCCATGGAAGAGCTGGAAGAGACGGCGCGGCTGGCAATCCTGACACGTGGGCTCGATCCGCGTGGCCTGACGCCGGAGCAGCGTGCCTTCCTCGAAGAAAAGCACGCCCACTGAATTTCAGCAGAGCAGACAACTTATAGTGCTTTAATGACGCCGATCGTTGCGGATGCAACATTGGGGCATGAGCAACGAACGTTCCGAGACCAGGACCACGGACGATACGGCCCCGGCGGCCGAGAAGCAGCGTAAGTCGATCCGGTACAGGCCGGACGTTGATCTCGCTTTGTCTGCCGGTTTCACGGAGGACGAGGTCCGCTTCATGCTGGATCTGCCCGAGGACGGTGAAGCGCGGTAACGCGGACTGGAACCCTCTCGCACGCGCGGCATTGCCTGACACCAAGGCTAAGCAGCCGAACGAACGTGAAAGGTCCGACCATGGCTCTGCTCAAAATCGCCAGCACCGACGGGATCATCGAACTCAGTGACGGAACCCGCTGGCGCATCGTGCCGGGCCAGGGCGATGTCTCCGGCCGGTGGCTGGAAGGCGCCGACATCAATGTCTCGCCCCATCCGGAACGCGGCGAGGGTCATGCGCATCTGAACAATATCAGCGCGGGCGAGGGCGTCGACGTCACCCCCGAGGCCTGATCCATCGCTTTCGCAGATGACAAAACGGCCGCATCCCGGGATGCGGCCGTTTCTTTGTCCGGGTCGGCACGTTGGCGCCTGTGCGGCTCAGCGCAGATCCTGCGGCAAGGATGCCTTGAGTTCGGCGATCCAGGCATCCGCCGTCCCGTCGGAGGGCGCCCGCCAGTCGCCGCGTGGCGACAGGCTGCCGCCGGCCGAGACCTTCGGTCCGTTCGGCATCGCCGACCGCTTGAACTGCGACGTCTGGAAGAAGCGGAACAGGAAGCTTTCCAGCCATTTGACGATCGTCGCCAGATCGTACTGGTTGCGCGCCTCTTCGGGAAACTCGATCGGCCAGAGGCCCGCATCGGCCTGTTTCCAGGCATGCCAGGCAAGGAACGCGGTCTTCGACGGTGCTCGCCCGTAGCGCATGGTGTGAAACAGGAAGAAATCGTGCAGCTCGTAGGGGCCGATCTTGTCCTGCGTGCTCTGCATCCCGCCCTCGGCATCCGCCGGCACCAGTTCGGGCGAGATCTCGGTGTCGAGGATCGCGGTCAGGAGCTTGCCGGTCTCGGCATCGAACTGCTCGGTGCGCACGACCCAGCGGATCAGATACTGGATCAGCGTCTTCGGCACGCCCGGATTGACCGAATAATGGCTCATCTGGTCGCCGACGCCATAGGTACACCAGCCGAGCGCCAATTCGGACAGGTCGCCGGTGCCAATGACGAAGCCGCTGCGCTGGTTGGCGAGGCGGAAGAGATAGTCGGTGCGCAGGCCCGCCTGCACGTTCTCGAAGGTGACGTCATAGACCGGCTCGCCGCCCGCGAAGGGATGGCCCATGTCGCCGAGCATCTGCCGCGCGGCGGGACGGATGTCGATCTCCTCGCAGCCCGTGCCGAGGGCCTTCATCAGCGCCAGCGCATTCGCCTTGGTCGCGTCGCCGGTGGCGAAGCCCGGCATGGTGAAGCCGAGAATGGTCGAGCGCGGCACGCCCATCTGGTCGCAGGCCTTGGCCGCCACGATCAGCGCGTGGGTGGAATCCAGCCCGCCGGACACGCCGATGACCATGTGATCGCCGGGCGTCGCCTCGAAGCGCCGGCGCAGGCCCTCGACCTGGATGTTGAAGGCCTCGTAGCAATCCTGGTGCAGCCGTTCGGGGTTGTTCGGCACATAGGGGAAGCGCCGGACCGGGCGACGCAGGCCGAGATCCTCGAAGGCCGGCTCATGGGCGAAGCGCACCGTTCGGAACGCCGTCTCCGGATGGCCGCGGAGCGCCGCCGCGTCGTTGAAGGTGGGCGTGCGCAGCCGCTCCTGGCCGATGCGGCCGACATCGACATCGGCGACGATCAGCTGTCCGGCATCGGCGAAGCGCTCGGACTCGGCGAGGAGATCGCCCAGTTCGTAGATCGAGCCCTGGCCGTCCCATGCGAGATCAGTGGTGCTCTCGCCGCGCCCGGCGGCCGAATAGACATAGGCGGCGATGCAGCGCATCGACTGCGATGCCGAGAGCAGATGCCGGTCGGCGGACTTGCCGACGACGATGTTGGAGGCCGAGAGATTGCAGAGGATACGGGCGCCGGCCAGCGCCCCGTCCGTCGAGGGCGGCGTCGGCGCCCAGTAATCCTCGCAGATCTCCGTGTGGAAGACGAAGCCGGGCAGGTCCGAGGCTTCGAACAGGAGGTCGATGCCGAACGGCGCCTCCTGGCCCGCGACGGTGATGTCGAGGCCGGTCATGCCGGCGCCCGAGGCGAACCAGCGCTTTTCGTAATATTCCCGGTAATTGGGCAGGAAGAGCTTCGGCACGACGCCCAGAATGCGGCCCCGGGCAATGGCGACGGCACAATTGTAGAGCCGGCCGTTGCGCCGCAGCGGCGCGCCGACGAGGAGCACGCTGCGCAGGTCACGGCTGCGCTCGCAGACGGTGGCGATGGCGGCTTCGACGCCGTCGAGCAGGGCATCCTGCAGATGCAGGTCGTCGATCGCATAGGCGGAGAGGCCAAGCTCCGGGAACACCAGGAGATCGACGCCCTCCTTGTCCGCGTCTTCCGCCGCGCGGATCGTCGCCGCGGCATTGCGGGCCGGATCGGCAATGAAGACGCCGGGCGTCGCGACACCGACGCGGACGAAGCCGTGTCGGTGCAGCGCATAGAAGGAACGGTCTCGAAGGCTTTGCAAACTCAATCCATCATCTCCTCGAGCATATCCAGTGCCGTTCGTAAGCAAGCGATGCGGGTCGGTCCACGGCCGATGTCGCCAAAATGCTCCTCGCGGTGCCGCGTCTCGCGCCCGCGCCGGGCACAGGCGAAATGCACGAGCCCCGGTTCGTCATCCTCGCCGGCCGGGCCGGCAAAGCCCGTGGTGGAAACAGTGATGTCGGCGAGGGACTTGTCCAGTGCCCCCTCGGCCATGGCCAGAGCGACCGGGCGGCAGACGGCGTTGTTCTCCTCAAGAAGCTGGCGCGGCAGGCCGAGCATCCGGATCTTGGCCTCGTCGGTATAGGTCACGAAGCCGCTGTCGAAGGCCCGCGAGCAGCCCTCCACGTCGGTGAACACCGAGGCCAAGAGGCCGCCGGTGCAGCTTTCGGCGGTCGCGATCGTCAGGGATCGGTCGCAGGCGCGCTGCAGAAGGGTCTTCACCCGGTCTTCCAGATCGTCGGGCAGGGTCGTCGACAGGACTTCGCTCACGGTTCGGTTCCTTGTTGAGATCGTTGCCGCCGCGGGAGCCGCGGGCGGGAAACATGAACGTGGCCCCAACGCGATCGTTCGCCGATACGGAACCGGCTACCGAGAAAAGCTCGCGGGGATGACGTCCGGCCGTCGAAGGTTCCGCCACGCATGGCTCCGCTGCGGGGCTGTCAGCCTTTCGCATTGTCGGCATGCCGGCTGCGGGCGATCGCCTCGATCCGGGCCCGCAGTTTCGGATGCAGCGACACGAAGCGTGCGAAATCGGTGCGCGCCAGGCGCAGCATCGTGCTGTAGGCGATCGCCGTCACGTCGGCCTGCCGCCGCATGTCGAGGATCAGCGCCATCTCGCCGAAGATGTCGCCGCGACCGAGCCGGACGATATGCGTGCCGGTATCGACCTCCACCGCACCGGACGAGATGAAATAGGCCGCGTCGCCGACTTCGCCGCGCGAGACGATCCGCATGCCGGGCGCGGCCAGGAACGGCGTCATCAGCCGTGCCAGATCATCGCGCTCGCGGTCGCCAAGCGCTTCGAAGATCTCTGTGCGGTCGATCAGCCGGCGGGTGTCCAGCCCGAGATCCAGCGGCGGGCTCAGTGTCGTCAGGTCGGGGCGCCGGGCGACGCTGCGATACACGTCGCGCTCGATCTCCTTGCTGATAACGCCGGACTGGCGCAGTCGTCGGATCTCGGCGATCTCGATGGCCCGGGCGGCCCGCAGGACGAAGCAGCGTTCGAGTTCGGCGACATAGGCGGGATATTGCAAACGGACCGCGTCGATCTCCCGGTCGATTTGCGCCTGCCGCTCGTCGAGGACTGCCATGACGGCGGCGATCGTCTCCTCGCCGAGGACCGGCTGCAACTCGCTGGTGGCGAATGCCCGCAGCCTGCCCAGCACCAGCGAAATCTCGATCAGCTTCTCGAAGCGCAGGGCCAGGCGTTTCGACAACATCCGGCTGCGACCGAGCCGGCGCTGGACCAGGAACGCCACCCGGTCCGACCACAGGAAGCGTGTCTCCTCGCCATTGGCCGCGCGATAGCCTTCGACGCCGCCGTGGCGGGCCATTTCCAGCCGCCGCCGGGTGTCGGAGGTCAGGCGCCGGGCAATCCGCGGCGCCAGCATGCCGTTGGCGAAATGATCGAGGACCATTTCACGCTCGCGCGCGGTCAGCGAGACGAGGGCGATGGCCGTGCGCCCGTCGAGGGACAGGGTATCCGACGGGCTCGTCGCGGCAGGCTCGGCCGCGGCGACGGCCGTATTGACGCTCTCGGCATCGCCCGCTGCGTCGGTGCCGCCGAAGCGCTCTGCCATCTCGCCGGCAAAGCGCGCGACCCGTGCCGAGGTGACGCTGAGCGCAAGGTCGCGGATCGCCCGGTCGATGCCTGACAGCCGGTCGAGGCCCAGCCCCCGGATCAGCGGCCTGAGGGTCGTGCCCTGCACGAACAGTGTCATCAGCGTGTAGCCGGTGGCCAGCGTCACCACGAAGGCGGCGACGGGGCGGGGCACGGCATCGTTCTCGCTGACCGCGAGCGCCAGGGTCAGGGTCATCGAGCCGCGCAGGCCGCCCCACAGCACCACCAGCCGATAGGGTCGCGAGACCCGGGACGACAGCCCGTATTGGCTGAGCAGCGGCATGAGACCGAACAGCACCAGGGCCCGGGTCGCGAGCGTCGCGGCGAAGATGACCAGCATCAGGAGGAAGTCGAAGGGCGACAGGTCCGTCATCATCTGCGGCACGAGCAGCGAGGTGAGCACGAAGACGAGAATCGCCGCCCAGGAGGCCAGCTGCTGCCAGGTGTCGTCGAGATGGCGCCAGAGCTCGCGGGTGACCCGCGCCGGCGACAGGCTGGCAAGCGCAACGCCCGCGGTGGCGACGGCGATGATGCCCGACACCTGCAGCACATGCTCGGCGATCCAGAACGACAGATAGGGCAGGGCGAGGCTCAGCGAGACCGCCGTCACCTGATCGTCGCCGATCAACCGGAGCAGCTGGAGATAGAGGCGCGCCATCAGATAGCCGAATAGCCCGCCACCGATCGGCAGCAGCAGCAGGTTCAGTGCAGCGCCGGTCACCGTGACAGAGCCCGGCGCAATGATCGCGGCGGAGAAGATGAGGAACAGCGAGATCGCCAGCGCATCGTTGAACAGGCTCTCGCCCTCGACCAGCCGGGTCAGCCGGTCGGGGGCGCCGACATCGCGGAAGATGGCGATGACCGCCACGGGATCGGTCGTCGCCACCAAGGAGGCCAGCAGCAGGCAGGCGAGGAGCGGCATGCCGGCGATCGGCCACAGGGCCAGCGCCACGCCGAAAGTCGCCGCCAGCACCGCGACGAGGGCGAGGAGGACGATCGGCAGCAGATCCTCGCGGACCCGCTGCATGTCGACCACCAGCGCGCTCTGGAAGATCAGCGTCGGCAGGAGGACGTAGAGAAACAGGCTGGAGCCCACCGGCAGGTCGGTGATCAGCGCCGCAAGGTCGACCGGCAGCAGCGTGCCGGGATGATCGAGGGAATAGAGGCTGGCAAAGCCGAGGCTGGCGCCGCCCAGCGCCAGCAGGATCGAGACCGGCAGCCGCAGCCGCGTGGCCAGCGGCCGCGCCAGGGCGCCGAAGGCGACGAGCGTGGCGATCAGGACGACGATGTTGGGAACGTTCATAACGGCGTCATCGGCACATCATGACTCCGCGTCCGCCACGGTCTCCGCAAGGCTTCCGGAGCGCCGCGGCGCCTGCAAGCTGCCGGCGCGCGGGTTCCGGCCGGGCGTCGGTCCGGCATTGTTAGCCTAGCCTGTGGGTTTCGTACAGCAAGCCGCCTCTCACCCCATCGACATCGCGGCGCGCTCGCAGCAAAACGGGCGCCAGGACGAAGCGAAAGGATCCGCCGCCCGATGTTCGATCTGATCATCCGCAATGCCCACCTGCCCGACGGCCGCACCGGCGTCGACATCGCCGTGACGGGCGACCGCATCGCCGCCATCGAACCGGCGATCACCGGCGAGGCGGGCGAGGTGATCGACGCCGGCGGACGGCTGGTGTCGCCCCCCTTCGTCGATCCGCATTTTCACATGGACGCGACGCTGTCGCTGGGCCTGCCGCGCATGAACCGCTCGGGCACGCTTCTTGAGGGCATCGCGCTCTGGGGAGAGCTGAAGCCGCTTCTGACCAAGGACGCGCTCATCGAACGGGCGATGCGCTATTGCGATCTCGCGGTCGCGCAGGGCCTTCTGGCCATCCGCAGCCATGTCGACACCTCCGATCCGCGGCTCGTCACCGCGGAGGCGTTGCTGGAGGTGCGCGATCGGGTGAAGCCCTATATCGACCTGCAACTCGTCGCCTTTCCGCAGGACGGCTATCTGCGCACGCCGGGCGGTGCGGCGTCCCTCGAACGGGCCCTGGACATGGGCGTCGACATCGTCGGCGGCATTCCGCATTTCGAACGCACCATGGCCGACGGCACGGAATCGGTCGCCGCGCTCTGCCGCATCGCCGCCGAGCGCGGCCTGCGGGTCGACATGCATTGCGACGAATCCGACGACCCGCTGTCGCGCCATGTCGAGACGCTGGCGGCCGAGACGGTGCGCCACGGACTTCAGGGGCGGGTCGCCGGCTCGCATCTGACCTCGATGCATTCGATGGACAATTACTACGTGTCCAAGCTGATCGCGCTGATCGCCGAATCCGGCCTGCACGTGATCCCCAATCCGCTGATCAACGTCACGTTGCAGGGCCGTCACGACACCTATCCCAAGCGCCGCGGCATGACGCGGGTGCCCGAGCTGATGGCGGCGGGAATCAATGTCGGTTTCGGCCATGACTGCGTGATGGACCCCTGGTACTCGCTCGGCTCCGGCGACATGCTGGAGGTGGCGCATATGGCGGTGCATGTCGGTCAGATGACCTCGCGCGATGCCATCCGCGCGTGCTTCGACGCGGTCACGGTCAATTCCGCGCAGATCATGGGGCTGGAGGGCTACGGGCTGGAGGTCGGCAACCGGGCCGATTGCGTGCTGCTGCAGGCGGCCGACCCGATCGAGGCGATCCGGCTCAAGGCGACCCGGCTCGCCGTTGTGCGCGGCGGCAAGGTGATTGCACGGGCGCAGCCGCGCCTGAGCCAGCTCACGCTGCCGGGCCGCGCGGTAACGGTCGACCCGGCGGCTTACGCGCCGCAGGGCGATTCATCTGTTGGCTGATTGTTTGCTGTGCGGGTTGCGCGGTTGACAAGGAATTGTGCAGGCCGTCAAATCGCGGCCTGTTTCATTCGGGATCGTTGGGGAATTTCATGCTGAAGTCAGGTCGGATCGGTCGGCGCGGTTTTCTGTTGGGCAGCGCCGGTGTCGGCCTCGCCCTGAGCATGCCGCGCGCCTTCGCGCAGACGCCGCTGAAGGTGGCGGGCATCCATGCCTCGCCGGTGGAGAATGCCTGGAACTCGCGCCTGCATGCGGCGATGGTCCAGGCCGCCGAGGACGGCGCCATCGAGTATGTCTTCTCCGAAGGCGTCAGCGGCACCGACTACGCCCGCGCCATGCGCGAATATGCCGAGCAGGGCGCCCAGCTGATCGTCGGCGAGGCCTATGCCGTCGAGACAGAGGCGCGGCAGGTCGCGGCGGACTATCCCGACACCATGTTCCTGATGGGCTCCAGCGGCGAGCCGACCGGCGACAATTTCGGCACCTTCGGCACGTGGAATCACGAGGGCGCCTATCTCGCCGGCATGCTCGCCGGCAAGATGAGCGAGAGCGGCATCTTCGGCGCGGTCGGGGCGATCCCGATCCCCGAAGTCAACATGCTGATCAATGGCTTCCGGGCCGGCGTTGATTCGGTACGTCCGGATGCCAAGCACCTGATCGGCTTCATCGGCACCTTCTTCGATCCGCCCAAGGCGCGCGAGGCGGGCCTCGCCCAGATCGACGCCGGCGCTGACATCCTGTTCGGCGAGCGCATCGGCACGGCCGACGCCGCCAAGGAGCGCGGCATCAAGGCGATCGGCTCGCTGACCGACTATACCGAGCGCTACCCCGAGACGGTCTTCGCCAACGCCATGTGGTACTTCCGCCCGATCCTCGACGCGGCCATCGCCGACACCGAGGCGAAGAACGGCACCGGCAAGAACTACACGCCCTACAGCATGATGCAGGAAGGCGGGAACGACATCGTCTTCGCCGAGTCCATGGTCCCGGCCGAGGCGGTCGCTGCGATGGAAGAGCGCCGCGCCGCGATCAAGGCCGGCGAGTTCGAAGTGGTCATCGACTTCACCGAACCGACCTGATCCGCGAAAACGCATGCCAGCCCGTTCGCCGATCTGCGACGGCCCCGACGATCCGGCCGGTCCACGCGGTATTCTCCGCGCGGCCGGCCGGCATCCGTCGGACGGCCGGTCATTGCGGAACGGCGGGAGTGAGACCGTATGACCGCCGTCCTGTCCCTCGAACACATCACCAAGCGCTTCGGCGACTTTGCGGCCAATGACGACGTCAGCCTGACCCTTCGCCGCGGCGAACTCGTCGCGCTGCTCGGCGAGAACGGCGCCGGCAAGACGACGCTGATGAACATCCTGTTCGGCCACTACGTGCCGGATGCCGGGCGGGTTCTCGTGGCCGGCGAGGAGCTGCCGCTCGGCCGGCCGCGCGCCGCCATCGCGGCCGGCGTCGGCATGGTCCATCAGCATTTCACCCTGGCGCCGAATCTCACCGTCCTCGAAAACGTCATGACCGGCACCGAGCCGCTGCTGCGCTGGCGCTCAGGCAAGGCCGCCGCGCGGCGCAAGCTGGCAAGCCTCGCCGAGCGTTTCGGCCTCGTCGTCGATCCGGACAAGCGTGTCGGCGATCTGTCCGTCGGCGAGCAGCAGCGCGTGGAGATCCTGAAGGCGCTCTACAACGACGCGAAGATCCTGATCCTCGACGAGCCGACGGCGGTGCTGACCCGGCCGGAGGCGGAGACCCTCTTCAAGACGCTCAGGGTGATGGCGGCCGAAGGGCTGTCGCTGATCTTCATCTCCCACAAGCTGCACGAGGTGATGGCAGCCGCCGACCGCGTGCTGGTGCTGCGCGCCGGCCGGATGGTCGCCGAGCGGGCCAACACCGCGACCTCCAAGGAGGAACTGGCCGAACTGATGGTCGGCCGCCGCGTGACGCGTCCGGTCCGCGCCGCTGCGGTGCCGGGCGACACGGTGATGGCGGCCCGGGACGTCAGCGTTACGGTGGGCGGCGCGAAACGCCTCTCCAATGTCAGCTTTCACCTGCGCGAGCGCGAGACGCTGGGCATCATCGGCGTCTCCGGCAACGGCCAGGCGACGCTCGCCCATCTGGTGTCCGGGCTCGTCGCGCCGGATGCCGGCGGTCTGTCGGTACTGGGCGAGGAGACCTCCACGCTGTCGCCGCGCGACCTCGTGCGCCGCGGTGTCGGCCGCATCCCCGAGGACCGCAACACCGAAGGCGCCATCGGCGAACTGGCGATCTGGGAGAACGCCATTCTCGAACGTGTGCGCGACGCTCCCTTCTCGAAGGGCGGCTTCGTCCGGCAATCGACGGCGCGCGCCTTTGCGGCCGACGTCATCGACCGTTTCGACATTCGCGGCGGATCGGCCGACAGCCGCACGCGGCTCCTGTCCGGCGGCAACATGCAGAAGCTGATCTTCGGCCGCAATCTGGCTGGGTCCCCCAAAGTGTTGGTCGCGGCGCAGCCGACGCGCGGTCTCGACGAGGGCGCCATTGCGGCGGTCCATGGCGATATCCTCGCCGCCCGGGACGCGGGAGCGGGTGTTCTGCTGATCTCGGAAGACCTCGACGAAGTGCTGGCGCTGGCCGATCGGGTGCAGGCCATTGTCGGCGGGCGCCTGTCGGAGCCGGTGCCGATCGAATCCCTCGACGCCCGGCGTCTCGGCCTGATGATGGCCGGCGAATGGGCCGTCGCCCCGCATGAGGCCGCCTGATGCGTCTGGAACGTCGGGACAGCCGTCCCGCGACACTCATGGTGGTCGCGCCGATCCTTGCCGTGCTGGTCGCGCTCGCACTGTCGGGCGTACTGATCGCGCTTGCCGGGGCGCCGGTGCTGGAAGCCTATGCCCGCATCGTGCAAGGGGCCTTCGGCTCGCGCCTCGCGCTGACCGAAACGCTGACGCGGACGACGCCGCTGATCCTCACCGGTCTCGCCGTCGCGGTCGCCTTCCGGGCCAAGGTCTGGAACATCGGCGCCGAGGGCCAGCTCTATGTCGGCGCGCTGACCGCGGCTTTTCTCGGCTCGCAGCTGGGTCTTGCCGGCCTCCCCGGTATCGCGCTGATCCCGGCGGTGATGATCGCCGGCGCGCTGGCGGGCATGGTGCTGCTCCTCGTGCCGCTCGCGCTCAGGCTGCGCTTCGGCGTCGATGAAGTGGTGACGACGCTGCTCCTCAACTTTGTCGTCCTGCTGTTCGTGTCGATGATGATCGAGGGACCGATGAAGGACCCGCTGGCCTTCGGCTGGCCGCAATCGGTCCCGGTGGCCACCGAGGCCCAGTTGCCGAAGCTGCTGGAGCGGTCGCGTCTGCATGTCGGCCTGCTGATCGCCGTCGTCGTCGCCATCGTCGTCCATGTCGTCCAGTCGCGCACCGCCTACGGGCTGGAATCGCGGGCGGCCGGGCTCAACCCCGCCGCGGCGCGCTTTGCCGGCGTGCCGCTCGGACGCACCTTGGTGAAGGTCGCCTGCTGGTCGGGCGGGCTCGCCGGGCTGGCCGGGGCGATCGAGGTGATCGGCGTGAAGGGCTACGTCACGACCGACCTGTCGCCCGGCTACGGCTATGCCGGCATCATCGTGGCGATGCTCGCCAATCTCCAGCCGCTGGCCGTGGTCGCCGCCGCGCTCTTTGCGGCGATGATGTTCGTCGGCTCCGACTCCATGAGCCGGGCGCTCGGCGTGCCCAGCTTCATTGCCGACGTGACCGTCGCCCTGTCGCTGCTGACCATGCTGGTCGCGCTGCTCTTCACTGCCTACCGGATCCGCCGATGAGTGCCGCGCTCGACATCTTCGCCTCCGCCGGCATGTGGGAAGCGGTGCTGCGCATCGCGACGCCGCTGATCTTCGGCACCCTCGGCGCGCTCCTTTGCGAACGCGCCGGCGTGCTCAATCTCGGCATCGAGGGCATCATGAGCTTCGGCGCCATGATCGGCTGGCTGACGGTCTTCGAGGGCGGCAATCTGTGGATGGGCCTCTTCGCGGCGGCGCTGGGCGGCGCGGCCTTCGGCCTGCTGCATGCGCTGATGACCGTGCCGCTGGGCCTGTCCCAGCACGTCACCGGGCTCGGCATCACGCTGCTGGCCTCGAGCCTGAGCTACTTCATCTTCCGGCTGGTCGTGCCGCTGCAGGGCACGCCGCCGACCATCGAGCCGTTCCAGCCGCTGCACGTGCCGGTGCTGTCCGACCTGGCGATCGTCGGCGATGCGCTCTTCACCCAGACCGCGCCCACATATCTGGCGCTGCTGGTGGCGGCGGTGATGGCCTATGTGCTGGCCCGGACCCCGCTGGGGCTGGCGATCCGCATGACCGGCGAGAACCCGCATGCGGCCGAAGCGCAGGGCGTCGACCCGATCGCCATCCGCATCGGCGCGGTGGTGGCCGGCAGCGCCCTGATGGGGGTCGGCGGCGCGTTCCTGACCCTGTCGGCCTTCAACAGCTTCTTCCCGACCATGATCCAGGGACGCGGCTGGATCTGCATCGCGCTCGTGGTCTTCGCCACCTGGCGGCCGGGACGGGCCCTGCTGGGCGCCATTCTCTTCGCCCTCTTCGACGCCTATCAGCTGCGGCTGCAGACCGAGTTCGGCAAGGCGATCCCGTATCAGATGTTCCTGATGATGCCGTACCTTCTGTCGATCGTGGCGCTGGTGGTGATGGCGCGGCGCGCCCGGGTGCCGCAGGCGCTGATGCAGCCCTACCGGCGCGGCGAGCGCTGAGATCCTCGCTCGGCGATTGTCAGCCGTCGATGCCCAGCAGCCGCAGCGTCGCCTGGTCCTCGCGGCCGTTGCAGAACAGGGCGAGGGCCTCCCGGAAGGCGGATGGGGCGTCGCCCGCCGCATGGGCGACCAGGGTCATCGACGAGCCGAACTTCATGTCGTCGGGCGCGCCGAAGATCGCGCCGAGCGACCGGTCGCCATGCGCCAGAACAGCCTCGGTGCAGGCGACGAGCCGGGGACCCAGCACGGGATGGCGGAGATAGGCGCGGGCCTGGTCGAGCGAAGCGATGCCGAAATGCCGGGCCATGTCGGAATGGCCGAGACCCTGCAATTGCGGAAACACGAACCACATCCAGTGACTGCGCTTGCGCCCTGCCTGCAACTCGCCGAGCGCCTGCGCGTAGACCGGCGCCTGCGCGGCCACGAAGCGCTCCAGATCGTTGGGGTCGTCTTCCGTCACATCGTCACTCCTTCGGCCGGCGTTTCGATGAACGCGTTGCCGTCCGTTTGGTGCCGGCCTCTGCATCGGTGATCTCGATCCAGACCGGCGCGTGGTCGCTGGCCTTTTCCCAGCCGCGCACGTCGCGGTCGACGCCGGCGGCCAGCAATCGTGGAGCAAGGCTGGGGCTCAGCAGGAGATGGTCCAGCCGCAGGCCGGCATCGCGGCCCCAGGCGTTCCGCAGATAGTCCCAGAAGGTATAGATGGTGGCCTCCGGGTGCAGGCTGCGGATCGCGTCGGCCCAGCCCGCGTCGAGAAGGCGGTGGAACGCTTCGCGCACCTCCGGCCTAAACAGCGCGTCGTCCACCCAGCGCTCAGGCTTGTAGACGTCCAGTTCGGTCGGGATGACGTTGTAGTCGCCGGCCAGCACTGCCGGCGCGCCGGTCGCCATGAGCTCGGCGGCATGGCTTGCGAAGCGCTCCAGCCAGCGCAGCTTGTAGTCGAATTTCGGGCCCGGCGCCGGGTTGCCATTGGGCAGATACAGGCAGCCGACCAGAACGCCTTTCACCGCCGCTTCCAGATAGCGGCTCTGATGGTCGTCATCGTCGCCGGGCAGGCCGCGTCGCGTCTCGAGCGGATCGGTGCCACGGGCGAGGATGGCGACGCCATTCCAGCTTTTCTGACCGTGCCAGATCGCGCCGTAGCCGGCCTCGCGGATGGCGTCGATCGGAAACTTCTCGTCCGGCGCCTTCAGTTCCTGCAGGCAGACCGCGTCGGGTTCGGCCTCGGCGAGCCAGCGCAGCAGCACGGGCAGGCGGCCATTGACCCCGTTGATGTTGGAACTGGCGATCTTCATTCGCCAGACCTGGCGTCATGCCGCTTGATTTCGAGAGGCGGGCAGCGCCGAATTGCGGCCGGGCGCAGACCTGTTCAAGGCTTTGACCTCGATCAAGGCGGGGAGTGCGCCCGGCCGGCACTCTGACGGCATGTCGAACGCCGTCGCGATCGCAACTCGGGCAAAGGGTTATCCCATGCACAAATCTCCCATCGCGGACCTGGCGGTCTATCTCGACGGATCGCCGTCGGACGAAGTCGCCATCGACTATGCCGAAACGATCGCCAGCGCATTCGGCGCCCATCTCGAATGCATGCTCGCCAACCATATCCACATCACCGGCGTGCCGGCCGGGCCGGGCTCCGACATGCTGGTCGCCGAGCTCTTCAAGGTCGGCAAGGACACTGGCGATGCCGCCGAGCAGAAGCTGCGCCAGCGACTGGATCGTGTCGCGGTCCCCTATGGCCTGCGGCGCGCGGACGGCAGCTTCGGTCATCTGTCGGCCGCTGCCGAACGGCTCGCCGGCACGACAGATCTGTTCGTGCTGGTCCAGCAGGGCGGCAAGGCTGCCCTCAGCGGCCAAGTGGTCGAGGCGATCCTGTTCAATGCACGCTCAGCGGCGCTGGTTGTGCCGCCCGCGCCCAAGCGCAGCTTCGCGGCGCCGGAGACGGTCGTCGTCGGCTGGCGGGATTCGCCCGAATGCGCCCATGCGGTGGCGGCGGCGCTGCCCTTCCTGAAGCAGGCCAAGCTCGTCGTTCTGGCAAGTGTCGTCGAGGATGGCGCGACCGAGCAGCGGCACCTGGAGCCGATGGCCGACATGGCCCGTCATCTCGATCGCCACGGCGTCACGGTGGAGACCCGCGAACTGCCGAACTGGCGCCATCCCGCCGATGCCCTGATGAAGGAGGCGGAGAGCCTTGCCGCGGATCTGATCGTCGTCGGCGCCTATGGCCATTCCCGCCTGCGCGAGATGCTGCTGGGCGGCGTGACGCGCGAGCTCCTGAGCCGCTGCGACGTCCCGCTGCTCCTGTCACGCTGACGATCCTTCCGGAGACGCGCAATGCATTACGGTCATCTGGAATACAGCATCGAGCCGTGCGGCGAGGGCTGGCAGGTCAGTTTCTGCCATTCGCCCCATGGCCGGTTCCACCGTCGGCTGGATGCCCTGCGCTCGGCCTTCGCCGATGCCAAGCGCGTGACGCGGCTCGGACAGGCCGTGAGGCTGAAGGTCGAGCGGCCGCGCCACGCGGCAGGTCTGCCCGCCCGGATCGTGACCCCGTCGCCGGCTGCGGCCGGCCCCGGTCGCGCCATGGGCTGACCGCCCGGCAGGCGGTTTCGTCCGACACACGCAGTTCCCGTAACGAATGCAAGGTTGAGACCGATGGCCATGATGAAAGCGGCGATCTTCGTCGAACCGAACCGGATCGTGCTGGATGAGAAGCCGATTCCCGACGTCGGCCCGCTCGACGCGCTGGTGCGGATCACCACCACGACGATCTGCGGCACCGACGTGCATATCCTCAAGGGCGAATATCCGGTCGAGCGCGGGCTGACGATCGGCCACGAGCCGGTGGGGGTGATCGAGAAGCTCGGTTCCGCCGTGCAGGGCTACCGCGAAGGCCAGCGGGTCATCGCCGGTGCGATCTCGCCCAGCGGCTACAGCAATGCCTGCCTGTGCGGCTGCCATTCGCAGGATGGTCCCGGCACCAAGCACGGTTTCCAGCCGATGGGCGGCTGGCGCTTCGGCAACACCATCGACGGGGCCCAGGCGGAATACCTCCTGGTGCCTGACGCCATGGTCAATCTGGCGCCGATCCCGGACGGGCTCACCGACGAACAGGTCCTGATGTGTCCGGACATCATGTCGACAGGGTTCTCGGGCGCTGAAAGCGGGACCGTGCGGATCGGCGACACCGTCGCGGTGTTCGCCCAGGGACCGATCGGCCTCTGCGCCACGGCCGGCGCGCGGCTGATGGGTGCCACCACGATCATCGGGGTGGACTCCGTGCCCGAGCGCATGGAGATCGCCCGCAAGATGGGGGCCGACCACGTCGTCGACTTCACCAAGGGGGACGTCGTCGCCGAGATCATGCGGCTGACCGATGGCCGCGGCGTCGACGTGTCGATCGAGGCGCTCGGCCGTCAGGAGACCTTTGAGGCCGCGCTGCGCGTTCTGCGGCCGGGTGGCACGCTGTCCTCGCTTGGCGTCTATTCCAACGATCTCACCATCCCGCTCGACGCCTTCAGCGCTGGCATCGGCGACAACAAGATCGTCACGACCCTGTGCCCGGGCGGCAAGGAGCGCATGCGCCGGCTGATGGATGTCATCGCGTCGCAGCGTCTCGACACGACGCCCCTGGTGACCCATCGTTACGAGCTCGACGAGATCGAGGAGGCCTACGATCTCTTCTCGCATCAGCGCGACGGGGTCCTGAAGGTCGCCATCCAGCCTTAGAAGCGATGGCTCCGGCATGGTATGTTCCTCGCCGTTGACGCGAGTTTGGCGGCACAGGGACGGACGATCATGACCCAGACCCGAGGCGCGCGAACGGCCGGCGCCGCATGAGCATCCGCAACTTCGACGCGCTGTTCGCGCCGCGTTCGATCGCGCTGATCGGCGCCAGCAACGAGCCGGGGTCGGTCGGCTCGGTGCTGGTCGACAATCTGGTCTCCGGCGGCTTTGCCGGCCGGATCATGCTGGTCAATCCGCACGCGCGCGAAATCCACGGCCGCCAATGCCATCGCTCGGTGGAGATGCTGCCCGAGGTGCCGGACCTCGCCGTGATCGCCACGCCGGCGCGCACGGTGCCAGGCATCATCGCGGCGCTGGGCGAGCGCGGTTGCTGCGCCGCCATCGTCATTTCGGCCGGCCTCGGCGAGACGGTGGATGGCGCCACCCTGCGCCAGCAGGTGCTGGACGCCGCGCGCCCCCATCTCATGCGGATCGTCGGGCCGAACTGCCTCGGCCTGATCTCCCCGGCCGCCGGCATCAACGCCAGCTTCGCCCATCTCATGCCGCGGGCCGGCGACATCGCGCTGGTCAGCCAGTCCGGGGCGATGCTGACCTCGGTCATCGACTGGGCCGACGAGCGCCGCATCGGCTTCTCCCATCTCCTGTCCGTCGGCGACATGTCCGACGTCGATTTCGGCGACATGCTGGACTATCTGGCGACCGACCGGACGACCCGCTCGATCCTGCTCTATGTCGAGAACGTCACCGAGGCGCAGAAATTCCTGTCGGCCGCCCGGCTGGCGGCCCGCTCCATGCCGGTGCTGGTGATCAAGGCCGGGCGCAGCGCGGCGGGCGCGCGGGCCGCGCAGTCCCACACCGGCGCATTGGCCGGTTCGGACGTCGTCTACGACGCCGCCTTCCGACGCGCCGGCATCCTGCGGGTGCGCGAGATCGAGGAATTGTTCGAGGCCGCCGCGACGCTCGCCAGCGGGGTGCGCATCTCCGGCGACCGGCTGACCATCCTCACCAATGGCGGCGGCGCCGGCGTCCTGGCCGTCGATGCGCTGGAATCCGACGGCGGACGGCTGGCGAGACTCAGCGACGCGGGGATCGCCGAGCTCGACGGCGTGCTGCCGCCGACCTGGTCGCGCGCCAACCCGGTGGACATCATCGGCGACGCCACGCCCGAGCGCTACGGCGCCGCCCTCGACATCCTGATGAAGGAGCGCGAGAGCGACGCGATCCTCGTCATCAACTGCCCGACCGCCGTCGCCGACGGCATGGAGGCCGGCCGCCGCGTTGCCGCCATCGCCAAGCGGCGTCCGCGGTTTCCGGTGCTCACCAACTGGCTCGGCGGAACTTCCGCGGCCCCGGTGCGCGACCTCTTCGCCGCCGAGAAGGTCGCGACCTTCGACAGCCCGGAAAAGGCGATTCGCGCCTTCACCCATCTCGTCGAATACAAGCGCAACCAGGAGCTTCTGCTCGAAACGCCGTCGGCCGGCGTTGCCATCGGCCACGAGGATATCGCGAGCGCGCAGGAGCTGATCGAGACCGTTCGCCAGGATGGCCGGACGATCTTGAGCGAGTACGAGGCCAAGCGGCTGCTCGCCACCTTCGGCATCCCGACCGTCACCACCCGCATGGCGAGCGATGTGGACGGAGCGGTCGCCTGCTTCGAGGCGATGGGAGGCCCCGCCGTCCTGAAGATCGTCTCGGCCGAGATCTCCCACAAATCCGATGCCGGCGGGGTGCGCCTGAATATCGGCTCGGCGCAGGAGATGCGCGAGAGCGCCGAGGCGATGCTGGAGGCCGTGCGCGCATACGCCCCGCATGCCCGCATCGACGGCTTCACAGTGCAGCCGATGATCGTGCGCGACGGCGCCTACGAGCTGATCGCCGGCATCGCGCCGGACCCGACCTTCGGCCCCGTGATCCTGTTCGGCCGAGGCGGCAAGGCAGCGGAGGTGATCGGCGATCGGGCCATCGGCCTGCCGCCGCTCAATTCCGTCCTGGCGCGTGAGATGATCCGCGCCACCCGGATCTCCAAGCTGCTTGCAGGGTATCGCGACGTGGCGCCGGTCGCCTTCGATGCCCTGGCCGACGTTCTGGTGCGCCTGTCCGAACTGGCGGTGCATCTGCCGGACGTCGCCGAACTCGACATCAATCCGCTGCTCGCCGACGCCGAGGGTGTCCTGGCGCTCGACGCCCGCATCTCGCTGCACGCGGCGGGGACAGCGCGGGTCGCGCCCTCGATCCGGCCCTATCCCCGCGAGCTGGAACGCGCCGTCGAACTGCGCAACGGCGAACGCTTCGTGCTGCGGCCCATCCGGCCGGAGGACGAGGAGCCGCTGGTCGAGATGGCGGCGCGCTGTACGCAGGAGGATCTGCGGCTGCGCTTCATGGCCCCGATGAAGGCGCTGCCGCACCAGACGGCGGCGCGGTTCTCGCAGATCGACTACCACCGCGAGATGGCGCTGGTCGCTGTCGAGCCGGGCAGTGCCTACGGGCAGGGGCCGATCTACGGTGTCGCACGCCTCGTCTCCGACCCGGAGAACGAGGCCGCCGAATTCGCCGTTTTGGTGCGCTCGGACATGAAGGGGCGGGGGCTCGGCTACCGGCTCCTGTCGGAGATCCTCGCCTATGGCCGCAAGCGCGGCCTGCACCGCGTCTATGGCGAGGTGCTGCGCGAGAACGTCACCATGTTGCAGATGGCCCGCGATCTCGGTTTCCGCGCCGACCGGACGGAGGACTTCTCCGAGACCGCGCATGTCACCATCGAATTCGACAGGAGCGCCGACGCTTGAGGCGAGCGCTGCCGGGGGCGCCGGCCGCCGCCCGTTTTATGGCTAGTCCTGGATGCTCTCGATATAGGCGATGATCGCCCGGGCCTGTCCGGGGCCGAAGATGAATTCCGGCATGTCGGGATGCCCGGTCCACAGGCCTTCCACCAGCGCCTCCTCGAGGCTGGCGATGGGATAGCTCTGCGAAAGCGTCCGGAACGCCGGTGCCTGCGGATGCGGGCTGGTGCCGGTCCGCGCGATGGCGTGGCAACGGGCGCAATTGGTTTCGAGGAAACGCTGGCCGTTGGCGATCTGTGCGAGGTCCTGTGCCGTGGCTGCGGAGGGCAGCAGGGCAAGGCCCGCCACCGCCGTGGCTATCAGTGCCAGCCGTCCCCGCATGGATGTCGATCGCGTCATCGTCGTCTCCCGGTGTTTGCCCGTCGTGGCATCTGACCATCGCGCGGGGCGCTCCGCCTTGACGCCGATCAATGCGGGGCGATCTGATCCGGGGGAGGCAACGGCGCACGCAGCCGATCGGCTGCCGGAAAGGCGGGGCGTCATGCACGAAGCCGACGACGCGATTCTCGAATGCATCCGCTCCCGGCTTTTCGCCGGCGTTCCGGCCGAGCGGAGCGAGACCGTCACCACCCATATTTCCATCGTGCTCCTGGGCGGTGAGACGGCCGTGAAGCTTAAGCGGCCGGTCAAACGGCCCTATGTGGATTTCTCGACGCCTGCCCTGCGGCTTGCGGCCTGCGAACGCGAACTGGACCTCAACCGGCGCACGGCGCCGCAGCTCTACCGCGCCGTTCGCAGGATCACGCGCGCACCCGGCGGCGGACTCGTCCTCGACGGCGGCGGCGATCTCGTCGACGCGGTCGTCGAGATGCGCCGCTTCGACGGGAACGGACTCTTCGACCGGCGCGCCATGGAGGGCACATTGACCGGTCCGCTGATGGATCGTCTCGCCCGGACCATCGCGGCGTTCCACGAGACGATCCCGCCCGACCCGACGCCGGACGGCGCCGCGCGGATGGCGGCGGTCCTCGACATCAACGAAGCAGCGTTCGCCGCGACCGAGCTGTTCGACAGCGAGGAGACCGGCCGCTTCAATCGACGGTTTCGCCAGGAGTTGGCGCGGCTTGGGCCGCTTCTGGACGAGCGCGCGAGGGCCGGCCGGGTGCGGCGGTGCCACGGCGATCTGCATCTGCGCAACATCTGCACCGTCGACGACGAACCGGTGCTGTTCGACTGCCTGGAATTCGACGAGGCACTGGGAACCACCGACACCCTCTACGATCTGGCGTTCCTCCTGATGGATCTCTGGCATCGCGGGCTGGAGGAGTTCGCCAATCGCGTTCTCAACCGCTATCTCGACGTGACCCGGGACGAGAGCGGTCTGCCGGCGCTGCCCTTCTTCATGGCGGTGCGCGCTGCGGTCAGGGCCCATGTCGGCGCCGCGCAGCTTTCGGATGCCGGGCCACGGGCCAGCGATATCCGCGCCGAGGCCGAACGCTATTTCGCGCTGGCGCTCGACCTTCTCGAACGCCGCCCGGCCCGGCTGATCGCCGTCGGCGGTCTGTCCGGCTCCGGCAAGTCGACGGTCGCCGCCGCTCTGGCGCCTCGCATCGGCCCAGCACCGGGCGCGCGCACATTGTCCAGCGATCGCATCCGCAAGCGCCTCAGCGGCGTGTCGGCCGAGACCCGGCTGGACGCCGACGCCTATACGTCGGACATGACCGAGCGGGTCTATGCCGCCATGGCGGCAGACGCCGAGCGCATCCTGCGGCTGAGTCACGGCGTCGTCGCCGACGCCACCTTCGAGCGCGCGTGCGACCGCAGCCGCATCGCCGCGACCGCACGTGACGCCGGCGTCGATTTCCAGGGTCTCTGGCTCGACGTCGATCCGGCCGAAATGCTGCGCCGGGTGGCGGCGCGGCGCAACGATCCTTCCGACGCCACCACCGCGATCGTGAGGCAGCAACTCGCCCGCGATCCCGGTGACATCGACTGGGAGCGGATCGACGGGGACGGCGAACCGGAGCCGGTTGCGGACGCGGCTCGCCGCGCCATCGACGTGCGGGCGCAACGGATGGAGCGCAGCCGACCGGGGCGAGACGCGCGTGACACATTGCCGGATTAACCTCGGGACCGACCGGGGGTCCACGATCGCTGAAGCCGCGCGGTGATGTGTGCCGATCGGTCCCGCGCTTGATGCCGATCAATGTCGGGTCCGCGATCGCGGCTAGGCTGTACGGATCGAAGGAGATCCCCGATGACGACCACGCCGCAAGACTTTCCCGCCTCGTTCCGCCACGTCCGGCTGGAACTTGCCCGCGAGAAGGACCATCCCGGCGGCGACAGCCGCTACGGCTATGACCTTCTGGTGCCGCTCGACACGGAGAGCCGGATCGATCCGGCGGAATGGAAGCCACATCAGGCGGCCTGCCGCGTCCGCCACTTCCAGGACGGCGAGACCGACCGGATCGGGCGACTGCGGCGCAAGCCCGGCGGCACCTGGTATTTCGACTACGAGGCCGGGCCGGCCGATGACGAGATCGGTTTCCACTTCGATCAGGAGCGCTTCGTGCCGGGGGAATACGTCTCGATCCGGCGCGGCGCCGAGACCCATACCTATCAGGTCGTGAAGGTCGGGCCGATCTGAGCGGTCCTGCCGCGTCCTGTCCCCTCGACCGCATGGAGCGATGCGATGACCGTCCCGAACACGACACCCGACACGATGGCCTGGCTGACGCCGTCCGAGCTCATGTTCCTGCAGATGCAGGGCTGGCAGACCGCCATGATGGTCGGCGTGCATGCCGCGCAGGCGGCCGCGCGGCTGTCGGCGGAGATGATCGAGATGGCCGGCCGGCGGTGTCTCGCCGATGGCCGGGCGATGCGCGGTCTGTCCGCATGCGAGGGACCGGCCGATGCCCTGCGGATCCAGCGCGACTGGCTGGCCGCGGCCGCAGCCGACTATGCGCAGATGGAAACGAGTTTTCCGCGCCTGGAGGCAAGCCTTGTGGACGAGGTCTCCGAACCGCTGGTCACCGCATGGATCCGTTCGGACGATCCGGCGGACTAGCGCGACCGAAGTTCGGTCCCGGGCAGAGCCCGTCCCACTTGGGAAGGCCCGCCAATACCAGATAAAGCGAAGCCGTCGTCCTGACGATCAGGGCGACGGCTTTGGTCTGTCGGAGGGGTCTGCTGACGACCCCTTGCTGCGTCGTGGATTCGTGACGGACCGTCGGTCCTAGGCCGCGTGGCGCGACGCGATGGTTTCGATCTCCTCGCGGCTGACCCGGTCGTGCGACATCAGGATCTGGACGATCGGGTCGTCGAGCATCTCCGCCAGCATCGGTTCGCCTTTCCAGCCGTCGAGCCAGCGACTGCGGCCCGTCACGGTGTCGGTGCCCGGCACGGCGCGGTTGGGGGAAACGTCCTGAAACTGTCGATGCCTGCTCATCGCGAAAGTCCTTTTTCACGAAACGTCGAAGGCAGCATAGACGAACCACGCTGCCACGAATTGATATGTGTCATCGGGGGACAAATGCCAGCATTCGCTGACAGGGATATGTCAGCCGGGACCCGGACTCATTTGGCGCTCACGATGTCGTCGAGATCGTCCATGCTCGTTTCGTCGCTGAGGAACAGCGCGACCGGCCTCAGGCGCGGAAGATGGGCGCAGGTCACGATGATGCCGATCGTGACCGGCACCGCCAGAAGCGCGCCGGCGACACCCCAGACCCAGCCCCAGACCAGCAGCACCAGCAGGATGACCAGCGGCGAGACGGACAATTGCTTTCCCTGCACCCGCGGGTCGACGTAATTGCCCATGATCTGCTCGATCACGAGAATGCCGATGCCGACGATGACCGCGGTGCGGAAATCCTGCTGCACATAGACGTGGACGACCGGCAGCGCGCCGGCGACGAGCGAGCCGAGGGTCGGCACGAAGTTCAAAAGGAACGCCAGGATCGCCCAGACCAGCAGAAGCTCGACGCCGAAGAACCAGAGCCATGCGGCGTAGAGCCCGGCGGTCAGCAGTCCCAGCACGACGCGAATGAGGAGATAGCGGCGAAGCTGGCGCGCGATGACGTCCAGCGATTCGAACACGCCGCTGCGCTGATCGGGATCGACGACCGCACACACCTTGGCGCGCCAGTTGGGAGCTTCGATCAGCATCAGGAGGGTGAAGAAGAAGATCAGCACCATGGCCGCCAGCGCGGAACCGGCGGAACTCAGGACCGAACTGGCGTAGCTCGACGCATATTCGGCGATCCTGCTGCCGAGCTGGCCGCCGGCGCCGCGAAACTGGTCCGTCACGCTGGCATAGACGTCCGACGAGCCGGAGGTTCCGGCCGAGCCGGTCGATCCGGCCGCGCCGGCGGCGTTCTCGCCGCGGTCCATCGACGCGCCTTGCGCCCCCTCGGCAGTCCCCGACGAGCCGGACGCGATCATCGGCGCCAGCTCCTCGATCTTCTGGGAGACCTGCGGAAAGGCGTCCGAGATCCGCTGCGCCGACAGCCAGATGCCCCCGAGGAAGACGAACAGGATGACAATGATCAGCCCCATCGCGGCCACATGGCCGAGCCAGCCGAACCGCCGGGGCATGCGCCGCTTGACCATGCTGTCCACCGGCGCCACGACGAGGGCGATCAGGATCGAGAAGATGAAGGGCACGACGACCGAGCTCATCGCCTGCAGCGCCCAGCCGACCAGGATCAGGGTGATGACCGACAGCAGGCCGATGGCGATGGTTTGCCAAGGGAGGCGCGAGACCTTCGAGACACGTTCGGCACGTGCCGCCCCTTCGTCGTCCGAATGGGGGGTAGGGGTGGTGGCGGACCCGGCCATCCTGTCTCCTGTCGCATCTATGGTCTGCGGTCGGACCGACGCCGGGACAGCTGCCTCACGGCCGCGTGAGCGCGGTCATGCACCCAATGGACGAGACGGCGGTGCGTTCCATTGAGAGGGCGCGTTGTCGGGGATGCGGATGGATCAGAGCGGCGCCGGAGCCCGACATGTTCAGGCGGACGCGCTGAATGCGGGGCCGGAGCTAGCGTAGCCGGCCGCGGAGCCGTGGCGACCGCTACGGTCTACGGACCCGTGCCAAACCATGTTGGGCTCGACGGTGTCGGGCTAGACGATGTTGGGGGCGTGCCTGGCGCGTTCGGCGCTGAACTCGACGGCAAAGCCGTCCTCGATGTGGCGCACGATCCGTCCGGTCGTGGTGCCGAGAGTGATACGGGAGCCGACTGCCGGGCGAATACTGCTGGTCACGGCGGCGCCGGAGAGCGACAGATCGATGATCTGCGCCGGGTAGCGGCGGCCGTCGTCCAGAACCATGTCGACGAAGGGGTTTTCCGGCGCGTTCCGCTCGTGGCGACGGTCTTCGGGCAGCGACAATTCGTGGCGGTTGGCGAACCAGGTGAGCTGGGCCGCCAGCTTCTCCCGCTTGCGCGGGGTCGACTGGAAAGCGAGGTCGAACCCGCCTTCGAAGACGCGCGAGACCGCACCTTCGAGCCGGCCGATATGGTCGATATAGACGATGATCCGCTCGTTCTCGACCGGCACCACGGAGGCGGTGACGGAGACGTCGCCCGGCGACATGTTCTCGGCCCGGCACGGAAATTCCGTCCGGTCCTCGCGCATGAAGCGGCCGAGCAGATCGATCCGCACGCGGCTGAAGCTGCTGCGTTCGGCTGGTTCCGAACGGGGCGCCTGGGCTGTGGCTGACATCGCTACGACCATTTCTCGGGGCGTCGGCGGGGAGTTCCGCTGCAGACCCACCTTATCGCGGGAAGCTTAACAAGCGGTAAGACCGTCCGTGAGGATTTGCACCCCATTAACTGTCCGGCACGAAACGATTTGCCGGTGCCGGCGAACCGGCCTAGCAACGTTCAGGACATATCCAGTCCGATTTTGACACAGCAGTACGACCGGGTTCCTGGCCCTCCAGTCACGGCAACCGCATCTCAAACCGCCCTGCGCCGCGCAGGGCGGTTTTTTTGTTCTGGGACGCCGGTGCGGGCACTGGCATAAGGCGAGGCGGCACCATCTGCGGGCGGCCCTGTGCGGCCGGCAGGACATGACCGATGCGCGGCACCAGACCGGCAACGACACCGGACGACGGGGAGCGACAGCAATGAGACCAGAAGACAATGGCGAGCCCGGTGCCGATATCCACATCCGCCGTTCCCACCCGCCGGCCTTCAACGTGCCGGGGATCATCCTCGTCCTGATCGCGATCTTCGCGCTTGTTCACGGCGTGCGGGTCTATCTGCTCGGTCCGGTCGCCACGGCCCAGGCGCTTCTCGATCTGGCCTTCATTCCCGGCTGCTACGGCGACGTCGACCCGGTCTGCGGCTTTCGCACGCCCGGCGCCGATCTCTGGTCGCCGCTGAGCTACGCCTTCCTGCACGGCGACTGGACGCATTTCGGCGCCAATGCGGTCTGGCTGCTGGCATTCGGCACGCCGGTCGCCCGGCGCGTCGGGGTGACGTGGTTCCTGGCTTTCTGCACCTGCGGCGCCATCGCCGGGGCGGCCGCCTTCTACCTCCTGAACCCGACGCTGATCGTTCCGGTCATCGGGGCGTCCGGCATCGTCTCGGCGTTGATGGGCGGCGCCTGTCGCTTCGCCTTCGGCGGAAGGGTGTCGCTGGCGCCGGGCCGGTCGAACGGCCCGCTGGTGTCGATCGGCGAATCGCTGAGCAACCGGACGGTTCTGATCTTCATCGCCGTGTTCTTCGGCACCAATCTTCTCATCGGAAGCGGCGTCGGCGGCGAAATGGGGGGCGGCGCTGTCGCCTGGGAGGCGCATCTGGGCGGCTTCGCCTTCGGTTTCCTGCTGTTCCGGCTGTTCGATCCGCTGTCCCGGCCGCTGCGTCGCTGAACCGGCGCCTCTTGCCGTCTGCGTCGTGGTGGCACACCATCACGAATGGGCATGTCAGCGGGAGAAACAGCCATGAACGTGCGGCACATACTGGAAGCCAAGGGACGCGACGTCGTCACCCTCAAGCCGGAAGCCACGCTGGAGGAGACGATGCAGGTCCTGGCGAACCGGCGCATCGGCGCGATCGTCCTGACCAACGAGGATGGCGGCGTCGCCGGCATCGTGTCGGAACGCGACGTGGTCCGCGTCCTCGGCACCGCGGGTGTCGGCGCCATCTCCCAGAGTATCGGCGAAGTGATGACATCGCAGGTGAGCACCTGCACCGAGGCGACCACGGTGAACCAGGCCATGGAAATGATGACCACCGGCCGCTTCCGTCACCTGCCGGTCTGCGAGAACGATCGTCTGGTCGGCATCATCTCGATCGGCGACGTGGTCAAGCAGCGGATCGAGGAGGTCGAGCGCGAGGCCATGGAAATGCGCGAGTATATCGCCGCCGGCTGAGCGGAACCGCCGGGGCCCGGCCCGGGTCCCGGAACAGGGGAGCGCAACGACCTAGCGTGTGGCGTCGGCCGATATATCGGTCATGCGCCGGATCTCGGCGATCCGGCTGATCGTCGCCTCGTAGCCGTGATCGATGGCTTCTCGGGCGCGGAAGAATTCCGACAGGCCGATGTCGCGCACGCGTGGCTGCAGCGACAGGTCCGGCGGGTCGCCGGCGAGCCGGGCCCGCGAGATGCGGTCCTGGATGATGTTAAAGGCATCGACCATCGAGCGCGCCATGCCGAGCTTCTCGCGCCGCTGGGCGAGATCGTCGAGCGGCGCTGCGTCCACCGTGCGGGCGGCCAGGTCCGCGGCTTGCGTCGCCGCGGTCGCAGGGTCGGCGCGCAGCCGCATCACCGCCGCGCGTCCGAACAGATCGTAGTGCAAATTGACGGCGACCACGAAGCGTTCCTCGTAGACCCTGCAGACGCTGACCGGCACCGGATTGACCAGCGCGCCGTCCATCAGGCTGCGCCCGCCGCAGTCCAGCGGCTCGAACACGCCGGGCAGGGCGTAGGAGGCGCGCATGGCCAGCACCAGCGAGCCCGAATCGATCCACACTTCATGACCGCTGCGCGCTTCGGTCGCCACGCAGACCAGTGGCCGGTCGAGATCCTCGATCCGCAGGTCCGAAAGCGCCTCCGACAGCTTCCGGCTGAGCCGCATGCCGCCGATCAGGCCGCCGGCACCGAAACGGAAATCGAGGAAACGGATCAGGCCGCGGCGTGTCAGGGACAGGGCGAAGGATTCGAGCTCATCGAGCTTGCCGGCGAGGTAGCAGCCGCCGACGAGCGCGCCGATGGAGGTGCCGGCGATCATCGAGATGGGAATGCCGGCTTCGTCGAAGGCCCGCAGGACGCCGATATGGGCCCAGCCGCGCGCCGCCCCGCCGCCAAGCGCCAGGGCGATGCCCGGCTGCTTCCTGGCGGTCTCGGACCGGACCGGCGCGGTGTCCATCGGCGGTCCTTCCCGGCGGCTGAAAACCCGATCGAGCATCCGCATCACTCCGGCTGGCAATCACGATCAATGGATCATGATGCGCCTAAAGTTTGATCAACTGCTTAAGGATCAACTGGCGTCGGAGTCCCGGCCCGGCAAGGCGTCGAGCGTCCGGCCGTCGGCCGCCACGCGGCGGTAGAAACAGGTGTCGCGGCCCGTGTGGCAGGTGTCCTCGGGCCTGGCGACGGCGACCTTGAGCCACACCGCGTCCTGGTCGCAGTCGATGCGGATCTCGGCAACGCTCTGCAGGGCGCCAGAGGTTTCGCCCTTCTTCCACAGCGCCTGGCGCGAGCGCGACCAATAATGGGCAATGCCCGTGGCCAGCGTCCGGTCCAGCGCCTCGGCGTTCATGTGCGCGACCATCAGAAGATCGCCGGACGCCACGTCCGTGACGACGGCGGTCACGAGCCCGGCGGCGTCGAAACGAGGGCGCAGGACCGCGCCCTCTTCCTGTTCGTGGTGATCGGAAGAGGGAGCGGCGAAGAGCGGGGCAGGCGACAGGTCGGCGGTCACGAGCGGCTGCTGGCCTGCGCGAGGAAGCGGGACTTGAACTCGCCGTCCTCGGCGAAGACGCCCTGGAAGGCAGAGGTAATGGTCATCGAGCCCTTGGAGCGGATGCCGCGCATGGACATGCACATGTGTTCGGCCTCGATCATCACGGCGATGCCCTTGGGAACCAGCATGCCGGCGATGGCCGAGGCGATCTGCGCGGTCATCGATTCCTGCGTCTGGAGACGGCGACCATAGATGTCGACAACGCGGGCGATCTTCGACAGGCCCAGAACGCGACCGTCCGGCACATAGGCGACATGCGCCTTGCCGATGATCGGCACCATGTGGTGCTCGCAATGGGAGTGGAAATCGATATCGCGGACGAGGACCATGTCGTCATAGCCCGAGACGTCCTGGAAGGTGCGGCCGAGAACGTCGCCGGCTTCGAGCTGGTAGCCGCCGAAGAGTTCCTCATACGCCTTCACCACGCGGGCAGGGGTCTCCAGCAGGCCCTCGCGCGACGGGTCCTCGCCGATCCAGCGCAGCAGCGTCTTGACGGCAGCCTCGGCCTCGGCCCGGCTCGGCCGGTCGTCCGCGCGCTCGTCGGCTGCTTCGGGGAATTTCTTGACGACGGATTCCATGTCGTTGCGCTCCGGTGCCGTGGGAATGCGCGCTGCGATCCACTGCGAATGATGGTCGGGATTCTTGGCCGGATGGCCGGCCCGGCCCGCAATCGAAATCTTCGTCACGCTCATCTCTATCTTCGGTGGCCGCCAGGGGCCGCTTCATGTCGAAGCCGACCTGACGGCGACTTTCGAACCGGTGCCACGCGTCCTATATAATTTCCGACCGAACGAAATGACAGGGCCATCGGCATTTGCGCGATGGATTGGTGTGCATGTGATCGACGACGTCTACAACGCGCGGATACTGGAACTGGCCGGAAACATCCCCCGGATCGGGCGGCTGGAGGCTCCCGATGCCAGCGCCACGGCGCATTCCAAGCTGTGCGGCTCGACCGTGACGATCGACCTGAAACTTGCAGACGGCGTCGTGGCGGACTTCGCCCATGAGGTGAAGGCCTGCGCCCTTGGCCAGGCCTCGTCCTCGGTGATGGCGAGCCACGTCGTCGGGGCGACGCCGGAAGAACTGCGTGCCACCCGCGAGACCATGCGGCGGATGCTCAAGGAGAACGGCACGCCGCCGGAAGGCCGTTTCGCCGATCTGAAATATCTGGAGCCGGTGCGCGAGTACAAGGCGCGCCACGCCTCGACCATGCTGACCTTCGATGCCGTGGTCGATGCGCTGGACAAGATCGCCGCACGGGACAAGAGCGCCGCGGCGTGACCCTGAGTGGCCGGGTCGTGCCGTCAGCCAGGGCGTGGCGCTAGGCCCATGTGCTGCGACCACCGCACCGACGATGCCCATCCCCGCCATGCCGCCGACGCCGGCATTGCAGCCGGGCGCAACTATTCCGGCACGTGGCGGGCAACGCCCGGCCGGTATCTTGGCCTCGGTCTCGTGCGCCTATACCAGCTGACCCTGTCTCCGCTGATCGGCAGCCATTGCCGGCATCTGCCGACCTGCTCGGAATATGCCTATGAGGCCGTGGCGCGCCACGGCCTGTGGAGCGGCGGCTGGCTGTCCGTCTTTCGCGTCGGCCGCTGTGGCCCGTTCGGCACCAGCGGTATCGACAATGTTCCCGAAGCCCTGCCGCCACAGCACCGCTGGTGGGCGCCGTGGCGATTGCTGCGGCTGGGCCGCCCGGCGGAGCGCACTCCGGACTAGCGGCCGCCTCCGGTTGGCTGGCGCTTAGAAGGCGCGCGGGATCCGCAGCACCTGGCCGGGAAAGATCAGGCTCGGATTTGCGACGATGTGCTGGTTCGCCTGATGGATGATCGGGAACTTGGTGGCGTCGTCGAAATAGCGCAGCGCCAGCTTCGACAGCGTGTCGCCGGCGGCCACCTGGTGCAGCCAGTAGCCGGAAAAGCCCGGCAGGATCAGCGGGCCGTAGAGAACCGGCACCGTCACGGTCGGGGGAGGCACCCCGTCGCCGCCGCCGCTGTCGTCGGACACGGTCACGAACAGCCGGTTGAGCGTGAAGGCGGTCCCGTCGGGAATGTCGACCGCCGCCTGGAACTGGCGGATCGATGTCGAGCCCGCCGTGGCGGAGGCGGACACCTCGTCATGGCCTTCGCCGATGAGGATCGACAGATGCCCCTCGAAGCCGACCGCGTTACCGGCGATCAGGATCCGGCTTCCGACAAGATCGAAAGGCTTCGGCTGCAGGATTTCGATGTTCATCGAACTGGCTCCCTTGCATCGGAACGCCGCATCCAAATATATCCCGCCCGAACCCCTTGAGCAATCGTACCCGACTGCCACCGTTCGGCCGGCCGTTGCCGGTCACAGCAACCACCCGCGATCGTAGGCGGGACTGGAACGAAAGAGATACATGATGGCGAACGCCGTTTCCCTGACCTTCCCCGATGGATCCGTGCGCGAATACGAGGCCGACACGAGCGGCCGTGACATCGCGGGCGGCATCTCCAAATCGCTTCTCAAGAAATCCGTCGCCTATGCGCTCGACGGCGAGGTCCGCGACCTGGCCGACCCGGTCGGCCGTGCCGGGGCGATCGAGATCATCACCCGCGACGACCCGCGTGCGCTGGAACTGATCCGCCACGATGCGGCGCACGTCATGGCCGAGGCGGTGCAGGAATTGTGGCCGGGCACCCAGGTCACGATCGGCCCGGTGATCGAAAACGGCTTCTTCTACGATTTCGCCCGCGACACGCCGTTCACGCCAGACGACCTGCCGGTCATCGAGAAGAAGATGACGGAGATCATCCGTCGCAACGCGCCCTTCACCAAGGAGGTCTGGTCGCGCGACAAGGCGAAGGCGGTCTTCGCCGAGAAGGGCGAGGCCTACAAGGTCGAGCTCGTCGACGCGATTCCCGAAGGCCAGGACCTTAAGATCTACAGCCAGGGCGACTGGTTCGACCTCTGCCGCGGACCGCACATGGCGGCGACCGGACAGATCGGCGACGCCTTCAAGCTGATGAAGGTGGCCGGCGCCTACTGGCGCGGCGATTCCAACAATCCGATGCTGACGCGCATCTACGGCACCGCCTGGGCCACCAAGGAGCAGCTCGCGGCCTATCTCCACATGCTGGAAGAGGCCGAGAAGCGCGACCACCGGCGGCTCGGCCGCGAGATGGACCTGTTCCATTTCCAGGAGGACGCACCGGGCACGGTGTTCTGGCATCCCAAGGGCTGGCGTCTCTACCAGACGCTCGTCTCCTATGTGCGCCGGCGCCAGGAAGCCGAGGGCTATCAGGAAGTGAACGCGCCGCAGCTCCTCGAGCGTTCGCTCTGGGAGACCTCCGGGCACTGGGAAAAATATCATGAGGACATGTTCGTCACCGAGACCGAGGACGAGCGGGTCTTCGCGCTGAAGCCGATGAACTGCCCGGGGCACGTGCAGATCTTCAAGCACGGGCTGAAGAGCTATCGCGACCTGCCGCTGAAGATCGCCGAGTTCGGCGCCGTGCATCGCTACGAGCCGTCCGGCGCGCTGCACGGGCTGATGCGCGTGCGCGCCTTCACGCAGGATGACGCCCACGTCTTCTGCACCGAGGAGCAGATCACCGCCGAGAGCCTGAAGATCAACGATCTGATCCTGTCGATCTATCGCGATTTCGGCTTCGAGGACGTGCTGGTGAAGCTGTCCACGCGGCCCGAGAAGCGCGTCGGGTCCGACGAATTGTGGGACAAGGCGGAAGCCTCGATGCGCGACGTTCTCGCCATCATCGAGGAGCAGGGCGCAGGCCGCATCACCACGGCGGTCGCCGAGGGCGACGGGGCGTTCTACGGCCCGAAATACGAGTACACCCTGCGCGACGCGATCGGCCGGCAATGGCAGGTCGGCACCAACCAGGTGGACTTCAACCTGCCGGGCCGCTTCGGCGCCTTCTACATCGATCGCGATTCGGAGAAGAAGACGCCGGTGATGCTGCATCGCGCGATGCTGGGCTCGGTCGAGCGCTTCATCGGCATCCTGATCGAGAACTGCGCCGGCCATCTGCCGCTGTGGCTGTCGCCGCTGCAGGTCGTCGTGGCCACGATCACCTCGGAGGCCGACGACTATGCGTTGCAGGTCGCAGAGGAGCTGCGCCAGGCCGGCCTGCAGGTCGAGACCGATCTTCGCAACGAGAAGATCAACTACAAGGTCCGCGAGCACTCCATGGCCAAGGTCCCGGTGATCATGGTCTGCGGCAAGCGCGAGGCTGAGGAGCGGACCGTCAACATCCGCCGTCTGGGCGCGCGCGAACAGACGCCGATGGCGCTGGACGATGCGGTCGCGGCGCTCGCCGACGAGGCAGTGCCGCCGGACCTGAAGCGCCGGCAGGAGGCGCGCCGCAAGGTCGCCTGAGACGAACATCTGACGGGCTCCGGAGCCGATCCGGGGCCCGTTTTCGTCATCGGCCTGTCATCGGTCGTCGGCTAGGGACGGGAAAACCGTTCATGGCCGGCCGATGCGAACCACGACCCATCTGACCTACGCCCGTCCCTCGGACACGCTCGTCCGGCGCCTCGCCATCCGCTCCATGGAAGAGCTCTCCGGCCGCCGCCGGCTCGCCCGGCTCTATTCGGTCTGGCAGCGCCACCTCGCATCCGGCGATGTGCCAGCCTTCGGCATGATGCTCGATCTGATGCGGATCAGCTTGCGGATCGAGGGCCGCCTGCCGGACCCGGCAACATTGCCCGAGCGTCTGGTGATGGTCGCCAACCATCCCTTCGGGATCGGCGACGGCGTTGCACTTCTGGCCCTGGCCGAACAGCTCGGCCGGCCGTTCCGCATCCTGATCAATGCCGACCTGATGAAGATCCCCGAAATGGCCGCCTATGGGCTGCCGGTGTCCTTCGAGGAGACGCGCGCGGCGATGGCCGCCAACATGGCGACCCGGGTGGAGGCGATGCGGCTCCTGGCCGAGGGCACGACCATCGTCGTCTTCCCGGCCGGCGGCGTGGCCACGGCGCCGAAGATCTTCGGCGAGGCTGCGGATCTGCCCTGGAAGCAGTTCACGGCGCGGCTGATCCGGTCGGGCGGCGCCGCCGTCCTACCGATCCATGTCCACGGCCAGAACGGGCCGCTGTTCCATCTCGTCAGTCGCTGGTCGATGACGCTGCGCGTCGGGCTGCTGATCGGCGAGTTCCGGCGCAGATACGGCCGGTCCATCGACCTCTGCATCGGGCCGTTGATCACATCCGGGGAATTGTCCGCCATCGGCGACCGCCGGCTCTTGACCGAGCGCCTGCGCCAGGCCGTGTTCAGTCTCGCGCGGCCGACCGCCCAATCACAGTCGGAGTTCGAACCGATCGCCGCCTGATTCGGATCTTAGACCGAAGGGGATGATCGAGGGGGCTAGTCGCCCGATCCGGCAAGCGGGTCCGGCGTCTCCGCGAGATCCGACGTCAGTACTTCCACGTCGGTGTTCTGGCCGGGTTCCACCGCGAAGGCCCGCTGGTAGACCTTGTCGTTGTTGCGGGCGACGATGACGTAGTCGCCCGACGCCAGCACCATCGACGGAAACGCGCCGACGCTTTCGCGCACCGGGTCGCCCGAGGCCGTGGTCACCGACCACGCCGTGTCGGCGATTGCCTCGCCGCCGGGCTCGCGCACCAGCTTCATCGTCAGAAGGGCGGCGCGGTGCTGCAGGGTCGCGTCGGTGACCTTGCCCGGCTCGACCCGGATGTCGGCCCGCACCGAGGCGTTCACCGAGCCGTAGCTGGACACGATGTGATAGGTGCCGGCGTTCAGCCGCAGCACCTTGTTGGGCGGCACGTCGCTGGCGATCAGGTCGCGGTCGCTCTCGTTCTCCGCGTCGCTGTAGACGTCGAAGGAGAGGCGGGCCGGCTCGATCGTCTGGCCGTCGCCGACCATGGCGTCCAGCCGCAGGCCGCCGGCATTCAGCGTGATCGTCTCCTGCGTCTTCACGCCGGTGAAGTCGATCCGCTTCACCACCCCGGCGCGGCCGAAGCCGACATGCAGGATGTAGGAGCCCGCCGGGACCTCGAAATTGGCTTCGCTGCTTTCGGACGAGGCGATCAGCGTCGCGCGTCCGTCGATGGCCGGAATGGCCGAGAACAGCCGCCAGACAAGCCCGTTGGGGATCGGCTCGCCATCCTCGGTCAGCCGCGCCTTCAGGGTCAGCGTCGCGCGCGAACGGATGATGTCCTGGCTGGGCATGTTCTGCGGCGCGTAGGCGGGCAGACCCGGAAGCTCGATCTTCGGCGCCTTCGGAATGCCGGGCGCGACGGGCAGGGCGATTGGGTCGAACCGCTGCAGGCCGCGGGTCGGCGCTGCGCCCACATCCGCGGCATTGGGCAGCAACTCGCTGGCCGAAGGGGAAACATAGGCGCCCGGCTTGCGCGGCTCGCCGCCGAACAGGCCGCCGCCGCGATCGAGCAGCGACGGAATCGGGATATCCTGCGCCAGCCCCGGACTCGTCGCGACCACTATCGAACTGATGATCGCCACAAGACGGGCATCGACCGCCACGAACCAGACCCCTGCTTTCACAAACCCCGTCTCTCATGACCCCAGATGATGGACGAATTCAAGGCGAATGCTCATGCCACGGCGAATTCGCCGCGCCGATCCGCCGTTTCGCGCGGCGCGGCCGGTTTGATCTGGCGGCCGCCAGGGGCTAGCTGGAACGCGCCATCACGTAAGGACGCTGCCTTGACCGACACGACGACATTCCTCGCCACCCGGCGCTCGATCCCGATTCCGCTGCTCGCGGCACCGGCGCCCGAAGGGCCCGAGCTCGACCGGATCCTGCAGATCGCATCGCGCGTTCCCGATCACGGCAAGCTGGCGCCGTGGCGTTTCATCCTCTACCGCGGCGACGCGGCGATCGACCTGGGCAAGGCGCTCGCCGAACTGGCCGAGGCACGCGAGGGCGCACCGCTGAGCGAGGCGCGCCAGCGCGCCGAATCGACCCGGCTCAGCCGCAGCCCGCTCGTCATCGGAATCGTGTCGACGGCCCGCGAGCATGTGAAGATCCCGGTGTGGGAGCAGGTGCTGTCCGCCGGCGCGGCGGCGATGAACCTCGTCACCGCGGTGCATGCGCGCGGCTACGGCGCCAACTGGGTGACGGAATGGATCGCCTATGACGAAGATGCCAAGGCGCTTCTCGGCATCGCGGCGGACGAGAAGGTCGTCGGCTTCGTGCATGTCGGCACCCCGCAGGAGGCGCCGACGGAACGTCCGCGGCCCGACCTCGCCGACATCGTCACCGACGCACGGGCGAGGGAGGCGGGCTGATGCTGTTCTACGAACCCGAGCGCGGCGATCACGGACTGCCGCATGATCCCTTCAAGGCGATCGTCGCCCCGCGGCCCATCGGCTGGATTTCGACGCGCGCGAAGAACGGCGCGGTCAATCTCGCGCCCTACAGCTTCTTCAACGCGGTCAGCGACCATCCCAAGCTGGTGATGTTCGCCTCGGCCGGCTTCAAGGATTCGGCCAACCTTGCCATCGAGAGCGGCGAGTTCGTCGCCAACATGGCGACCGGCGATCTGGCCGAGGCGGTGAACCGCACCTCGGCGCCGGCACCGCGCGGTCGCAGCGAGTTCGAGCTGGCCGGCCTGACCGAGGCACCCTGCCGCCTCGTGGCCGCGCCGCGCGTCGCCGAGAGCCCGGCGGCCCTCGAATGCAAGGTGACCCAGTCGTTCCAGCCGGTCGATGTCGACGGCAAGCCGTCGGACTGGGTGATGGTCATCGGGCAGGTCGTCGGCATCCACATCGCCGAATCGGTGCTGCGGAACGGCATGCTGGACATGGGCCTCGCCCGTCCGCTGTCGCGGCTCGGCTATCTCGACTACGCCGTCGCGGACGAGGTGTTCCAGATGCGCCGGCCGACGCTCGAGGATGCCAGCGACAGCTGACCGCGCCGCTGAAACGCGCCCCTGCGACAGACCGGTCGCCGGGGCGGCGACCTGCCGACATGGTTGATGCTTCGTCGATCGTTATGGTGAACGAAGCCTAAACCTTTGCCTGACACACTCCTCTCCAACAGTTGGGTGCGCAGCAGAGGTCGCCAGTTCCATGATCGTTCAGCGGTTCGTCAAATGGTGTGAGACGGCGACCAGCACGCAGCGGGCCGAAGGCGCCGCAATCCTGTCGCGGGCGTTGCTCGACGGGCGCATCACCGCCGAGGAGCGCCCGGGCGCCGACGCGGCCCTGATGCTCATGCTCGACGATCCCTCGCCGAAGGTGCGTCAGGCCATGGCGCTGGAACTGGCCGACGGGCGAGGGGCGCCGCGCGCCGTCCTGCGCGCGCTCTGCGAGGACAATGACAGCATCGCCTGCATCGTCGCCGGCCGCTCGCCGGCCTTGTCCGACGACGACCTGATCGACCTTGTCGCCACCGGCTCCGAGGCCCTGCGGGGCGCCATCGCCGCGCGCCGCCTTGTCTCGGCCCGGGTCGCGGCGGCCTTGGCGGAACTGGCCGCAGCCGACACCTGCATCACGCTGCTCGGCAATCCGGGTGCCGGGATCGCCAGCATCAGCTACCGCCGGATCTCCGAGCGGCATGGCGAGGTCGCAGCGCTGCGCGGCGCGCTGATGGCGCGGGACGACCTGCCGTCCACCGTGCGCCAGACCCTGATCCTGCGGACCGGACAGGCGCTGGCGGAACTGCCGATGCTGCGCAATCTCGTCGGCGGCGACCGCGCCGACCGGCTGGCCTTCGAGGCCTGCGAACGGGCGACGGCGCTCCTGGCCGACACTATCGGCGAGGCCGAAGTGCCGGCGCTGGTCGAGCATCTGCGCGCCAGCGGCCAGCTCAACGTCGCCTTCCTGCTGCGCACGGTCTGCACCGGCAATATCGATCTCTTTGCCGCCGCCCTCGTGCGGCTTTCGGCCATGTCCGACCGCCGCGTCCGCACAATCCTTGCCGACGGTCGCCAGAGCGCCTTCCGAACGCTGATGACGGCGGCCGGGCTTCCCGTCGCCTCGGCCCCGCTGTTTCGCTGCGCCGTCGCGGTGTGGCGTGAACTCGCCACCGGACGCCTGTCCGTGGCGGTCGAGGACGTGCCGCAGGTCGTCATGCAGCGGGTCGCCGGGTCGTTCCCGACCACGCAGGGCGATTCGGGCTTCGACGAGATCATGCGCTTCCTGCATCGCCTTGCCGGCGAAACCAGCCGCGAGGCCGCGCGCCAGCACGCCCGCCAACTCGCTGCCTAGCCGGCAGCGAGAACCAGCGCCGATGCGTCAGTAGCGGAACTGCTCGGCCAGGATGCGCTCATCCCACGAGTGATCCGAATCGAAAAGGATCAGGCCGGTGTCGTCCATCGATTCGCAGATGGTGATGTGCCGGACCGATTTGACTTCGGTCGCGTCGGCCACGGCGTTCACCGGGCGCTTCTCCGGCTCCAGCACCGTGATCTCCACCGTCTGGTGGTTGGGGAGGAGCGCGCCGCGCCAGCGGCGGGGGCGGAAGGCGCTGACCGGGGTGAGCGCCAGGAGCGGCGCGTCGACCGGAATGATCGGCCCCTGGGCCGACAGATTGTAGGCCGTCGACCCGATCGGCGTCGCCACCATCACGCCGTCGCAGACCAGCTCTTCCAGCCGCACCTGACCATCGATGGTGATCCTCAGCTTGGCGGCCTGGTAGGACTGCCGGAACAGGGCCACCTCGTTGATCGCCAGTGCCCTGTGGGTCTCGCCCTCGGCATCGGTCGCGGTCATCGTCAGCGGATGGATCGTGTTTTCCACCGCCTCGGCCAGACGCTCGCGCAGACCGGTCTCGCGATAGTCGTTCATCAGGAAGCCGATGGTGCCCTTGTTCATCCCGTAGATCGGGGTGCCGGTGTTCATGAACCGGTGCAGCGTCTGCAGCATGAAGCCGTCGCCGCCCAGCGCGACGATGATCTCGGCGGTCTCCGGGCGGTCGTTGCCATAGAGCGCCGACAGGCGCTGGGCCGCTTCCTGCGCGGGTTCGGCCTCGCTGGCCAGGAAGCTGATGGACTGGGGCAGACGTGGCATGGACGGGATCGGCACTTCTGAAGGCATGAGGCGGCGAGGCGCGCGGGTCCCCTGAGGACGTAACCCGTCCGGGCCCGCACGCCAAGCGCGGCCATGGTCCGCACGCGGCCGAAAATCCCGCTGCAAATCGCCGATCGATATGCTATGGCGCAGCCGCGCCGGATTAGCTCAGCGGTAGAGCAGCGGTTTTGTAAACCGAAGGTCGGGGGTTCAATCCCCTCATCCGGCACCACTCATCCAGACTGTCGAGCGTCCGTTCAGCCGAGATGGCGCCGCGTTGCGTAGAGCGCGATGGCGGCGGCGTTGGAGACGTTAAGCGAGCGGATCGCGCCGGGCATTTCCAGCCGGGCGAGGGCATCGACAGTCGCCTGGGTCTTCTGGCGCAGGCCCTTGCCCTCGGCGCCGAGAACGATGGCGATGCGCTCGCCGGCGAGGCTCGCCTCGAACGATTCCGGGCCGTCCGAATCGAGACCGATGGTGCGGAAGCCCTGCTTCGACAGCGCGCTGAGCGCATCGGCGAGATTGACCACCTCGATCTGGGTGACGTGTTCGAGCGCGCCCGAGGCGGCCTTGGCGAGAACGCCGCTTTCCTGCGGGGAGTGCCGCGCCGTGGTCACCAGCGCATCGGCGCCGAAGGCCGTCGCCGAGCGCAGGATCGCGCCGACATTGTGCGGGTCGGTCACCTGATCGAGGACGATGACCAGCCGGGCCGTGCCGAGGTCGCTCAGGCGGATCGCCGGCAGCGGCTCGGTTTCCAGCATGACGCCCTGATGCACGGCCTCGCCGCCGAGTTCGGCGTCGAGGCGTTTCGGCTCCACGATCTCGACCGGACAGCGAATCGCGTCCTCGGCGATCTCCAGGCGGGCGAGGGCGTTGCGCGTCACCAAGAGGGAGTGGAGCTTCCGTCGAGGATTGTTCAGAGCCGCCGCGACCGTATGGATGCCGTAAAGGCGCACCCGTCCGGCAGGTGTCGGACGCCCCGGTTGCGGCCGCCGCCTGGGGGCGCCCGCCGGCGCCGCGCCGCCATCGGCGCGCTTGCGGTCGCGGTGGGCACGCCTGAGAGTGGCGTAATGGGTGTCCTTGGGGGTGCCCGAAGGCGTATCGTCGCTCATGCGGCCTCTCTATCCCACCCGGCGATGCGAAGAAAGCGGCGATCCCCGCGCGGGCTCCCTTGCTTCGCGGGGGACGCAGCGGGTCGGACAACCGGTTTCGTGCGGCCGCGATGGCCGCCGGGTGAGATTCGATGCGATTTCCGGTGCCATTCGGCGTTGACAGATCGCGCCAAGGCCATCATAAGGCCGCTCGGAAACGCTCGGTCCCGCGCCGAACGCTTCCAGCAGCCAGGCCAAGCGCCTGCATGCTTCGACGGCAGTCCGGAGGGGTGCCCGAGTGGTTAAAGGGGACGGACTGTAAATCCGTTGGCTATGCCTACGTTGGTTCAAATCCAACTCCCTCCACCACTGCCGGTCGAACGCTGATGCGCAGGCGCGGGTATAGCTCAATGGTAGAGCAGCAGCCTTCCAAGCTGAATCTGCGGGTTCGATTCCCGCTACCCGCTCCAGACCTCCGCCTTTCCCGATCTCATCCGCTGTGTTGATCAAACCGTGCGCGTCCGCGTGCGGCGTCTTTGTGCCCGACACGTTTGCGCGGCGCTTGTCATTGGCCGCCGCACTCGTTATGTCGCGCCCGGACTCACGCATCCGCTAAGTTGGGAGCCGACGATGGCCAAGAGCAAATTCGAGCGCAACAAGCCGCATGTGAACATCGGCACGATCGGTCACGTTGACCATGGCAAGACGTCGCTGACGGCGGCGATCACGAAGTACTTCGGCGAGTACCGTGCGTAC
>NZ_CAXPJM010000001.1:0-4068 GCF_964217435.1 Aurantimonas sp. | reverse complement strand
CGATCGAGCGGCTGACGGACGATCCCGCCTACCGGAAAACCCTGGCCGATGCGGGGATCGCGTTCAGCGAGCGCTATCACTGGTCGGCGATCCTCGACAATGTGATCGCCAGCTACCGCCAGGCGATTGCAGAGGGCCCGCACCTGCGCGACCCGAAGGTTGCGGCAGTCGCGGCAAAGCGCCGCGCGGCCTTCGCGGCCTGACGCCGACCGGGGGGACACCCTCCCCGGACTTGCCAAAAATCCTGTTCTCATGATCCGGCAGGCGTTAAACCGTTATCGGATCGTGAACGCGGTTGGCTGCAAGAAGCTTCATTCTGCGCTCCGGAGGCGAGACGAGGGGTTCTGGGATGACGTATCGCGGACATGCGCGGATGCTTGCGCGTAACGAAGTGCGGGATGCCGAATTCGCCCGAAGCGGCGAGGTGAGCCTCGGCCCGCCTGTGTCTGCCTACCGCGGATTCGGTTACAGCCCCGTAGCCGGCGGCTGGACCGACGACACCACTTTTCCGCGCCGCATGGCCGACGTGAACGGCGATGGCCGCGCGGACATCGTCGGCTTCGGCGCTGCTGGCGTCTTCGTCGCGCTGGCCGATCCGGCCGGCGGGTTCGGCGAGACATTGCTCGCCTACAACAGCTTCGGGGCCAGCGCCGACGCCGGTGGGTGGGCTGACAACTCCGTCTATCCGCGAATGCTTGCGGACGTAAACGGCGATGGCCGCGCTGACCTGCTCGGCTTCGGATCGGCGGGCGTCTATGTCGCACTCGGCCTCGCGCCGACGGCTGAGCAGCCGGTCCGCTTCGGCGACGTTGCGCTCGCCTATGACGGGTTCGGCGCCGCGATCGAGGCAGGCGGCTGGACCAACGAAGGCATCTATCCGCGCACTGCGGCCGATGTGAATGGCGACGGACGGGCAGATCTCGTCGGCTTCGGATCGGCAGGAGTTTACGTCTCACTCGCCCGCGAAGACGGCACCTTCGCGCAGGCGACGCTCGCCTATAATGGCTTCGGCGCAAGCGATGTTGCCGGCGGCTGGGCCTCTTCCGAGCGCTATCCGCGCGAAATGGCGGACGTGAACGGAGATGGCCGGGCGGACATCGTCGGCTTCGGTGCGAACGGCGTGTTCGTTGCACTGGCGCAGGACGGAGGCGGCTTCGGCCCGACCATTCTCGGCCTCGCCAGCTTCGGCTTCGCACCCGAAGGCGGCGGCTGGACCAGCAGCGATGCCTATCCGCGCCGCCTCGCCGACATGAACGGCGACGGGTATGCCGACATTGTCGGCTTTGGCGGGCTCGGCGCTTACGTCGCGCTCGGCAATGGCGACGGAACCTTTGCGGATCCCACCCTCGCGCTGCGGTCCTTCGGCGCAAGCGATGCGGGCGGCGGCTGGTTTTCGAACGACCGGTTCTACCGCACGCTGGCCGATGTGAATGGAGACGGCCAGGCGGACATCGTCGGCTTCGGCGGCGACTTCACCTATGTCTCGCTCAGCGGCAATCGCACGCCGACGATCACCAGCAGCGATGCCGTGACGCTCCTCGAAGGATCGGTGCTCGCATATACCGTTACGGCGAGCGATCCGGACAACAACACGCTGTTCTTTTCGCTGAGCGGCGAGGATGCGGAGGCATTCTCGATCGACGCCGATACCGGCGCGGTCAGTTTCCGCCAGGCCGCCGATTTCGAGTCCCCGGCCGATGGCAATAGCGACAACACTTACGAGATCATAGTGACCGCCAGCGACGGCGTGCTTGCCAGTTCCTTCGCCGTCACGCTGTATGTCACCAATCTCAACGAGATTACCGGAACCTCTGAATTCGAGTCCTTGTACGGGACCGAAGCGGGCGACCTGATCCGCGCACTCGGAGGGGGGGACTTCATATATGGCGGTAGCGGGGACGACTTCCTCGAAGGGGGTGCAGGAAACGACACGCTCTACGGCGGAGCGGGCGATGACATCCTCTACGGAGACGCCGCCGGTTTCGACGATGGCGGTAACGACGTCCTTTTCGACGATGGGGGCGGAAATGACCGCCTCTACGGCCAGGACGGAAACGATCATATCGGTGTCAGTCGCTCCAGCCAGACGGCCAATGTCTTGCTACTCGATGGCGGAGCCGGAAACGATTCGATCGTTTTTTCCAGCACCCGCTATGTTGATACCGTCACCATCCTCGGCGGATCGGGCGATGACGAGATCATCGTCAACGCCGTCTCGCAAAGCACGGTTGACGCTGGGTCGGGTGACGACTTCGTCGTGATCAATCCGAGTGGGGGGGTGCAGACGATCACTCTCGGGACGGGGAATGATATCATCTGGCTGGGGCGCCGAGCCCCGGTCGCCTCACCCGACGCAACGATTATCATCACGGATATGACTGCCGGTGAGGATCGCCTGGCTCTTGAGGAATATCTCCCCGAGTACCTGATCGGCTGGGATCCGGCGACCAACCCCTTCGCGAGCGGGCACCTGCAACTGGTCGATGTGAACGGCACCGCGACTCTCCAGATCGACCGGGACGGTGCATCCCAGAGCGCCTATAGTCCGCAGTCCGTGGTGAGCTTCACCGGCAGAACCGCCACCACAATGACTGCGCGCGAGCTGGGTTACCCAATAAATGGCGACGCCCCGGTCGGGGAGACGTTTACCGGTACATCCGCACGTGAAATCCTGAGCGGCAGCAATGGAGCCGATACTCTCAGCGGTCTTGCCGGAGACGATACGATCTGGGGCCGAGCGGGCGACGACCTTATCGAAGGCGGCGAAGGTGCGGACCAGCTCAACGGTGGGTTGGGCAACGACACGCTCTACGGCAATAATTTCAACGACGCTGGGCCGGATATATCGGACGATATTCTCGACGACATCGGCGGTGGGAACGACCGGCTATTCGGCCAGCGGGGCAATGACACCCTGTTCGTCTCACGCCTGACTCAGGCCTCCAGCGTCCTCCTTCTCGATGGCGGCCAGGGCGAAGACCGGATCTTTTTCAATTCCTTGCGCTACATTGATGATGTCACGGTGGTCGGTGGGACGGGCGCCGACCAGATTTATGTCGGCGGGGTCCGGTTGGGCTTGATCGATGCTGGCGAAGGCGATGATTCCGTCAATATCAGCATATTCGGGGGCTCGCAGAGCGTGACCCTGGGGGCCGGAAGCGACGCCATCACGGTCCAGTCGCTGCTCAACACGATTGCCTACAGCCTCGGTAGCGAGGTCGTGGTGACCGATTTCACCGTGGGAGAAGACCGGCTCTCGCTCACAGGCTTCCTGAACTCGGCATCGCAGAACTTGCCGGCCGGTTCCAATCCCTTCGCCACCGGGCACCTGCAACTGGTCGCTGAGGGCGAGGACACGCTGATCCAGTACGACCGCGATGGTGCCTCGGGCGAGAACTACGCCTTTGCGACCATCTTCAGGCTGGTCGGCGTCTCACCGGACAGCCTGAGCGCGACCGAACTGGGCTATGCCCCCGATGGGTCGGGCTCCCGCGCGGTCATATCGCAGGAGGCTGCGTTCGAATATCGCTTCGACGATGGCTGGAGCGGACACGCGTACGATGATGCGGTTCGCGCGCTGGCGCAGTTCGATCATCCGACCGGGGCTGGCGGCCCTGATATGCAGAACTTCCCCGCAGCCTTCGCGCAGCCTGCCGTAAACGGATCAGGCGACTGGCCCATGCTGCGAGTAACCCTGCCGGACGCAGGCCTCGAACATCTGCAAATGTACTGATCGCCGCGGGCCTGCGCGGTGCGCAGGCTTAGGACCTGTCGCTTAGCCTTGCGCCGCTTCGTAGAGGCGGCCCGAGCGCGCGCCTGAGCGGCAGAAGGCCAGTACCGGGCCCGGCATCTCGGCCAGTGCCTGCGCGAAATCGTCTTTGCGGGCGGCGATGTCCTGCGGCCCGGCGATGGGGATATGCCGTGCCTCGATCCCCGCATCCTGTGCGGCGGCAGCAATCACGGACCAGCTGGGCTGGCCGGGTTCCTCGCCATCGGGGCGGTTGCCGATGATCGAGCGGAAGCCACGATCGGCCAGCGCAGGCAGGTCTGCCGGGTCGATCTGCCCCG